>CAZRAU010000014.1:0-47692 GCA_964598025.1 uncultured bacterium
CCGCCCAGACTGGCAAGGAGGACGGTGGGAGTCCGCAGCGACAGGACCCGCGAGGAAGACGCCGTCGGGGATGGAACCCCGACGCTACGCAAGACCAGCCGTCGCCGCGGGTGTGGCAACGCCACGGGGATCGTGAATGGCGGACACTAAGCGCGAGGCGCACATAAGAAGGCTCGAGGAGGAGAATCGCGAGCTCAAGGTTGCCGTTGAAGAGCTCACCATCCTCAATGACATCTCCTTGGCCATTAGCGCCGCTTGGTCCCTGGAGGACATCATGGAATTGATCGTCCGCAAGTGCATCAAGCACTTCAAGGCCGAGCAAGGCTCGGTCATGCTCCACGACCCGGACGAAGAGCAGGACGACTTCCATACCATGATCCGGCGCGCCGACAACAGCGACGAGGTGCTGCCCTATCGCCTGGGCATGCAGATTAGGGGATGGATGCTTAAGTACCAGAAACCCTTGCTCATCAACGACCTCGAGGCCGACCCCCGCTTCAAGATGGTCCTCGAAAAAGACGAACCCATCCGCTCCGTCTTGAGCGCCCCCCTGCTTTATAAGGGCCGGATGCTCGGCTCGTTGAATGTCTTCAACAAACGCTCCGAGACGGGCTTCACTGAAGCCGAAAAGCGCCTGCTTGCCATAATCGCCACCGAATCCGCACAAGTAATAGAGAACGCCCGGCTCTATGAAGAGGGACAAGCCCTGGCGCTCATCCAGAAGGAGATGAAGCTGGCCTATAAGATACAGATGGGCCTGCTTCCTCAGGAAGCACCGGACATAGCCGGCTATGACATCTGGGGAAGGAGCATCCCCGCCAAAGCCGTGGGAGGAGATTATTACGACTTCGTCCGGCTGGATGACGACCGCGTGGGGATTTGCCTGGGGGACGTCTCAGGCAAGGGCATGCCAGCGGCGCTGCTTATGGCCAATGTGCACGCGACGCTTCGCGGCCAGATTCTCCAGGGGCTCTGCCCTAAGGACTGTCTCAAGAGCTCGAACGAGCACCTGGTGCCGAGCATGGACCCGGGCCGGTTTGTAACGCTCTTCTATGCCGCCCTCGATGGTGCGACCGGCGAGGTCTGCTACGCCAATGCCGGGCACAATTACCCGTTTCTCTTCCAGGCCGGCAAAGAAGCCGTGCGCCTCGAGATAGGCGGCGTGGCGCTCGGGTGTCTCAAGACGGCCTCATACAGCGAAGGCCGCCTGACCATGGCCCCCGGAGACATCCTGCTGCTTTATTCGGACGGCATCACCGAGGCCGTCGACAAGGCCGACAGCCTCTTCGGAGAGGAGAGGCTGGCCGAGGTCGTCACGGCAAACCGCGAAGCGACAGCCGAGCACCTGATTGAGAGAATCGTCGACGCCGTACGGCTCCACTCGGGCGAAGCCGCCCAGATGGATGACATGACGGCCGTCGTTGTAAGGCGAGGATAGCGGTTCGAATGGAACGCAGGTTCAGGAGGACGGTGGATGCCCTCGAGGAGGTCTTCGGCTTGGTATCCGAGTTCGCGGCCCGCTACCGGCTCGGCGAAGACGTGGTCTTCCAGCTTGAGGTCGCAATCGAAGAGGTGTTCGTCAATATGGTACGACACAATTCGGGCAGCAGTGAGATCCTCGTAAGCCTTGCAAGAGCGGGAGACAAGATCATGACCTCGCTGACCGACTTTGATGTCGAGTCCTTCGACATAACCAAGGCCGACGCGTATGACCCCCAACAACCGCTGGCGGAACGCCCCGTCGGACGGCTTGGAATTCATCTGGTAAGAAACATGGTAGATGATATAATCTACACTTATGAAAACAGGCAGAGCAGCATCACCTTGATCAAGCATCTGGGGAAGACCGATGTTCAGGATTGATCTGCGGGAAAACGGAGAGGTCGCGCTGGTAGGACGGTTCGATGCCGCGCAGGTTGACGGCGCCCGGTCGGTGTTCGACAAGATCGACCGCACCTGTTCGGTGGATTTCGCGGAGCTGGATTACATCTCCAGCGGGGGGCTGAGTGTGCTCCTGGCGACCCAGAAGCGACTCGGCGAGGCGGGGCGCCAGCTCAGACTCAAACATATGAACAGGCACATTCGAGAGGTATTCAAGTACGCGGGTTTCGATGCGATCTTCGAGATCGAGTGAGCAGCATCCCGGCGGCTCCGGCCGCCGGCCGGCACGACTAGCCTGACTTACCGTATAAATGCGGCGGGGCGGGTGCCCGGGGCAGGCACCCGGCGAATTGCGGGTCTTGAGCTCTTCTCTGACGGCCATCGGCCGGAGTCTGCCTGGGGCGGCGTGCGCCCTGCGGAGAGACGAAACAACATGCTACTTACGGGAAAGCTTCAGCCATGAAAGAAAAAACCCAACTTTCTCAGGCCTCGGATGTAATTGGTACGGAACCGAGTGACAAGGAGTTGGTGGAAAGATGCTTACAGGGAAGCGAAAGAGCCTTCGAAACGCTGGTAGACCGCTACCAGAAGGTGGTTTTCAATGTCGCCTATAGGATGCTCAACGACTATGACGCCGCAGAGGATATCACGCAGTCGGTGTTCATCAAGGGGTTTGAAAAGATGAGATCATTCAACCCCAAATACAAGTTCTTCAGTTGGCTTTATCGAATAGCGGTCAATGAGACCCTAAACTACATCAACCAGAGGAAGCATCTGGAGGAGCTCGGCCCCAACATGGTATCCCCTCGCAAGTCGCCCGAACGGGCATACCAAGAAGCCGAACTCAGCCGGAATGTGCAGACCGCCCTGATGGAGCTCGAGCCCAAGTACCGGATGGTCCTGGTGCTCAGGCATTTCCGGGAATGCTCCTACAAGGAGATGAGTGCTGCGCTCGAGATCCCCGAGAAGAAGGTGAAATCGCGCCTGTTTATGGCGAGGCAGCTATTGAGGCTGGTCCTGGTCGAGAGAGGTATAGTGGAAAATGAAGGATGACAGATACGCAGAACTCATAAACAAGGAGATCTCGGGGGAGATAAGCCCTGAAGAGAGCGCCGAGCTTCGCCGGTATATCGGCGACGCCCCTGACGCCCGAAGGCTTCGGCGAGAGCTCCACAAGACTTCGGATCTTCTGAGCCAAGTCGGCGACGTCGAGCCGCCGGCCCACCTCAAGCAGCACATAATGAACTCGGTGGACTTCGGCCGGTATCGTGCCCAAGAGAAGCGGCCGGTCATAGAATTGCTTGGCCGGGCAAGGCGCTTGGGGCTGAGGCCGCGCTTCGTCTATGCTTTCGCCGCGGGAGTCGCCGTGGGCCTCATCCTGTTCTCGGTATTTCTTACCGGGTCCTGGAACAGGTACTCACCCGATCTCGACGGCCTTTATGCCACAATCGGGGTCACGAAAGATGCGAGTTTTCGCTCGATAGAGAATTTGCCACTGGATCTGCCTGAGGCAGAGGGATGGGTCGACCTCATGCGGTCTGCGGACCTCCTTATCTTCGAGGTCTCGCTCAGGAGTGCACGGCCGTTTGAGGTGCGCCTCCGCTATGATCCGGCTCAGGCGCGTTTTAACGGCTTGCGGCCGGAGGCCGGCCGGAGCCTGCTCGTGGAAGCAGACGACGGCAAGGTCAGCGCCTCAGGGTCCGGGGAGGGCCGGTTCCACGTATCTCTCACCAAGACGACGGAATCGGCCTTACCTATTGATTTCGAGCTGCTCATCTCGGGCCGGGTCCTCCTCAGCCATAGGTTCGAGGCGGGGCCTCGGGGTGGGCAGGAAAAATAAACCAACTTTTCGGATCGTGGCTTGTAGTTGGAGTAGGGACTTTAAGAGGAGGTAAGAGATGGAAGGTTTGAAGAGAGGGTTTGAAGCGGAGGCTGAGGCCAAGGAAAAGGCCTCGAACCCAGAAAGGGGGGATCGTGATGACGGAACATTCCGGCAGGTCGTCTAAGAACCGACGGTGGTTCTGGATAGTCGGCGGAGTGGCAGCCGCTGTGGTTGTCGTTCTGGTCATTGCACAGTTCTACTGGCCTGCACCCACTGAGGATGTAAAGGCCACAATCGGAGGGGTCGAGAAGGCTGACAAGTATCGCGCGGAGCAAATAAGCGATGCCAATGTGATCCTCGAGGATCCCGAATTCCACGCACTTCTCCAGCGTGACGACGTTCAGGATCTGCTTGCCGATCCTAACTTCCAGGCACTCATGGCCGACCCGAACTTCACCGCGATGATGGCCGATTGCCCGTGGAAGTGGCAACACCTGATGGCGGATCCGCAGATAACGGCGCTGCTCGGCGATCCCGACATAGCCGAGATCCTGGCGGATCCCAACATGGCTGCCGTCTTTGCCGATCCGGAGATCACGGAGGTGCTGGCGGATCGCCCGTGGAAGTGGCAAAAACTCTTCGCCGATCCGGCCGTGGTGGAGATCCTGGCTGACCGCCCGTGGAGATGGCAGAAACTCTTTGCCGACCCGCAGATGGCGGCTGTCTTTGCCGACCCGGAGATGGAAGACCTCCTGGCAGATCCCGCGATGGTGGCGATCTTCGCCGATCCGGAGATCATGGAGGTGCTGGCGGATCGCCCGTGGAGATGGCAAAAACTCTTTGCCGATCCGGCCGTAGTGGCGATCCTGGCGGACCGCCCATGGAGATGGCAGAAACTCTTTGCCGACCCCAAGGTGGCGGCCGTGTTTGCCGATCCGAATTTGGAGGAGATCCTGGCGGATCCCCAGATAGCAGGGGTTTTCGCCGATGCCGAGCTGGCAGAGATCCTCGCTGACCCTGAGATAGCAGCCATCCTGGCCGATCCGGACCTTGTCGAGATCCTGGCGGACCCTGAGGTGGCCGGCGACCTGGCCGATCGCCCGTGGAAGTGGCAAAAACTCATGGCCGATCCCAAGTTTGCCGAGCAGCTGGCGGACCGCCCCTGGAAGTGGCAAAAACTCTTTGCCGATCCTAACTTCAAGGCGGTGCTCGCGGACCGTCCCTGGAAGTGGCAAAAACTCATGGCCGATCCTAACTTCAGCGCGGTGCTCGCGGATCGCCCGTGGAAGTGGCAAAAACTCTTCGCCGACCCCAAAGTCGCCGAGGTAATGGCGGACCGTCCGTGGAAGTGGCAGAAACTGTTTGCGGACCCCGAAGTCGCTGGGGTCCTGGCCGATCGCCCGTGGAAGTGGCAAAAACTCTTCGCAGACCCCAAAGTCGCCGAGGTAATGGCGGACCGTCCGTGGAGATGGCAAAAACTGTTTGCCGACCCCAAGGTCGCCGAGGTCCTGGCGGACCGTCCGTGGAGATGGCAGAAACTCTTCGCAGACCCCAAGTTCGCGGAGATACTGGGCGACCGCCCGTGGAGATGGCAAAAACTCTTCGCCGATCCCAAAGTCGCCGAGGTCCTGGCCGATCGTCCGTGGAAGTGGCAGAAACTCTTCGCAGACCCCAAGTTCGCGGAGATACTCAGCGACCGCCCGTGGAAGTGGCAGAAACTCCTCGCCGACCCCAAGTTCGCCGAGGTAATGGCGGATCGTCCGTGGAGATGGCAAAAACTCCTCGCCGACCCCAAGTTTGCGGAGGTAATGGCGGATCGTCCGTGGAAGTGGCAGAAACTCCTGGCCGATCCCAACTTCAGTGCCGTCCTGGCAGACCGCCCGTGGAGATGGCAAAAGCTGCTTGCGGACCCGCAGGTCGCCGCAATGATGGCGGAACCCGGGTGTGCGTGCCTTATGGCGGATGCCGGGTTCATGCAGGTAATGGCTGAACCGAAACTGCGTGATCAGCTCATGGCAGCGGTAGGGCCGTAGGGCCGGACGCGGCGGAGCTGCGCCTTGTCGAAGAAGGAAGATACCACACGCCAAGTGTGGTATCTTCCCTTAGCGTGGGCGGCGGCCCCCCGGTTCCGGCGGCTTGCGCCGGCCTTAAGGGGGCCCGCCCTGCCCTGGTGCGGGGGCACTTAAGGAGAGGCACATGGCGAGACCAACCCTGAGATCGCTCATTTCCGCGGGGCTTCTAGTCATCACTCTGAGTCCCGCTCTCTACGCCCAGCTCTATCGGGTGGAGACTCCGGATCTCTACCTCATCTATACCGGCAGGGCCCAGGAGTATCTAGCGCCCCACGTTGTCGGGTGCTTTGAGCGATCGATCGCGTTCCATCGCCGTTTCTTCGATTACGCACCTCGCGAGCGTGTTACGGTCCTGCTGGAAGATTTCTGGGATTCGGGAACCGGCGGAACAGCGGCGGTACCCTCCAATCGGGTCGCCATAAACATAGCGCCATTCAACTACGTCTATGAGACCAGACCCGCCAACGAGCGTATAAACTGGCTGATGAACCACGAGTTGGTTCATGTGGTCATGAGTGATAAGGCGTCTGCGACCGATGAGTTCTTTCGTGTGGTCTTCGGCGGCAAGGTCTCGGTCACGGCGGATGACCCTGTCTCCATGGCCTATAGCTACCTCACGACCCCGCGCTGGTATTGCCCGCGCTGGTACCACGAGGGGATTGCGGTTTTCATGGAAACCTGGATGGCGGGTGGTCTGGGCCGCGTGCTCGGCGCCTACGATGAGATGGTATGGAGGACCAGGGTGCGTGACGGGAGCTACATTTACAGCGCGGTCGGACTGGAATCCGAAGGCACCACGATAGACTTCCAGGTCGGGGCCAACTCCTACCTCTATGGCACCCGGTTCGTGGCCTACCTGGCGCTCATCTACGGCCCGGACAAGGTACTGGAGTGGTATAACCGGACCGAAGGCAGCAAGCGCTACTTCGCCGCACAGTTTAAGAAGGTCTACGGGGTTTCCCTCAACGAGGAATGGTCACGCTGGATAGCGTGGGAAAACGCCTGGCAAGAGGCCAACCTCGATCGAATCCGCGCCTATCCCACGACCCGCTCCCGCCCCATCTCACGGCACGCCCTCGGGTCGGTCTCCCGGGCCTACTTCGACCCCGAAACGAGAAACCTGTATGCCGCCGCACTCTATCCCGGCGAGACCGCACACATCGCGGCTCTCAATCTGGATACCGGAGACCTCAAGAGGGTGTGCGACGTGCGTGGGGCGGCCCTCTATTACGTTTCATGCCTGGCCTATGACGCGGACTCGGGAACGCTCTTCTTCACCACCGACAACAGCGGTTGGCGTGACCTCGCCGCGGTCGATATCGGCAGCGGTAAGACGACGAGGCTCATCAAGGATGCAAGGACGGGCGATCTCGCCTTCGACCGGGCCGACAAGTCGCTCTGGGGCGTCCGCCATTACAACGGTATATCGACCCTGGTGCGCATCCCGTATCCTTATGAGAAGTGGAACCACGTCTACTCCTTCCCTTATGGCAAGGACATCTTCGATCTGGACATCTCGCCCGATGGCGTTTATCTGACCGGGGCCCTTACCGAAGTCAGCGGTCTTCACCAGCAGCTCATCCGGATGGAGACGGCGAGCCTGCTTGAGGGGACCGCCTCATACGATGTCCTGTTTGACTTCGAAAACAGCACCCCGGCCAATTTCGTGTTCTCCCCGGATGGCAACTACCTGTTCGGCTCCTCCTACTATAACGGTGTTTCCAACATATACAGGTACGACCTGGCCGAAAAGGACATGGACCTGGTCAGCAACTGCGAGACCGGTTTCTTCAGACCCCTTCCCGTTTCAGAGGATTCCCTGGTCATCTTCGCCTATACCGGAGAGGGGTTTATGCCCTGCATGATCGCCAACGAACCCGTCCAGGAAGCCGCGGCGATCAAGTACCTGGGGCAGGAGATAGTCGAGAGGCGCCCGATCGTCAGAGATTGGGTCCTGGACCTGTCGCAGTCAGGCGAAACCGATTCTCTGGACACAACCTCAGGCGGGTATACGCTGCCGCCCACCGCGGAATTCGAATCGATGTATCCCATAGTGGCCGGGTACGGAGATTATGCAAGCGTCGGCTTGCGGTTTAACTTCGCGGACCGGCTGGGAATCAGTGACGTCAAACTTGCGGCATCCTATTCACCCAACGCCGATCTCCCTCCCGAGGAACGGGTCCATCTGAGCCTGGGTTACTCCTACTGGGGGTGGAGCATAACCTCCACCTATAACGGCGCGGACTTCTACGATCTGTTCGGTCCGACCAGGACAAGCCGGAAGGGCTATTCGCTGGGCGTGCACTACAACAGGTCCTTGTTCTGGGAAGAGCCTGAGAGATTGGACTGGAACATCGGCGCCTCCGGATATGCGGACCTTAAGGAATTGCCCGACTACCAGGACGTGATTTCACCGTTTGACGCATACCTTTCATTCAGCACGGGACTGGCTTATGAGAATGTGGACGCAAGCATGGGTGCCGTCGACTATGAGGAGGGGGTCAAAACCGGGCTTACAGCGAGCGATAGCTATGTTCGAGGTGAGCATTTTCCCCGCGTCCATGCAGGCCTGGACTATGGCTTTCTCCTGCCGCTCGATCATACATCGATCTGGCTGAGGGCCGCCGGCGGACACGCATTCGGCGATCGTGACAATCCCTTGGCCAATTTCTACTTCGGGGGCTTCGGGAATAACTGGGTGGATCATCTGGAAATAAAGCGTTTCAGAGAGTACTACAGTCTTCCCGGCGCGGAGATCAACACCGTCGGCGGCAGGAACTTCGCCAAAATGGCGGCCGAATGCATGCTGCCGCCGGTGAGATTCCAGCACCTGGGGCTGACGAGCGCATACCTGAGGTGGGCACGGATGTCATTGTTTTCCGCAGGCCTTGTGACCAATCTTGACTCAGCGGACCGCAGACGGGAACTCCTCAGTGTCGGAGCGCAAATAGACTTCCGCCTCATCACGTTCTCGCTCTTGAGATCGACCATGTCAGCAGGCTATGCAATTGCAATGGAAGAGGGCCGGCCCATGTCGGAAGAGGTGATGGTCTCTCTGAAGATACTGTGACAGAACTACTTAGAATCTCGGTCAGTGTGGTCCCGGTCTTTGTATTCCTTGCCGGGTTGTTCTATCTGGACAGCTTCAAGCTGGTGAAGTTCGGTTCGGTTGTCAGGATCATACTGATAGGCTGCGCCGCCGCCCTGGTATCGTTCCTGCTATGCATGAGGTTGCAGGGTGGGGGCGACCTGGGCGCGGCTCCTTACGCGAGATACGTCGCGCCGCCCGTGGAGGAGGTCCTTAAGGCCGCACCCCTCATATACTTGATCGCAAGGAAGAGGGTCGGCTTCATGGTCGATGCCGCGATCCTGGGTTTCGCCGCAGGATCCGGTTTCGCCCTGGTCGAGAACATCTACTACCTTCGCGAACTCGAGAACCCCAATCTGCTCGTCTGGATAATCCGCGGTTTCGGCACCGCCATGATGCACGGAGGCACCACGGCGGTGTTTGCTGTGCTCTCGAAGAGTCTCTCGGACAGGTACGAGTCTGCCGGGGGCCGGGTCTTCCTCCCGGGCTTCCTCGCGGCGGTAGCGGTCCACTCCTGCTTCAATCACTTCATCCTGCCTCCCCTTATCCACACGATCGCCCAACTCATAGCGTTGCCGGTGCTGGTGGCGATCACCTTCGCTCAAAGCGAGCGAATGCTGCGGGCTTGGCTGGAGGTCGGTCTGGATTCCGATGTGAGGCTGCTGGACTGCATCACCACCGGGACGGTTTCAGAGACCAGGATCGGAAGGTACCTCCATCTGCTGAGGAGCAGGTTTCCCGGGGAGGTCGTCGCCGACATGCTGTGCTTCCTTCGCATCCACCTGGAACTTGCGGTCCGGGCCAAAGGGCTGCTCTTGATGCGCGAGGCAGGCTTTCGCATGCCTTCGGACCCTGAGATAGGGGAGCGCCTGGTGGAGCTGAGATTCCTTGAAAAGAGCATAGGCAAGACCGGCAGGCTCGCCCTCTCCCCCATCCTTCACACCAGCAGCCGCAGCCTCTGGCAATTGTACCTGCTCGGGAACAAGTGAAATGTGCGTAACGTAGAATGTCCAAGGAGGCGAACCAGGATGAGAATAGTGCTGTGTCAATTGTTGCTCCTAGTATCCGTGATTTCGCTGCCGCTGAGGGCAGCACCTGAATCAAGTTGGCTGTTCTCGGCTCGATTGGATTTCACCGCGGACTCCGGGCCCTTTTCGGCCTCCCTCGGGGATTTCAACCAGGACGGGGTCCCCGATATCGCTGTGGCCAACGGAGGCAGCCACCGCGTCAGTGTTCTTCTGGGAAACGGTGATGGTAGCTTCGCACCGGAAGTGAATTACGTTGCCGGCGATCACCCTGTGTGGCTGGCAATCGGCGATCTTAATGGAGATGATCTCCCGGACCTTGCCGTGGCAAATGATGGGGGCGACGATGTCTCCATCCTGCTTGGCAACGGTGACGGTACTTTCTCAGCCCCTGTGAATTTCATTGCCGGGGCGAAACCGTCCCACGTCGCCATTGCGGACTTCAACGGTGATGACCGTCTGGATGTGGCTGTCACCAACCCCGACAGCGGCAGTGTTTCGATTCTGATGGGAAACGGCGACGGTACATTCGGACCCGTGAGCGCCTACACTGCGGGTGACCGGCCTTCTTCGATAGCCTTCGGGGACTTCGACACCAACGGGGCTCTGGACTTGGCCGTTGCCGACGAAGGCGGCAACGATGTGTCAATACTACTGGGAAACAATGACGGCACCTTCCTAGGAGGTGACCGGTTTCCCGTTGGGGGCGCACCTGGGTCCGTGATCTCGGTGAGGTTGGATGCCGATAGCATCCCGGATCTCGTTACGGCAAACAAGGACAGCAATAGCGTCTCCGTGCTGCTGGGCAACGGGGACGGCACTTTCTCCGCATCGACGGACTATGCGGTCGGCAGAGGGCCTCGGGCAGTGGCTTCAAGCGATTTCAATGCAGATGGGGCAATGGACCTGGCTGTGGCGAACGCGAACGAGAGCAACGTCTCGATTTTGCTGGGACATGGCAACGGCGAATTCTCCGCCGGCGAGCACCTTCCCGCGGGAATGGCCCCTATTTCCGTCGCCGCTGGAGATCTCGACGGAGACGGCCCGCTTGACCTTGTAATCGCCAGCACAGCTACCGGCAATGTCTCTGTCTATCACGGTTACGGGGACGGCACTTTTCTTGCGGCACCGGAATATCGCGTTGGCGTCTTGCCGCGGGCGATTGCCGTCGGCGACTTCAACCGGGATCGTCTGCCGGATCTCGCGGTGGCCAATGAGCTTTACGGCACGGGCTCCATCCTCCTTGGTAACGGAGATGCGACCTTCCAGGCCGCGTTGACTTGCAGCGTGGGGCCCAGGCCCTCCTCAGTGGCGGTCGGCTACTTCGATGCCGACCGGAACCAGGACCTTGTCTTTACGAATGAACAAAACGCAAGTATCTCGATCCTGCTTGGAAGAGGTGATGGAACATTCGACGAACGGGTGATCTACGATGTCGGCAGCTGGCCTTCTTTTGCCGCCGTGGGTGACTTCGACAACGATACCTTTCAGGACATTGCCGTGACCAACTCAAGAAGCGACAGCCTCTCCGTCCTTCTGGGTAGGGGCGATGGGACATTCGCTGCGGCCGTGAGTTCCCAGGCGGGCAGGAACGGGGTTTGCATTGCCACCGCGGATTTCAACGGCGATGGGTTTCTGGATTTGGCTGTCGCCAACGAAGGGGACTTGGAATACAGCAACATAATGTTAGGGAGGGGTGACGGCAAGTTCGTACGATGGGGGCTGCCCGGGACGGGAGAGGCCAACTGGGTGGTTGTGGGTGATTTCAACGCGGATGGTCGTCGGGATCTTGCCTTCACCGACGATATGCACATTTCCATCTATATCGGCACCCCTGACGGGTGGTTTACAAGCGGAGAGCGCTACCGGGAATCAGGCTGCTATCAGCAGGCAGCAGCAATTGCCGACTTCAACCATGACGGTGTTCAAGATCTCGCCATCGCCTGTGGTGGTGGGTGTAACATTATGATTCTCCTGGGAAATGGAGATGCCACCTTCCGGACTCAGAGGGCCCGATATGGCACACATTGGGCAAGTACGTTAGTCTCGGAGGATTTCGACGGCGACCGCGATCAAGACCTGGCCGTGGTTAATACTCTAGTCTACAGCGTTTCTTTGCTTCTCAAGCGTGGGCGGCCTCCCCTCGTCGCCAGGCCCGTCTATTTCGGGGACCCCGACCGACACGACTGCCCGCCAGATTCTCCGTCCGCCGCCCCGACAGAGAAGCAGCACGCTGCCGTTAAAGCTACCACTCTTC
Organism: uncultured bacterium; assembly: GCA_964598025.1. Lineage (GTDB taxonomy): Bacteria > Arandabacterota > Arandabacteria > Arandabacterales > Arandabacteraceae > JALGWN01. Next base: position 12,146 of record CAZRAU010000014.1, read on the forward strand.
ACACGCTTGCAGTGAAGCCGAATCCGTCCTTGTCGGTGACAAGCCTGTCTTTCGCAGTACCCCCGGACGCAGGACAAGTCGATCTCTCGATCTGGAGTGTCTCCGGCAGAATGATACGGCGATGGACCTGGAGCTCACCTCAGCCCGGTCCCGTGTGTATTGACTGGGACTCAAAGGACCATCAAGGTGCAGCGGCCGCTCCCGGGGTCTATTTCTGCAGACTTGAAATGGGAGGCCGTGTCAGCTCACAGCAAATCGTAGTGTTGAAATAAAGCCGCTGCTTCGAGGCGGAGGGCGCGCTCATCATCCTTGGATGGACCCGGGTGGTGGCTGGATGCATCGTCGAATTGGGTCCGGCCTGGAGGCGACTGCCATTTCAGTCTCGACCACCCCAGAACGCTATCAGTCGGCATCCTCGCAAACGAGCGCTCGGCCCGAAAGGGCAGGAAGCGTGACCGTCACTGTCGGGCCTTCATCTCCCATGGAGACAGGGACGGTCGACCCGTCGAGCGGATCGACATAGGCCGTTGATGCCGTATCCAGGGCCAGCGTAATAGTGCGGTCCGCCCCACCGGCATTGAGGACCACTACAGCGTCTTCGGAAGGTCCGATTCGCCTGTAGGCATAGGCCCGGTCATCGGCGAAAAGGGTCTTATAGCTCCCGGACACCATGCAGGGGTGTGCTTTCCTCAAAGATATGAGGCTCTTTATGTAGGCATGAACTTCTGTGCGCCCGGCCTCTTCGGGCCAGGCCCAGTGGAAGGGACGACGGCAGTCGGGATCGCCGAGGCCTTCGGTGGCTATCTCATCCCCATAATAGATGGTTGGGGCGCCGACATAGGTCATGCCGAAGAGCATGGCGAGCTTAAGCCGTCGGATGTCACCACCTGCCGTAGTGAGGAAGCGCTCGGTATCATGACTGTCGATGAGATTCATCATGGCGCGGACACCTTCGTCCTGGTAGATGAGCCGGCCGGGGGCAAGGCTCCTGTCGAATTCATCGGCGGGCATCTCCCCCTTGGCGAAGAAGGCAAGCACAGGATCGCGGAAGAACTTGTAGTTCATGACGGCATCGAAGTAGCGCCCGTTAACGTATTCGGGGGATTCACCCCAGAGCTCCCCTACTATGTAGGCATTGGGCTTGGTGGCCTTAACCCGTTCCCGGAAGAGCTCCCAGAACCAGAAGGGTACATCGGCCGCAACATCGAGTCTGTAGCCGTCCACATCCGTCTCGGCGAGCCAGAACTCCGCAGCATCAAGCAGATGATCGACGAGAGGCCGGTTAGGCTCGGCATTGCCTATGTCTATGACGGAGTTCTCGTCGGGATTCGATCTTGCGAGATCGAAGTTGAGGTCGGGCATCTGGCCGAAGTTCCACCAGCAATCATAATAGTCGGAGGCATTTGCGGGGGTCCACTCGATAGGACCGGGGACAGGCCAGTTTTTCCACTCGTACCAGTCCCAGTACTCCGATTCCCTCCCCTTTTCCCTGGCATCGACAAAGGCGAAAAAGGTGTGGCCTGTATGGTTAAAGGCCAGATCGATGATTACGCGGATACCCCGGCTGTGGCAGTCGGCCACAAAAGCGGCGAACTCCTCGTTGGTGCCGAAGTGGGGATCGATCTTCATAAAGGAGGCGGCATCATATTTGTGATTGCTCTTGGCCTCGAAGACGGGGTTGAAGTAAATGATGGTAATACCCAGGTCCTCCAGATAGTCCAGGTTCTCCCGGACGCCCGCTATGTCCCCGCCGTAGAAGGAGTTCCAGTCGGGCTTACCGTCCGTCCTGTAGGGGCTTTGCCGCAGGCCGCCTATGTCATACCAGTCCTTGACCAGGTGGAAGTACTCGCCGTTGGTCTTGCCCGACGGTGGGAGTTCGGTGATGCCCTTGTAGTACCACTCGGAGAAGTCCGGGTCATTGGCCTTGTTGCCGTTGGCGAAGCGTTCGGGGAATATCTGATAGATGATGCCCTTCTTGACCCAGTCGGGGGTTGAAAAGGCAGCCACCGCGGTGGCATCGAAGCGAAAAAGGTTGAGGCTGCCCGAAGGGGCCTCGCGGGCCCCCTGGCGGTCGAGGATCACCGACTTGTCCCCGTCTGTAAGCCTGAAGTAATAGGTCATCTGCCGGCCTTGAGGACTGGCCTGGAAGTAATCATAGGTCCCATCGGTGTCGAAGCGCTCCATCGGGATGCAGTCGAAATCCTGCCAGGCGGCCTCCCCACCACCCTCATGCCAGCAGAGGTCCACCCGTTCCACATCACCCATCCATGTGCGCACGCGAAGGGTGACGGTGCCGTCGGCACTCAGACTCCGTTCCCAGGCGTCATCCCGGTGGCGCAGGCCCTCGGTCGTGATCTCGCCGTCCCCCCTTGCAAGCGCGAAGTTCTCGAAGGAATCGTCGACCACGATGGCCGAATTCTGGCCTCCGTAACCGTCGGGGTAGAACTTCTCGGCGTTCATGTCGGCGATCCACTGGCCGTCTGCCACGAACTTGTACCTGTATTCTCCCTCGGCCAGAAACAGAGTCACTTCCCACCCGTCGCCCTTGCGGTGCATCGGCGTGGCATCGGTGCTCCAGCCGTTAAAGGTGCCGGCGAGGAAGACCCGCTCGTAGTTGTCGGTCGGTGAGAAAGTGAAGAGCACCTTCTTGAGGGCCGAACCGGCGGGTTGCGCACCGGATTTGGGAGGGTTGCTGGCTGCCATGCAGCCGACGACGGCAAGCATCGAAAGCAGGATGACGACGGTCTTGCGGATCTGCATCTGTGGCCTCCTTGGCCGAACTGCACTCGCGTCGGGCACAGAGACCCGGCGCTACCGAGGATCTTATTACGCCTATGACAGGGGCATGCGTTTCGCCAGGTCCCTGACGGCCTCGAACAGCTTCGGATGCTCGACAAAGAACCTGTATTCGAACATCCTTAAGACCGTCGTGAAATCCTTCCACTCCGACGCCAGGCCGTCCTTGCCGGTGAAGACCTCCTTGGCCTCCTCCAGGCTCTCACGCACGTATTCACTTGAGGTCTTGGTCTCCAGCTCTTCATGGAGACACGCCACAATCTTGTCGAACTCACCACCATCGAGCCATGTGCCCCGGCATTTCGAGCAGACACCGATCTCCACACCGGTCTTACCATAGTTTACGGCCGCCATGGGAACGCCGCATCGCGGGCACTTCGTCGGCTTCGGTGCTATGTGGAACTTGTCCTTGTGCTTCCAGATGTCGAAATCCATCCAGCTCAGGTCATGATCGACTGCATCCTTGGCCTGCCTGAGCTCGTCCCGTTCGAACCAGATCCCCTTGCACCTGGTGCACTCCTCGACCTCGACGTCGCCTATCCTCCTGGTGGTCATTGCCGTTTCGCATTTCGGACAGTCCATACAGGACACCTCCGTTAGTCGGCTTCTTCAGGATAGAGTGTAGGCCAAGCGGAAGGGCTTCACAAGGCTAATCGCTTTTCACCGGCCGGCCGCTGCGGCCGGTCAAGCACCAAGCACTCTCATCTCTGTGATCTTGATCTCCGGTTTGAGCCACTGGCCCTCAACCGGTTGTTGCTGAATGGTCCTTACCACATCCATGCCGGCCACAACTCGGCCGAAGACGGCGAAGCCTTGCCCGTCGGGATTGCGTTTGCCGCCGAAATCGAGTTCGGGCTGGTCGCCTATGCAGATAAAAAACTCCGAGGAGGCCGTGCCCGGTTCCGCCCTCGCCATGGATAGAGCGCCATCATGGTGACGGAGACCGGTCTGGGCCGTGGTTTCATGCTCTATGGGTGGGAGACCGAGGCCTTGTTGGTCGTCGGCGAGCCCACCCTGGATGACCTCGATCTTGACGTCGTTATCGGGCTGGTCGGCCATGGTGACGCTTCTGTAGAAGGTCGCACCCTCAAACCGGCCCTCCGCCACATACCGCAGGAAGTTGGCGGCCGTGATGGGGGCTTGCTTCTCATGGATCTCCACTGTGATGTCGCCCAGTTCGGTCCGGATGAGAATGCGCGGCTTGCCGGAGGCGCCGCAGCCGGAGATAAAGACGGCGGCGAGCAAGGCGGCGGCCGGCAGCAAGCGAAGCGAGAGCTTATGCATGGGGTCCCTCCCGGCATATCAGGCCAAACACAAGACCAACGTCGGGCACCGAGACCCGACCAGCGTCGGGGATGGAACCCCGACGCAACACAAGACCATTTGTTGCCACGGGGGTGGCAACCCTACGTGGTACACATGGTCAGGGCCATGACGGCTTTTTGGACGTGCAGGCGATTTTCGGCCACATCATAGATGCATGAGCGCGGTCCGCTTGCCACCTCGTCGGTCACCTCGTGGCCCCGGTCTATCGGCATGGGATGGGTGAAGATGGCGTTATCGGTAAGCGCCATCTTGTCGGCATCGCAAATCCAGTCGGCGTGTTTCAGGGCCTTCTTGACTTCCTCTTCCTTATGGAACTCACCACCCCGGTAAGCCCCCGGACTCATCCAGTTCCGGGAGTAAACCACATGTGCACCCTTGTACCCGGCAGTGAGATCGTGAGTGGTCTCGAACTTGGCCCCGTGGGTCTTGCAGTTTCGGTTGGTCCAATCAATGACCTCGGGATCCAGATCATAGCCCTCGGGCGCAGCCACGGTGACATCCATCCCCAACCTCGATCCTATGAGCATGGCCTCCTGGACGCTGCACCACGAGCGTGCAAGCGCTCCGTGGCCCCAGGCCATGAGCAACTTCTTGCCCTTAAGCACACCAGGATTGAACTTGCCCTTGGGCCCCAGCCAATCGATCCAGCCCATCACATCGGCCAACCCTTGACACGGATGGAACTTGTCATGGGCCATGGAGACTATGGGGACCTCCGCCCACTTGGCGTACTCCCTAAGGAGTTCATCCCCCTCCCCGTAGCGGCTGCACTTGTCCTCGAGTATTCTTATCCCGATGCCGCATGCATAGCGGCTCATCACCCTGGCCGCATCCTCCACGGTCTCCCCTGCCGTCTTTGCGGTCTTAAGGCGCATGCTCTTGGGCTCCAGGAACTGGGCATGGCCGCCGAGCTCGGTCGCCGCGCATTCGAAGCTCTGGCGTGTGCGCACCGAAGGGTTGTAGAAGAACATGAAAAAGGTGCGGTCTTTGAGGACATTTGTGAAGCCCCAGCGCTCTTTCTTCATCCTGACCGCAAGATCGAGCGTGTCGAGGATCTCCTCCGGCGACCACTCCTGGGTCACAATGAGATCGCGCCCTTTGAGTTGCTTGTGTGCGTCATTCATGCTAAAGCCTCACTTTCCTCCCATGAGGAGTGCCATGACCGCCTTCTGTGCATGCATCCTGTTCTCGGCTTCGTCATAGATGGCAGAGCTCCAGCCGCTTCCCGGATCGGTGCGGTCCATGACATCGTTGTTGACTTCCCAGCCCCGGTCGGCAGGCAGGCAGTGCATATAGATGGCTTCCTGGTCGGCGGTCTCCATAAGTTCAGAGGTCATCTTCCAGGACTTGTACTTGTCGAAGATCTGCTGGGTCTTCTCGGCATCATTCCGGCCCACGGGGGGCTGGAAGATAGGTGTGGCCGCCCAGGCCTTGGGATAGACCACGTGGGCGCCCTTGAAGGCCGATTCGAAATCATGGGTAACACTGAAGGTGGTCTTGTTCATCTTGGCATTAGCCTCGCAGGCCGCCAGCACTTCCGGGTCGAGTTCCATCTCGGGGGGATGCGCGAGCACGGTCTCACAACCCAGGAGACTTGCCGCAATCACGGCACTCTGGGGTACGGCCCGGGGCTTGTGGACACTGGGACTATAGGCCCAGCTCATGACGAACTTGACACCCTTGAAGGTCCCGAACTTCTCCTTCACGGTCATGACATCGGCCAGGGCCTGGCAGGGATGGTACTTGTCGCATTCCATGTTGATCACGGGGATATCCGACCAACGGGCGAACTCCTGCATCAACTTATGCGAACCGCCATACTCCCAGTCCACGGGATCCCCATAGCAGCGGATGGCGATGGCATGGCCCATACGGCTCAGGACCCGGGCCACGTCGGAGACCCGCTCGGTCGAATAGGCGACCTCTTTGCCTTCCATCGCCGGCGTATATATCTTCGAGGGATCAAGGAAGTGCGCATGACCGCCCAACTGCGTCATCCCCGCCTCGAAGCTGTTTCGGGTGCGAAGGCTCTGATTGTAGAAGATCATGAAAAGAGTCTTGGCCCTCAAGATGTGATCGTGAGGTTCATCCATTGCAAACCTTCGCTTGAGATCGAAAGCAACATCCAGGAAGGTCTCGACTTCTTCCTTGCTCCAGTCGCGCAGGGTCATGTAGTCCTTGCCGCGGAAACTGTCGGTTCTCATCGTGCGTTACCTCTTGGTCTTCCGGTTTCCATCCTGAACAAAGAGCCCCGGGCAGGTGCCGGGACTTCACAACTTCGTCCGCAATAGAGTGATTATACTAGGAGAGGGGACAAAGTCAAGTGGGCGGGGCAAATACAAGTGGGCTGCCGAGGTGTCGAAGAAAGTTTTTTGGGCTTTCCCCCGGCAGCCCTTTAACATCCGCGCTGCACACCCTGTACGAGTAACTGGGTCTAACTTCAGTTCTCGGAGGTTGAGGAGGTTCCCAACCTATGATAGGCACTTCCAGCGTCCGGATGTTATTCGGTTTTCTGGAGAATCAGAAACCCTGGTCTACCGGCGCGCAGGGCATGGGGTCAGTTGAAGGCATCCCAAAGCCGAACCTTGGGTACGGCGCGATGTAGGGTCTCTTTGGCTGCTCTGCGCTGATGCTCTTTGCTCTTTGTCGGCCATTTTATCATCCGACATTGACCATGTCAACAATTAAAACCACAAAAGTTCTGTTATGGGCGCATATACGCGGTATAAGTTGCTGTGAGGGGTCGATGGCGGTGGGGCGGCGTATTCAGTGGCCTTAGGATCACTTTCGGCTGCCGACAGGCCGGCAGCAGGCGCAGGCATGACCGGATTGTAGCAGCGCCTGGGGGGCCTGCCACGGAACCGGGTGATTGATTTTGCGCCTCAGGCTTGTTAGAGTATTCTCCGGCAAAAGACGATGAGAATGCCGGGCGGATTGCCGCCGGTACACGCAGAAGGAGCGAAGAAGCATGCCCACAAAGCAAGAGATTCTCAAGAACACCATCACGCGATGCAAAGAGCGGGAGATCATCATTCCAACCTACGAACAGATGAGAGATCCGGAGGCGATCCCGCAGGGCATCCGGGATGAGCTCAAAGACATCGGTCTTTGGGATCTCCACTCGAGAAACCTCTTCAGGATCACCTGGAAGAACGAGCCTGTGAAGCATGGGGGCGGCTTCGGAGGCGTGAACTACCTGGAGATGCCAAGCGAACTCACGGGGGTACGTGCTCGGATCATCGTACTCCTGGGCAAGTACTTCCCCACCGGTGCTCACAAGGTGGGAGCGACTTTCGGGCCGCTGGTGGAGAAACTCGTGCATGGTGAGTTCGATCCCACCCGCCAGAAAGCACTTTGGCCCTCGACCGGCAACTACTGCCGGGGCGGGGCCTACGATGCGTACCTCCTGGCATGCCCTTCGATTGCCGTGCTCCCCGAGGGCATGTCCCCGGAGCGGTTCGAGTGGCTCAGGAAGGTGGGCTCGGAAATCTACGCGACCCCCGGCAGTGAGAGCAATGTCAAAGAGATCTATGACAAGACCAAGGAGCTCAAGGCCGAGCGGCCCGATGAGATAGTCGTCCTCAACCAGTTCGAGGAATTCGGCAATGCCGTTTGGCACTATGCGGTAACAGGCCCGGCGATGGAAGAGGTCTTCAACGGCGAGAACAAGGGCGGCCTGCGCTTCAGCGCCCTCTTCCTCACCCAGGGGTCGGCCGGCACCCTGGGGTGTGCGGATTACATAAGAGAGAAGTTCCCCGGGGTCAAGGTCTGCGCGGGTGAAGCCCTCCAGTGCCCCACGCTTCTATACAACGGGTACGGTGCACACAGGATCGAAGGAATCGGCGACAAGCACGTGCCCTGGATCCACAATATAAAGAACATGGACATGGTCGCCGACATCGATGACGACCACTGCATGAGGATCATAAGGCTCTTCAACGAACCGGAGGGACGGAAGTATCTGGAGAAGATGGGCCTGGCCCGGGAGTTCACCGAACGCCTGGATCTTCTTGGTATCTCGTCCATAGCCAACCTGCTCGGCCTGATAAAGATGGCCAAGTACTATGAGATGAATGAGAACGATGCCCTCTTCACAGTAGCCACCGACTCGATGGAGCTCTATGGTTCGAGGCTCAGAGAGATGCATGAGGAGCACGGAGAGTACTCCGAAATCGACGCGGCCAGGGATTTCGATGCCTGCCTGCTGGGTCAGAGCGTGGACCGGATGCTCGAGCTCTCCTACTGGGACAAGCGCAGGATGCACAACCTCAAGTATTTCACCTGGATCGAGCAGCAGGGCAAGACCGTCGAGGAGCTCGATGCCCAGTGGTACGACGACAACTACTGGAAGTCGCGCCTGAATTCCTACAAGGAATGGGATGAGAAGATAAGGGAGTTCAACGCGCAAACCGGCCTGCTGGAGAAGTATAGATAGCAATTCGAGGCAATTCCGTAACAGGTACATAGTTCTGCCGACGGGACGCGACGCCACGAAGGCGGGGGCGGAGCGAAGCCGCCCGCGGAGCGGTGAATGTCGTGCTGAACAGCGAGCGGACGGCGAGCGAAGCCAGGCCCGTTGCGGATGGAGACGCGACGCTACACAGGCGGGGCCGGAGCGAAGCCGCCCGCGGAGCAGTGAATGTCGTGCTGAACAGCGAGCGGACGGCGAGCGAAGCCATACCCGTTGCGGATGGAGACGTGATGCTACAAACGACATGGGCGGAGCGAAGCCGGGCCACGACGGGCATGGAACCCCGGCGCTACGCGGACCAGGGAAGCCGAGCGGGTGGCGCGGAGGGAGGGCCTCCCGCCGCCCAGACTGGCAAGGAGGACGGTGGGAGTCCGCAGCGACAGGACCCGCGAGGCAGACCACGGCGGGCATGGAACCCAGACACTACAAACGACATGGAGTCAAACCTACCCGTGAAGAACTACGAAGACCGCCCGAGCTGCCAGATCCGGGAGGACCAGTTGCGCAGGTCGTCCAAGAGCACATATATGGTGGGCAGCACAAGCAGCGTGATCATGGTCGAGAACGTGAGCCCACCCACGATGGCCCGGGCCATCGGGAAATAGGGCGGCCCACCGCTCCCCCCAATCTCGGTCGTCACAAAACAGAGCGGCACAAGACTCAGCACCGTCGTCCCCGCCGTCATCAGAATGGGCCTGAGCCGTGCCGCGCCCGCTTCCACGAGCGCCTCGTGGCGCCCAATACCCCTGGCGCGGAGCTGGTTCACATAGTCGATCAAGACGATCCCGTTGTTGACCACCACCCCGATCAGGATCAGAATCCCGATCATCGCCATGATAGACATCGTCGTACCCGTTATGAGGAAGAACCAGTAGACCCCGACAACCGCGAAGATGATCTGGGTCCATATGGCGGCCGGAAAGAGGAGTGACTCAAAGAGGGCCGCCATTACGAAGTAAATCAGGGCCAGTGCCAGGGCAAGGTTTACCAGCATGGTCCGGAAAGCCTCCTGCTCGGAATCGAAGCGCTCGCCGTAATTCCATGTATAACCCGGAGGGAAATTGAACCGGCCCATCACCTGTCCGATCCGCTTCTTCGCCTCGTCCATCGTTATGCCATCAAGGTTGGCCGTCACTCCTATCGATGTGGTCCGGTTCTCCCGCCTTATGTTCTGAGGGCCCCGCCTCACCCTGAGATCCGCCACAGCGGCGAGTTTCACCTGCTCATCCGCGCTGCCTACAAGCGGGAGGTTCTCCAGGTGCTCGAGGGTCTGTCTGTCCTCCTCCGCAAACTCCAGGCGCACGGGGATCTCACCGTCTTCCCCCTGGAAGGGCCTGAGGTTCATACCCCTCATGGCCGCCGAGACCACCTGGGCGACCTCCATGCTGGAAAGCCCGTAATTGGCTGCACGGTCCCGGTCGACAACTACGTGTACTTCCTCATCACCCGCCTCGGCCTCGCTCCGCGCGTCGGTGAGCCCATCCACCTGATCCAGGACCCATGCGACCTCCCGCGAGAGCTCCTCGAGCTGCTGGCTGGACTTGCCCGAGAGCTGTATACGTACGGACTGCCCTTCCCCGCTCTGGCTATGCCATTCGAAGGAGGGATCGGTATAGGGTGTGCGCGGAAGGCTGTCGCGGATGGCTTCCTTTATCTCATCCATGGATTTCCTGGCGCCCTTGCCCTTCTTAAGGAGTATGGTGGAAGATGCATAGTTGCCCTGATAGAAGGAATAGACCGACTCGATCTCGAACTCATCCTGATGATCAAACAGATAATCCTCGTAGAGGAACACTATCTCCTCCACCTTGTCCACGGTGTAGAAACCGTTGATGTGATAGTGAAGGCTCAGCCGTCTGTCCGAAGGCTCATTGAACATGTCCTGTTTCACGATGCTCATCGGGGCCGCGATGCTCACAAGCACAAGGAGTATGAGTCCCACCGAAGCCCGCCTGTGGCCCAACGACCACTCGAGCACTCTCCGGTACCTTCCTATCATCCGGTCCACCACCGTCTTCTTCACCCCCCGCTTGGGCGGCCTGACCCGCGACACCAGCAGCGGCACGATGGTCTGCGCCAGAATGAGCGAAGATCCGAGGGCAATCACAAGTGCGATCCCCACGTGCTTGAGGTAGATCGATATCTGGTTGTTTGGACTCACGATATTGGGAAGAAAGACGATCGCCGTAGTAAGCGTCCCGGCGGTAATGGCGAGACTCACCTCGCTCACACCTGTAATGACGGAGCCCCGGCCCGGGTTCTCGTCGATAAGTTGGTGCCTGTGGATACTCTCGGTCACCACGACGGCATTGTCCACAAGCATCCCCACGGCTAGCATGAGTCCCATCATGCTCAAGATGTTGAGCGACACCCCCATGAAGTACATGCACGCCATGGTGACAAGCAGTGAGAAGGGCACGGCCAGGGCCACGATCAGCGTGGTTCCCAGACGCCTCAGGAAGAAGAACAACACCACCATGGCAAGGAGGCCGCCCAACACACCCGACTTCAGGAGCTCATTCAGGGAACTCACGATCCCCTCGGCCATATTATCGAGATAGAAGATCCTTATGCCCGTCATCTCCGGCAAGCGCCCGACGTCATCGATCTCGTCTACGACGCGCCTCGCCACCTCGACCGTATTGGCCCCGCCTTCCTTGAATACATCGAGCCCGATGGCGTACCGACGGTCGAGATGCCTGCCATAGTCGAGCACAGGGTTGTCATAGGTCACCTCCGCGATGTCCCTGAGCCGGACGTTGCCTTGCCCCACCACGAGGTTTCGGATCTGGTCGACATCGGTAAGCTCCCCCACGGGGCGCACGACCAGACGCCGGCCGGCATCGGTGATCTTGCCCGCGGTGACAAGGAAGTTGCTCCGTTGGAGCTCCTCCACAAGACCGGCCATATCCACCCGGTGGGCTATGATGCGGTCGGCCTCGAGGTTTATCCGGATCTCCTTCTTCTCCACTCCGTAGAGGTCGACCTTGGAGACTCCCGGAATGCGCTCTATGCGGCGCTTGAGGTTGCGGTTGAGCATATCATAAGAGTTGGAGAGGTCACGCTCGCTCGATATCCGTACCATGAGCATCTGCATGTCGGAGCTCGACCATTTGCGGACGTAGAAGCGCTCGAGGTCGTCCGGCAAGAGGTGCCTTATGCCCTCGAGCTTCTCCCTGGCCTCGAGGGCCTTTATGTTCGAATCTATGCCCCAATCGAACTCCATCTCGACCCAGGCGCCGTTTTCGTGCGAATAAGAGGACATGCGCTTGACGTCGCTTATTGTGGCGAGGACCTCTTCGGCGGGCCGGGTGATCCGGCGTTCGACCTCCTCGGGGGTGGACCCGGGGTAAGGAATGTCCACCCCCAAGAAGGGTGCATCCACATCGGGGAAGAACTCGAGCGGTAACATCCGGCTCGAGATGATGCCAATAACCACAAAGCATGCGAAGACCATGAGCGTGGTAACGGGTCTCTTGAGCGCGCCCCCGGCAAGGTTCATCGCGGCACCATCTAGGGTTTCCTATCCAGGGCCGAGTAGACAACCGGGATCACGACCAGCGTGAGCAGGGTGGAGACCGTAAGGCCCCCGATCACGGTGATCGCCATAGGGGCGCGGATCTCGGAGCCCTCTCCGAAACCCAAAGCCAGTGGCAGGAGGCCCAGCGTTGTGGTGACAGTCGTCATTAAGATAGGCCGCAGGCGGAGCCTCCCGCCTTCCATGATGGCATCCAGTTTGGCCATGCCCTTCGCTCGGAACTGGTTTATGAGATCTATGAGTACGATGGCATTATTGACAACGATGCCGGCCAGGAGAATCGCACCTATGAACACCACTACGCTTATGGTGGAACCTGTCACGGCAAGCGCCAGGACAGCGCCTATCAAAGCGAGCGGAATCGTCAGCAAGATCACAAACGGGTGCAGGAACGATTCGAACTGGGAGGCCATGACGAGATATACGAGAAAGACAGCCAGAAGGAGCGCAAACTGAAGCGATCTGAAAGACATCGACATCTCTTCGTTCTGACCGGCGAGTCTCACTCCGATCGATGGAGGGATCGCCGTGCGGTCGATGATCGAGTTTATCTCCCCGGCGGCCGTCCCGAGATCGCCGTAGGCAAGGTTGGCAGTGACAATGGCCACACGTTCCTGGTCCATACGCCTGATCTCGCCGGGACCGGTGTCCACGGTTATGTCCGCAACGGCCTCGAGCGGGATCGGCCGGTCGCTTTCGGGATTTACGAGAAGCTGCCTGATCTTCTTGATGGAGCTCCTGTCCTCCTCCCGGGCGCGCACCAGTACGTCGATCTTGCGGTCATGCCAGGAGTAGCGGGTCGCCACCTCGCCCCTCACATTGTTCACGATGCGGTCGGCAATCTGATAAACCGGGAGTCCCAGCGCCGCTGCCCGCTCGCGGTCGAACCGGATCTGGATCTCGGGGTGACCGCTTTCCATGGTGGACTTGACATCGGCAAACCTGGGAGATGAGGAGAGCTTGCCTGCGATTTCATTGCTTATGCGTTTGAGGTTGTCGAGCTCGTAACCGGCTATCTCTATCTCAATCGGGGTCCTGAAGGTGAAGAGCGTCGGCCGCGAGAACTTGTACTGAACGCCGGGCATGTCTTCCATGGCGGCCCTCAGGCCCGCCATCACCGACTCCTCGTCCTCACGGGTCGAGCCGGGTCTTAAGACCACGGCCAGCTCGCCCCAATTCTCGCCGCCCTGATCGGGATTGGCGTCCATGCGGTTGCCGGTACCGGCCACAGAGAAACTTGTCATCACCCGGCCCATGTCAGCCGCCACATCCTCGACCGAAGTTACGGCCGCGTCCGTAACTTCGAGCGGGGTCCCTGGAGGCAGGCGCACTTCCACCCTGAACTCGCCCTGCGAGAGCTGCGGAATCAGCTCCACACCCAGTAATGGTATCAGCGCCACCGAGGCTATGAAGAGCACGATGGCTGTCCCGACAACTACCGCTTTGTGGGAAAGAGCCCAAGCGAGCACGAGAGGATAGCGCTCGTCGATATGCCGGTAGCCTCGCTGGAAGAGATTGACCAGCGGGTTCATGAACAGGAGTACCACGCGTGAGAGCGCACGGGTCGCCCTGGCCAAGGTCCTCACTCCGAAGATGGGGACCGATGTGACAAGGGTCCGCTTTGTCCTCCCACCTATTCTTTTGATCAGAGCAAACCTGCCCGTGGGCGGCTTGCCCTCGACGGGTGCGGCGGGCGCGGGGGCAACACTGCCCCTGCCCTGAAGGGCTGCAAGCATGGGTATCAGGGTCACGGCAACGACGAGCGATGCCAGCAGCGCGAAGGTCACGGTGAGCGCCTGATCGCGGAAGAGCTGGCCGGCGATGCCTTTCACAAACACAAGCGGGAAGAAGACGGCGATGGTTGTCAGCGTTGCCGCAATCACCGCGGTCGCCACCTCGCTTGCCCCCTCATTGGCCGCGGTCAGGGGGTCCTTCCCCATGCTCCGGTGGCGGGCGATATTCTCGAGTACCACGATGGAGTTGTCCAGGAGCATGCCTATTCCGAGGGCTATACCCCCGAGCGACATGATATTGAGGGTGATATCGGCTCCGTACATCAGGTTGAAGGTAGCTATCACCGATATGGGAATGGAGATGGATATGATTACGGTGGCTGCAAAACTTCTCAGGAAAAAATAGAGTATGATGACTGCGAGGAGACCGCCAATGATGCCGGCGAGAATCACCTCGTTCACCGACTGGCCGATAAAGGTGGCCTGGTCATAGACCTTGGTGAGCCTTACCCCCGCTGGAAGAATACCGCGTACGCGCGCAAGCCGGCTCTCGACCTCCTTGGCTACCGAGACTGTGTTGGCATCGCCTTCCTTATAGATGGCGATCTCGACGGCTTCCATGCCATCAAGCCTGGTCACGGCCTCGCGCTCTTTGTAGCCGTGGCGGACGGTGGCAATGTCCTTAAGATAGACCGCTCTGCCGCCCCGATGGGCCACGACCACATCCCCAATCTCATCCACCGAGCGGAATTCGTTGAGGGTACGCACCAGATACTGGCGCGTCCCCTCCTCCAGACGGCCGCCTGAGAGGTTTACGTTCTCGGCGCCGAGCTGGCGGGCAAGAGCCTCGACCGGAAGCTGAATCTGGGCCATCCGGGCGGGGTCTATGAGCACCTGGATCTCATCCTCCAGACCGCCGCTCACCTTGACGGCGGCGACCCCCTGGGCGGATTCGATCTCCTTCTTTATCTGCTCTTCCGCGAAACGCCTGAGCGCCTTCAGGTTCTCCTCATCGAAGGCCGGGCTTGCAGCGCCATCGGTGTAGGCGGCCGGCTGAGCCATCCGCCCCGGATCGACTGGTTCAGGCGGCTTGCGGGGTTCGGCGCCGGGCTCGAAGTAGAGTCCGAAGCGCATTATGGGATCGAGTGAAGGATCGAAGCGCAAAACGGACGGTCTCTGGACTTCGAGCGGGAGCTCGAGCGCGTCGAGCTTCTCCCGAACATCGAGCCCGGCGTAGTCCATCTGCGTACCCCATTCGAACTCCAGCATCACATCAGACTGGCCGGAGCGCGAGATGGAGCTGACACGGTTCACATTCTTTACAACCCCAAGGGCCTCCTCTATGGGCTTGGATATGAGGTTCTCTACCTCGGCGGGGGCCGCCCCGGTGTATTCGGTCCGGACTGTGAGTGTAGGGTAGGTGAGGTCAGGCAGCAGATTTAGCTTTAGCCTGAGAAAGGATACAATCCCGAAAAGCACGACGGCCAGTGTGAACATCGCTATCGTGACGCGGCGACGAGTGGATATCTCTATCAGTTTCATCGGCAATCCCAGGCTTGGCTGTTAAGGACCCGCCGGGTCCCGGGTGACCTCGATGGTATCCGCGCCGGCGGCGGCTTCGGCGGCGGCATCCGTCCCGGGCCCGCCCGCATCGGGATCGGCATCGGCAACCTCAGAGCCCGGCTCCGCATTCACCATCTCGACTCTGCTGCTGTCCTTGAGACTTCCCTTGCCCGTGGTGACCACCGTGTCCCCCAGGGCAAGGCCCTCGATGACCTCTATGTGGATGGAGTTCACATACCCGGTCTTCACCACCCGGCGGAGAGCGGTGCTATCGCTTACGACAAAAACCGTGGATTCGTCGTCCTCTTCCATTATGGCATCCCGGGGTGCAAGGAGCGCGCCGGCATGGACATTGTGGACGATGTTGATCCGTGCGAACATGCCGGGCTTGAGACTCCTCGAAGCGTCATGCACCTCGACGGTGACCTTGATTGTACCGGTCGATGGATCGACCACGGGGCTTATCCGGTTCACCATGCCTTCGAACTCGGCCTCACCCAGAGCGTCCACGGTGATCGTTGCCCTCTGGCCGTTCAGGAGCTTGCCGACCTGGCGTTCCGGCACATGGAGCACCGCAACCAGGGGATCGGGGTCGGTGACCCTGAAGACGGCACTGTTGGCAAGCACCATGTTCCCCACCTTGATCAGCCGCTCGGCGACCACCCCGCTTATCGGGGAACGGATGGCCGTGTATTCGAGATCCAGATCACAAAGATCATAGGCGGCCTTCTGGCTTTCATACTCATACTTGGCCCGCTGGAATTCCTGGGCGCTCACGAGGCTCTCATCAAAGAGTTCCTGGGCCCGCTCGTAGTCGCTCCTCATCTTCTCGAGATTGGCCTTCGCCTGTTCCATCTGGACTGCGATCTTCTCATCGTCGAGCTTGGCCAGCATCTGGCCGCCGGTGACGTAGTCCCCTTCCTCGACGAGGATGCGCTTGACGACCCCTCCGACCTTGGCAACGACTTCGGTTTCCTTCTCGGCCTCGAGCGTCGCAGTACCTGTCCAGTAGCTGGCGATATCACCGCTCGTTACCATGGCCACTTCAACAGGCACGGTCACATCATCACCGTCACCGTTTTTCTCGGAACGCGATGATCGCCCGCAGCCGACCTGTAGCCCGACCGCCCCAGCGAGGAGAATCATGAATATCGGCGTGGAAATACTGCTCTTCGGCATGCTCTTCACCCCGGTTGTTATTGCCCAGGAAATAACACTCTCAATTAGTCTGACGACTGCCGCGGGCTCAATGTTTCCGAATTCCGCGTTATGCCATCAAAATGGAGCAATTATCATACCATACCATCAGCAATGAGGGCTTCGCCGTCAACCCCGTATCTGCGGCCTCTCGCCGCCTTCGAGATCCCGACATTCGGCCCGTATGTGGCCTTTTGACACGCTCGGGGCATAACCCACCACACTTCCGGCGCACCCACGGGGTCAGATCTTGAAGATTGAATTCGATTCTCAAGATCCGGCCCCGTGCGGTATGGTGCGTCCCGTAGGGAGGTGACGGACCATGTCATGTTATTTCCGCCACATCAAGGATCTGTTCCGGGAGGCCGGGCTGGAGATCACGCCCGAAAACAAGAAGGATGTGGACCGGGCCATCCACAAGATGGTCGGGGTCGACTACAAGGATTGTCCGGCGACCTGGAAACGGGTGAAGGCAGAGTTCCTCTCAGACGATGAGGCCCGCAGAAGGCTCGTCGGGAAACTCAAACGCCTCGCGAGCTGACATAGGGCAACGAAACACTTTGGAGACGGAGGCGGAGCGAAGCCGTTCGCGGAGCAGTGAATGTAGTGCTCAGCAGCGAGCGGGCGGCGAGCGAAGCCAAACCCGTCGGGGATGGAACCCCGACGCTACGCAAGACATTCGTCGGCACAGGAGTGCCCCTGCCACCAACCGACGAAGGACTTCAGTCGCAGACCTGACCCGCTAGAACCCGGTCGTGAGTTCCAGAAACAGTATGAAGCTCTTTCCGTACCCCTTGACCCTGTATTCCGAAGTCGTGGCCGGGTTTATGCCGATTACTCCCGACGCCGCAGGATCCGCATCCCAAAGCACTCCCGTCGGCGCCTGCGTAAATGGGTTTTCGGGATAAGCCCCAAGAGGACAAAGATCCTCCACCGTCTGACCGGCCGGAGTCGTGGATGCCCCGTTGTCGGGATAAACCCCAGAGGTCTGAACGGCGAAGTCCTCGATCGCCAATTGTATAGTGTGCATGTTGGTCTTGACGCCCGCTTCTCTTGCCCTGTCCTGAAGCTGTATGAAATTGGGTATTCCCATGGCAACAAGAACGCCGATTATGATGCATACGATCATAATCTCTACGAGCGTGAAGCCCATCTCGCCACTTATGATACTACAGGCTCTAACTTTCACGTTCCCATACTCCTATTACTCAATTGATCGGCAAGACCGTGACTTACTTTAACAATAAGTGGACACGCGCTGCCATGGGAGCGGCAACCAATATCGGGGCGCAGCCCCCGACCCAAGGTCGGGCACAGAGACCCAACGCCACAGAAACAGGGGCGGCCGAGCGGACGGCGCGGAGACCTAACCCTACAGGAGTTCGCGGGTGGCGCCGGCAGGGTCGTCGAGATCGATTCTTACAAGGGCCAGTTCAGGACCGGCATGGGCCGCCGAGTACACGTGGGTCTCGCCGATCCGGTCCCGCCATGACCCGGTCAGCCGGGCCGATTCGTGGATATGCCCGTGGAGCGTGAGCAAGGGTTGGCGCGACTCTATGAAGCGTCGGACGGCCGTGCTTCCAACGTGAACATCCAGCGGCACACCCTCCACCATCTTGCCATCCATCGCAGCACGGTCGAGCTTTGTCCTGTGCGGTGGTGTGTGGAAAAGGAGTACGGCCCTCGACAGATCGTCCTCACCGACCAACCTGTCGAGATCTTCTTTGATCGTAGTGTGTCTCGTCTCACGCGGGGATACCTCGACGGTTCGAAAACCTGCCTCCGGCGATATGCACCCGGGGGCCACAAATCGGGAGAGATCGTACCGCTCCCAGTCCTTGAGCAAGAAGGGCGTCGGGGTGACATAGGAATAGCCGTATATATACCAGGTCTTGAACTCGAGTTTCCTGTTGTGAGCGTAGTACCAGAGTCCCATGGCCTCGACTTGGCGGACGGCGGCCTCTTCGGCCCGGACGTCGTCGTTGCCGAGTATGACGAATATCTCGGGGTAAGCGTCGCCAAGCTCCTCCCGCAGCCTTGAGAGTTCACTCGCCAGGAAGCCCAGCACGAAACCGCGCGGCAGCTCGGTCCCCGACTGCACCGCCCTGATACCCGAAGGCAACAGATCGCCCCCGAAGAGGACGGCCTCCGGCCTGTCCCGGGCTATCGCATCGAAAAGCACCCTGTAGCGTCGCTTCTGCGCGTGAACATCGCTTACGAAGAAGACCTGAGTCAAGCGGCTGCTCTCCCCGAACAGACCGGCAGCTTCGAATGCTCCCGGACATCACTGAGCACGGCAAGCGTCGCTATGGGAGCGAGAACGCTACGGACCCTACGGACAAAGATCCCTCGAGGATCGCCCCCCCCGACCAACGCCGGGCGCAGAGACCCGACCCTCCGGGCCCCACGCGAGGGGGCCGTGGCGGGACCATGTCATCGAAACCGGGTGCCGCCCGAAGGTCGGCACCCGGCACAACACACCTGTTCAATCTCTACGAGTACATCCCCAGATCCAGCATGGTGTCAGCGACTTTCACGAAGCCGGCAATGTTGGCACCGGCAACGTAGTTACCGGGCACACCGTAGTGGGCCGCGGTCTCGTTGGCTACCCTGTGGATGTTCTTCATGATCTCATAGAGCTTCCGGTCCACTTCCTCGCGCGGCCAGGCATATCTTAGGGAATTCTGGGTCATTTCCAGTCCCGAGACGGCCACCCCGCCGGCGTTGGCGGCCTTGCCGGGCCCGTAGAGGATCTTCTTTGCGAGGAATATGTCGATACCTTCGCGGGTGGTCGGCATGTTTGCACCCTCGGAGACGACGTAGACGCCGTTCTTTATGAGGTTCTGGGCGTCCTTCTTGTTGATCTCGTTTTCCGTCGCACTGGGGAAGGCACAGTCGGCCTTGTGATTCCACAGCGGGTTGTAATCGAGCTTGGGATCGATAGGGGTGTAGACGGCGCTCTTGTACTTGCTCGCATACTCCTTGATCCGGCCTCTGCGCACGTTCTTGAGCTCCATCACGAACTTGAGCTTCTTCCTGTCGATACCTCCCTCGTCATAGATATAGCCGCCGGAGTCCGACAGGGTCACGGGCTTGGCCTTGAGGTCGAGAAGCTTCTCGACAGTATACTGGGCCACATTGCCCGAGGCGGACACCAGACAGGTCTTGCCCTCCAGGGTCTCGCCCCTGGTCTCCAACATCTCCCCTGCGAAATAGACAGCGCCGTAGCCTGTGGCCTCGGGCCGGATGAGGCTGCCGCCCCAGTTGATGCCCTTGCCGGTCAGGACGCCGGTGTATTCGTTCTTGAGTCGCTTATACATGCCAAAGAGGTAGCCGATCTCCCGGCCACCCACACCGATATCCCCCGCGGGAACGTCGGTATTGTGACCTATGTGGCGCCAGAGCTCAATCATGAAGCTGTTGCAAAAACGATGGACCTCGGCATCGGACTTACCCTTGGGATCGAAATCGGATCCGCCCTTGCCACCACCCATGGGAAGCGTGGTCAATGCGTTCTTGAAGACCTGCTCGAAAGCCAGGAACTTGAGCGTGCCCAGATCCACGGTAGGGTGGAAACGCAGACCGCCCTTGTATGGGCCTATCGCACTGTTCATTTCAATACGGAAGCCCCGGTTGACTTGATACTCGCCCTTGTCGTCCTCCCAGGGGACCCGGAATATGATCACGCGCTCGGGCTCCGTGATTCTCTCAAGGATCTTGGCTTTTCTATACTCCGGATGCTTGTCCATCACAGGCTTGAGCGTCGGTAACACCTCTTCGACCGCCTGAATGAACTTGGGCTGGGCTGGGTTCTTCGCCTTGATGTGCTCAACGAGTTCAGCAATGTAGTCGGCCACGTTTTCACTCCCTCCTGCTCTTATTGATGCCAACTCACAGACCGGTCAAAACCAACGAACGAATGTGTCGCTTACGCGCTCTCGCCCCTCACCTCCTTCTCACAAGTGTGATGTATTCATACCACGTCGGTATATGGATTGGTCCATACCGGATTGTGCTTCGGATCGGCCCGTTGCCCCACCACCATAAAGCCGCATGTTACGGTAATCTCCTGTGCCAACAGATCTTTGGATATATACCACAGCCGGCGTGAGTGGTCAAGTATCAAGAAGTGAATACTGGGGAAGCCGTAAAAAGGTCTGGAATCCTGTGACCGGAATGCGTTATACTGTATCTAGATGTCAGGTGGTGGCTTCGATGTGAATGTGTTGCTAGGTGGAGTCCCCCTATATTGAATCCCAAGCGAATCGACTGATCGACCCGCTGCGAGGGTCGGCCTAAAGACAAGGAACGGCAGAGAATGGGTTTGTTCGACGGGTTTAGAAGAAAGATACTGGGCCACCCGCCCAACTCGGCGCAAAACATGAACCGCAACGACCCCTGTTGGTGCGGGAGCGGCAAGAAATATAAGAAGTGTCACTTCGACTCGGACCGTAAGCACTTCATGAGCAGGCGCAGTGCCTGCCGGCCGAGTTCCTGAGGCACGCGATAGCGGGGTGAGGCTCACCTCAACAGGTCAACAGGCTGCGCATGAGCCCCGCCTGCGTCTACTTGACCAGGATGAGGCGCTTCACCTGGCGTCCGTCCTCCGTGGCGAGCCTGCAAAAGTAAGTGCCCGGGGCGACGTCCCGGCCCATCGCATCCCGGCCGTTCCAGACCACTTCAGCCGGCCCGGCCGCACGGTACTGGTCGACCAGCCCTGCGATCTTCCGCCCGGCCGCGTCATAGATCTCCAGACGTACGTGCTGTGATCTGGGAAGTACAAACCTAATCACGGTCTCTCGCCCGAACGGATTCGGGCGGTTCTGTCCGAGGCTGAGCCCGGCAGCCGCTGGCGGATCCCCGGCACCGGCATGGGGCACTTCTTCGGAGGTATTGAGAATCCAGTTCTCAGGATCGATCACAACGGCGGTCGGCTCGCCGGCCATTACGAGGTCGAAAACCTCGTGAGTCTCATCGATCTGGAGGGTAAGGAGCGAATCACCCGACATCATCGTCACCAGCACCTCAACGGGCATCGTGAAGACCGTGCCGCCGGTCTGGACCTGGTCTATCACCAGGTTGAGCTCATACCCGCCGGCCGTGCTATCGGCCAGCCAGGAATACTGGTACTCAGGATAGCCGGTCTCATAGATCCACTCGTCGAAGAACCAGTCCAGGTCCTGTCCGCTCACCGTTTCGACCTCGGCCTGGAACTGGGGTGTGACCGCGCTTGCATACTCATAGGCGGCCCGGTAGGCGGCCAGGGCGTCGAAGAAGATCGAATCGCCGATCACGTGTCTCAGCATGTGGAGTACGGATGCACCCTTCTCATAGGTCGTGGTTCCCCAAAGATAGTTGGGATCGTATATCGGGAAGTTCTCCCCGCTACTGAAGACCGGATTCATGATGTTCTGCTGGATATAGTTCTGGTAGCCGGCGGTGCCGTAAGCATGTTCATGGAAAATCGCTTCCGAATACGTGGCGAAGCCCTCGCTCAGCCAGACATCACGCCAGTCCCCCACCGAAACGCAGTCTCCCCACCACATGTGGGACATCTCATGGGCAAGAAGCCAGTCATAGAGGTGGTTCGGCTGAAGCACGCTGCTGACGTGGGTAACACAGGTCTGGTGCTCCATGTCCCCCTTGGCTTCCATCACATAGCCGAACTTGTCGAATGGGTAGGGGCCATAGCGGTCAACGAAACCCTCCATCATGACATCGCAGTTTGCAAAGTGGACGAGCGCATCGTCCACGTCGCGCAGGTTGACCCAGTAGTGGATCCAGTCATAGGTGGAATCCACAAGTTCGGCGAACTTGCCTGCGTTGACGGTCATCACGTGAGGAGCTATCTGGTGGTTTTCCTCCCATACATAGGTTGCGGTGTTCGCCACCGTGTCGATTACGGTGTCGACGAGGATGCCGTTACAGATCGCCTTCTTGGCGGTGCCGGCAACCGTGATGTGGTATTCGGCGGTCGCCTTGTCGCATGGCCAGTCCCAGCAGGGGAACCAGTACTTGCCCATGCTCGAAGGATCGGCGTTCAGTCCGACACCCATCTGGAACGCCTTGACCGGGACGCCTTCGAAGTAGAAGCCGCCGAAACCGTCAGGGCCTTCGTTGCCGGGTTGGCCGTGGTAAAACACCTGTACGTCGAAAGTATCGCCCACGGCGTATGCCCGGCCCAGATCAATGGCAAGCACGGGGTCGTTGTGAAGGTAGCTGAGGCTGCCGCTTTCCCCGAAGACCGAATCCACCGTGAGGATGGTGAAATCCAGGTCGATCGTGGAGAGACTTTCAGTCGCTTCGGATGTGACTATCGTATATCCGTCGATTGCCTCGGTGTCGAAATCGATGAAGAGGGCAATGTTGTAGTGCAGCACGTCGAAGGAATGCGGGCAGTTCTCGGTGAGGCTGTCACTCAGCAGGGGCCTGTACTTCAAGGCCTCTACGGCTTTGAGCCAGTCCCTGGATCCTGTTTCATAGTCCGCCGGATTAGGGAAATTGTTGACGGTCATGCGGTCGGGCTGCGGCATGGCCCATGCGGGGAAACTGAGCGCGAGGCATACCGCGGACAAGGCGACAAGGCTGAGCAGGGCACGTGCCATTATGTTACCTCCCTATGATCACTCGGCTCCATGCAGCGCGTCTTTTCACAATTCCACCTCTATATCATACCAGAAGCGGGGCCCATATTCAATCCCATCATGCGTTACCGACACAATCAATAACATTGAACCGGACAAGCAGATAGGGGTATCATTGGCGGCGGCTTGAAACGACCGGGGTTCCCAACGTGTCGGAAGTGGAATGACCCGTGGCTGCCCCGGGGATGATGAGACTTCTCAGGGTCTGACCAACTGCAATCGGAGGAAGCCATGCACAGCACCAAGGCCAAACATGTGATAGGTTTCGTCGGAAGCCCTCGCAGCCAAGGCAACACCGACATTCTGGTGGATCAGATTCTCGCCGGGGCCAGGGAGGCAGGGGCGACAGTCGAGAAGGTAATGTTGGGTGACCTTACCTTGAACCCCTGCCACGCCTGCTATGCCTGCAGGCCCGGCGGCGAATGCATCCAGAAGGACGACATGACCAACCTCTATGAGAAGATGCAGGCAAGTGATGTCTGGGTCATCGGCACACCGGTCTACTGGTGGGGCCCCAGCGCCCAGCTCAAAGCCTTTGTGGACCGGTGGTTCGCGAAGGCGGGAAACAAGGATGTCCTGAAGAGAACCTTCAAGGGCCGCCGGATAGTGCTGGCGCTCCCGATGGGCGATACCGACCCCAAGACCGGCCGTCACGTCGTGGGCATGTTTACCGACGCTCTGGACTATGTGGGCGCCGACCTCTTCGATTCCATCCTGGCGCCCGGAGCCTACGATGCCGGCGACGTCAGGGCTCAGACCGACATCATGGAGCAAGCGCGCAAGGTAGGCAAGGCGGCCGTCACGGCGTGACCCGTGATAAATGAAGTGACATCTTCCGCTATTCGAATCAAGTAAGGTGTCACCTTGTCTCCACCTTATCCGGCGCCGAAGAGGATGGCAACCCCTATGACGGCCACTCCGGCGCCGGCGATACCCCGGAGACTCGTCTTCTGGCGGTAAAGCAGCCAGAGGACGGGGATCACCATGACCGGCATCAGGGCCATCAGGGTCGCCACGACACCTGCCATGGCGTAAGTGACGGCGACCATGGAGAGCCAGACCCCTGCGAAAGGTCCGGTCACAGCCCCGGCAAGTGTGCGTTTGATAGCCGCGCCGTCGCGGCGCGCCTCGAGAACCCTCGGGAGCCGGCCGGTGACAGCTACAAGCAACCACACGACCGCGGCAGCAACCAACATCCTTATCAAGGTCGCTGAGAGCGTGTTCAGGGGGCCGGCCCCCCGGCTTCCCGCCACGAGCATCCCATACTTGGAGACAACCAGGCCGAGACCCTGCCCCACCGCACCTCCCATGCCGGCGAGGATGCCATAGACCTTCTGCCTCGCAGGTATGGGTCGTTCCCTGGTGTGTATTTCCTTTTCAAGTATGACCCATGTTACACCTGAGAGAGTCACGCTTATGCCGATGAGATTCCAGAAGCTCAGGACCTCACCCAGAATGAAATAGCCCGAGATCACCGAAAAGATGGGAGCCATCGCCATAAGCAACACGCCCCGCCTCGGGCCCAGAAAGACCAGAGCCCCGAAGTAGCCGAAGTCGCCGAGAGCGAGGCCGGCCACACCGCTCAAACCCAGATAGAACCATTGGGAACCGTCGGCCGGCGGCAGGATGGTGCCGAGGAGCATAATATGGGTAATGCTCAGCAGCACCGCAGCCATGATTATCCGGTAAGCATTGACGCTCAGCGCCCCGATCCTCCTCCCCGCAGAGGCGAAGAGGATAGAGCAAGATGTCCACAGGGCCGCGGTAACAACCGCGGCAGTCTCACCGATCAGATGTGAATCCATAGGTTTCGATCCCTGCAGTCTGCCGGCGCGCGAAGCCACACATTGATGAGAATATAAGCCATTGGACAGCCAACACAAGCGTGGGGTTTAGAGGTAGGCTGCTGCTCGGTATCGACCGGAGCCGGCCTGGCCGCGGGCGCTTGTTCAGCCGGTGGGCCGGCCCTCGCAAACATGAGGGCCGGTAACGCTTCCCGGCAGCGGGTACTGAGACTCGACCCTACAGAGTGAAGCGGCAGTAACGTCGCAGGTGGGCTGTCTCTAACGGCCTGATGCCGGACATGCCGTGCCCTTACACTCCCCGGCCAGCGGGCAACCACCCTGCTTGGCTTCGGCCGCCACGGTCTTCTCGGCGGCCTCACCGGCAACCGCGTCGCCGCCCTGGCATGCAGCGGTGCAGCCGGTCGTCATTCCCGGGCAATCCGGACTGCAGCCGGCCCCCGCAGCCTGACACGTGCAACCGGCCTCGCACTTGCCGCATGTGCACTCACCCTTGCAGACGCCTGCACCGGGGCAGCCACCATAAGTTATCTGCTCGCCGGTAAGATCTGCCGCTGCAACAAGACCGGCCATGACTATGAGATCAGCCGGGACGATACCATAGGTCTTGCCCTGATGGATCATGTTATACTGGCCACCGCAACCACCGGACTCGGCGGTCTCGGCACATCCCTTTTGATTCGGACACCCGCTGCAAGAGGTCTTGACCAGGTCCGCACCGAGCCACTCATCTACAAAGCGACCTTGGATCAACACACGGTTGCAGAGGCAATCGCCGCCTTCCGCCTTCTCGGGCACAAGGGTCTCGACCACAACTTCTATCCCGTTTGGGGCAAGCGCTCTGCGAAGCTCCTCAGAGGCTTGATCGACGGTCTGCTGAGTGGCGGTGGAAAGATCACATATACTCCCGTCGTCGTCGCTGACCTTGTGCCAAGCTATGGTGAGAGTCCGGACATCATCCTTGGCCTGAGCCGCGTTTGTGTCGATCTGTTCGGACTCTTTCCCGCAGCCTACCAAGGCAACAGCTATGATCAGAAGGATGGCCAGGTTCTTCATGGTCGAGTCTCCTCATGAGTCTGGTTGGAGTCAGTTGGGCTGCATGCTACCTCCCGATGCCGCCCTGTCATCGAACACCGAGAAAGGTAACATAAATGGTTTCGGTTTGCAAGCGCAAGGATTGCGCCGGATCCCACCCCCTCCTATGCCCACAGGGCAGGTGTGTTACTCCATGGAGCTCTTTTTGAGGACCAGGTGTGCCGGAGGAGAAATCTGGCAACGGGAAGACAGTCCGGGGTCAGATCTTGGCTCTCACCGGAAGATCGCTAGTCGGTAAACTCCACCTTGACTTGTCTCACGTCCCAGAGGGGCAGCATCTTCTGCTCTATGTCCTCCCGGATCGTATTCGCGAATTGATGTCCCGCGGGCAGGTCCACGACAACACGGACCACGCCATCCTTGAGCTCGATCTTCTTCACCAGGTTGGTCCGGACCAGATCGAGCCCCCGGAGCGGATTCATGACATGCTTGAGCCTGTTTGTTATTGCTTCTTCGGTCGTTGGCTCACGCTTTTCGACAAGCCCCTGCCGCTCCTCGTAGTCACGGATGGCCGCCCGGAGCCCCTCGATCGCAAGCACCGAGCAGTGAGCCTTCAAGGCCGGCAGCCCCCCCAAGGCATCCGCGGTTTGCTTCCAGGTGATCTTCTTGGCCTCATCCAGCGTTTTGCCCTTGGCCATCTCTGTGATGATGGACCCGGTGGCGATATTGGACGCGCAACCATAGGATTCGAACTTTATGTCCGTCAAGCGCTGCGAAGCCTTGTCGACCTTTATATAGACTGCGACCATGTCCCCGCAAGCAGGACTCCCCTCCATCGACTTGCCATCGGGGTGGTCCATCCGCCCGACGTTCCTTGGGTGACGAAAATGCTCCAGCACGGTTTCGCTGTATGGAAACTTGTTCATGATCTTCCCCCCATTACTCGTCCCGTCCCAGCGGGCTTATCTTTCTCAACTGCTTGACGACATCGGAAACGGCATCGATGACCGCATCGACATCCTGCACCTTGTTATACCTGCCGAAAGTGAAACGCACTGAACCATGGGCCCGCTCGTGATCACCCCCGATACCGCTTATCACGTGGCTGGCCTCCAGGGAACGGCTGAAACATGCGGACCCAGTGCTCACTGCGAAGCCCCGCATATCCAGGTGAAGCGTTATGGATTCGCCTTCGACCAGATGGAAGGTGATGTTGGCGTTCTGAGGCGTCCTCTGCGTGCGGTGGCCGTTGAGCGTGGTCTTCGGGACCTCCCTAAGCACACGGTCCATGAGTCTGTCACGCATCCGCCGGAGGCTCTCGTTTTCCTCGGCAGTCACAAGGTCGACGGCCGCCGCGAACCCGACCGCCCCGGGAATGTTCTCCAGGCCCGCCCTCCGGTTGGCCTCCTGAAAACCTCCGTCCATCACCTTCGCAATGGGCGTGTCCTTGCGTATGTAGAGCGCCCCGACCCCCCTCGGGCCGTGAATGGTATGAGCGGCCATACTCACAAGGTCCACAGGCGTCTTTCCGACATCGAGGGGCACCCGCGTGAAGGTATGTGTTGCGTCGGTGTGAAAGAGCACGCCCCGGGCTTTGCAGATCCGCGCGATCTCATCGACGGCCTGCAGCGTGCCGATTTCCTGGTTCGCATGCTGGATGGACACCAGCGAGGTCCCTTCGGTTATCGCACCGGCGACCTGCCCGGGGTCGACCATCCCGTCACCGTTCACATCCAGGTAGCTCACCCTGAAGCCTTGCTTCTCCAGCGCCCTGGCGCTGTTCAAGACGGGGAAGTCCTCGATCTTGGAGGTCACCAGATGCTTCCCCTTCTTCTCGCCAAGGGCCGCCGCCACACCTTTCAGGGCCAGATTGCCGGACTCAGTGCTTCCGGACGTGAAGACGATCTCTTCGGGCGCGGCACCCAAACCAGCGGCGATGCCGGCCCGGGCTCTTTCAAGGCCCTCTCGCGCCTCGATGCCCAGCGAGTAGCCGAACTCCGAGGTCGCCACCGCATATATGTCGAAAAGATAGGGCTTCATCGCGTCCTCGACGCGCTCGTCGAGGCGGGTGCTGGCTGAGTTGTCAAGATAGACAAGATCGGGCATTACGGTTTCCTCCGCTTGGGGCTATGCTCTTCAGATAAACAGCGACACCTTGGATTCCCTGGCCTCCTGTATGAAGGTCCCCACCGCCCCGCATTCGGTTATAAGATCCTCACGAAGATCCTCGGGTTTCACCCCCATTATTTCCATAGTCATGTCGCAGGCTATGACTTTTCCCCCGAGCTCCCTGAAGTCTTTGAACAACCTCTCCAGCGTAGCTACATTGGCTTGCTTCATGCGCCTCCCGATCATCCACTTGCCCAACCCCAGCATGTTCATCTTGGAAAGCGGGCCCTTGTCGAGCCCACCCTTCTTGAGCCTCATCAGACCCCAGAAGGTGAAGAAGAGCGAAGCCTCCATGCCCATCGCAAGGGCCCCGTTGCCTATGATCAGAGCACTATAGATCTTATCCATATCACCACTGTGCACGACTATGCTGACTTTTTCAGCCATCGCGTCCCTCACTTGCGTATCCTGATGGTCCACACACCGTCCGCCTCCTCGATACCGAGGAGCTCCAGACCCATCGCCTTTACGGCCATCGGGATCTCCTTCTTGGATGCGGGATGGGTGCCCCTGACCTCAATGACATCGCCCTCCTGGGCCTTCCTGAGCGCCTTCCTCGTTTCGACGAGAGGCACTGGACAGGTCTCACCCGAACAATCAACGTTTATTGTCGCCATGCACCGGACCTCCTGAAATTGAGCACACCCGATTGCCCGAAGGCATACCGTTTAGATGACAAATACGGCCTGAGGTTCGCAGCAGGTCCCCCCGGAATCCCGTGTTGCGGCACCTTGAGCCACCCCACGTAGAATCTCAAGAGGCAGCTACGGCGATCCGGTCACAGGTCATTGAATATACCCCAGAGCCTTGAGTCTCTCCTTGATCTTCTGCTCCTCATTCGGGTCCCCTCTCAGGTCCAGTATCTCCCCCATCCGGTAGGTCTTCACGGTCTGGAGAGGCTTGGAAGCTCTGAAGTCATGCTCTACGATTTCTGAGAGCACCCTGCCGTCCATGTCCTCCGCCACCGGCAGCTCGGACATGTATAACAGCGTGGGGGTCACATCCAGGTTGGTGACCTCATCCACAAGATGCAGCGCTTGAAGCGGTCCGAAGAAGCGGTCCATGACCTTGTATATGCCGTGGGTATAGCGGAACACGCGGGTATAGGGATCATCGATGGTCCAGGCTCCGCTGTAGCGATGCTTGATCGCCGGGCCCGCCGCGAGCAGGATGCCTCTTGCCCGGTGCCGGCCGGACCAGGGATGAAAGTGGAGCAGCCTCTCGAAGCCCACCTCGTCACCACCTACCTCAAACACACTCCCACTTGGGGGCATTTCCATTATGGTCCGCGCGGCAAGCAGGCTGATGTCCGGCGCATCCGGTTTAGCCACCTTGTCCGGGAGCTTGACGGCCTGGAAGAGGGGCTTGCCTGACGCCTTCAGGCGCACCGCCATCAGGTCGTCGGTGATCTTGGCCCTGAGGGCGTCGTGGCGCGCCCAATCGATCTCGGCTCCGAGCGTATATTCCACAGGGTTTATGTCCAGACGGAATTCGAAATGCGGGGAACCGCTCTTGGATGGATAGCATATCGAACTCTCGTATCGAATCTCCCCATCCTGGGTACTCAGGTAGCCCAATTCCTCAAGCAGGGCGACCATGTCGAGCTGTACCTGGCGCCTGTTTATCGACCTTGCACCGTGATCGGATACGACGAAGTAGTTGGCATACTCACCATAGGTATTCACGAGATCGGAAAGCAAACCGTCCGCCCGGAGCCATCCTTCCTTTATTGCCTCGCTATAGGCGGGATCCGTGCGCTCGTGGGCCCAATCCCTGCCGGTGAAGAGCTCGGGAGCCATGTCCTTCCAGAAGAAGTGCTGGAGCATGTCCGTCGAGTAATAGACATAGGCGGCGAAGTCCGGATCGATCTTGGATATCACTTCTTCATGGATGCTCCTGAGCTGCTCTATCTCGCGGTCGGCTCGCAAGATCCGGGACCTGCTATCGATGGGAACCTCGTACTCCCAGGAAGCGAGGATCGAATCGGCGGTCCCGGTATAACCTGCAAACTCCTCCGAAAAATGAGCGCTTCCCGGGCGAGGGGATATTATCTTCGAGATGAAGGCCCCCGTGACATCGAAGGGGGGCCAGGTGCACTCCCAGTTAACGACCCCCACCCTCTTTCCGGCCGACGACATTATCGACCATATCGGGGCGGCTTTCCAATCGGTGCTCACGTTGGCGAAATCGTGAACCCCGTGCTTATCCTCCTGCTTGCCGGTCGCTATGCTGGTCCATGAGGGAGGCGTGTACTGCTGGCCGTAGGTGTCGAAGTAGCCGAAGGTGCCCCGGTCCATCAGGGCCTTGAATGCGGGCAGCTCACCGCGTTCCACGAGGGGAAGCACGACGTTCCAGGTGCCCGCGTCCACACCGAAGACCACCGTCCTGGTCCTGCCCGGATAGGGGCCGCCCTCCGGCACACCACCCAGGTCGGCATAATCCACCGGAAGGTTGATCACGATAACGTAGATCAGACAGACGAGAGCGAAAAAGCCCGCCGGCTTCGCGCGGCCCCCGCTGTGCCCGCGCCTCATGCTTCGGAGCAAACTCAGAACGAGACCGATGAGGCCTGCGACCAGCACGGCCCACATGATCGAGGTCTTGACCTCCTGGACCTTTATGTAGCTTGGAATCAGAGGCGCGGTATTGGCATAGGCCCACCATGTGGCGTGGCCGACCAGAAAGGCCAGAGACATCACAAAATAGACTATGAAACGTCCTACCACCGCGAGGCCTTTCCCACGGCTCCGCAAGAGGGGATACATAATGAGGTGCATTACGGCCGAGAGGACGACAAAGGCGAGCACCCAGAAAGCGAAACTGTAAGCGAAAAGGTTGAACTTGAGAAAGCCGCTCCTCACAAGCCCAAGCTGCTCGGAGGGAAAGAACATCACCAGGTTGACGGCAAAGTACAGTATTCCCGCGACTGTCCCCGTCAAGAACATGTCTCTTGGAATGTTATGGCAAACGCGTCCCTTGGACCTATCCATACATCGCACCCCCTTACAATGGGACACTAAGGGCCGTTGACAAGGTACGTCAACACTATATTTAGATGCCGTGACTGCAACCGGGGATCCCCAGGGACGCATCACGCTTGACCCGGAGGGGTGTTTTGGTATATCATAGAAGAAGGTGAACTACTGAAACAACGAACAAGCTACTACAACCAAAGGAAGGTCTGGAATGAAAGCAGCGAAGCTGGGGTATATCTTCGTCTTTTTGTGTCTGATTCTTACCCTCCATGCCCATGCCGACAGCGAGGGCAGGGTGTTCACCCTGCGTTTCTCCGACGATATTCTCAATACGGAGCGACACGTTCTCGCAGGGCTGGAGTATGACCTTTTCAGGATGGATGACTTCGGGCTCACAAAGACGCCCGGGAGTCCTTGCCTGCCGGTGGCCATAAAGCATGTCTACGTGCCACGGGGCAGTGCGGTTACAGGAATCAGGATCGAATCCGTAGAGCAGGTGGCTGTGCCCGGAGATTATCTCCTGCTTCCCGGACAACACGAGGTGCCGCTTTCCTGGACTACGGTACCATACCCGGTGTTGCCGGACCCGGCCGTCTATGCCATGACCGAGCAGTACCCGGGCGCGCCGGTTGAGATCGGAGCCTCCGGAGGTATGGCCGGACGGAAGGTATGCGGTATCCGGGTCTTTCCGATTCAATATATCCCGGCCGAGGGCAGAGTGCTTCTCAACCGGGAGATCACCTTCACGGTGATGTTCGGGGATGCCGATGACGAGCAGCGCGTGCCTGCCGAGACGCCGGCTGTGAGGAGGCTTCGCAACCGAGTGGTGGGCTCGATGGTTGAGAATCCCGAAGATCTCGAGTTTGATTTTCCGCCCGGAGCCGGCACGCTTGACCCGGCCGCTGCCACCGAGTATCTCATGCTGTGCCACGAGAACCACGTCGACGAGTATCAGGCCCTCAAGGCTTGGAAGACCCGAAAGGGTATCCCCGCCACGATAGTGACGGTACAGGACGTCTGTGCCACCTATCCCGGCCGCGATGATGCCGAGAAACTTCGCAATTGCATCAAGGATTACTACCTCAACCAATCGACCGTCTGGGTGCTCATGACGCTCTCAGCTCCCAAGGCGCCCATACGGGGCTGCTATTGCAATGTCGGCGGCACCGTCGATGGGGGAATCCCCTGTGACCTCTATTTCGCCGACATGGACGGAGACTGGAACAGTGACGGCGACGGCTTCTGGGGCGAGACCGGCGATGACGTCGATCTCTATCCGGATGTCTATGTGGGTAGGTTGCCTGGGAATACGGGCGTTCAGGCGCTGGCCACGATCGAGAAAGTCCTCACCTACGAAGGCTGCTACCAGCTTCCCACCGACTACCAGACGGAGATGCTCTTCCTGGCCGAGTATGCCGATGCCCAGACCAATGGGGCTGTCAGCAAGAACATGATCGACACGGAGTCGGTACCATCGAGGTTCGATCCCATAACCAAGCTCTATGAATCGAGCGGCAACCTCAATTACTCCTCTGCAATGAACGCCCTCAACGCCGGTATGGGCATAATAAACCACGACGGCCACGGCAACGCCAATTTGCTCTCCATTGGACCCAACGTTTTGGAAACCGAGGACATGCAGGCACTCACCAATGCGCCTAGATACTCGGTGTTCTATACCGTGGCGTGCATACCGGGCAATTTCGAGAACCCGTTTGGTTGTTTCGCAAGAGGCTTCCTTGAGAGCGAGAACGGCGGAGGCTTTTTCGTCGGCAACTCGCGTTACGGCTGGTACTGGCCGGGCAATCCCGGCTACGGTACGGGCGAGCTCTACGACCGCGAGTTCTTCAAGTCCATGTTCGTCAGAGACATGACCCACCTGGGGATCATCCACGCCGATGCCAAGGTCCAGAGGATACCTTACTCCGGAAGCAACAACACCGACCGGTGGACGCAGTTTACCTGCAACCTGTTCGGCGACCCGGAGACACCGGTCTGGAAGGATACCCCGCTCGACATGGCGGCGAGCCACCCCGATAGCATCCTGGTCGGAAACCATCTGCTTGGGGTGACCGTGACCTCCGGAGGATCACCCGTTGCCGGGGCGCGCGTGTGCCTGTGGATGGGTGATGATCTATATCTGGTGGATGAAACCGGCGGGGACGGGACGGTCCAGTTTGAGTTCACCGCGGCCGATAACGGCGAGATCCTGGTCACGGCGACCAAGAACGGCTATCTCCCCTACCTAGGCAGCATCGGGGTGGGCGGTGATCTCTCGGGTGTTACGGGGGAAACCCTGGTACGGACCCCCATGGTAAGAGTGAGCCCGAACCCGGTGACAGGCACGGCCTCGATAGCCTATCAGGTTCCGGGGCGAACCGGTGCATCGGTCGGACCCAACGTCGGAATCAGCATATATGATGCCTCCGGCAGGCTGGTCCGCGAGCTTCTCCCGGGAAACGAGGCAGGCGGCGAGAGCATGGTGTGGGACGGCAGACTCGAGGATGAGTCGCCGATACCTCCCGGCATATACTTCGCCAGACTGAGGTGCGGCCGACAGAGCGCCGTCACGAAGTTTGTAGTTCTCAGATAGTGTCATATGGCCCCATCAAGCTCCCGATCCCCGGTCGGGACCGGGGTCAGATCTTGGAAGTCGAGTTCGATTCTCAAGATCTGACCCCGTGCTACAGCTTGACTCGATAACTGCTTGTATATACCCTGCTTGGAGCAGGTCGGACTGGGAGAACCCAATTGGCATCGTTTCTGGTCATACTTGGGACTGGTGAGCAAAAGCTGGTATCGAGCCAGAAGAAGACGCTCCATATCGGCCGGCTTCCGGAGAGTGAGATCTATGTGGATGAGCCGGTGATCTCCCGCCGGCATGCGGAGATCTTCCAGTCCGACAACGCTTACTTCGTCAAAGATGCCGGCAGCCGGAACGGCACCCTCGTAAACAGCGATCGCATATCACAGCCTACCAGACTTTCGCCCGGCGACGTGGTCGGTGTGGGGAATTCCAGAATAGTCTTCCAACCCTCCGAAAGCGTCTCATTCCTCAAGGACCGGGGCGCCGCGGAGCCGACCTCGGCGATAAGCCTCTCCGCACCCGCGTCACCAAGGCAGACCATGGCCCCTCTGGCGCTGCTGGAAATGGTTGCCGAGATCGCCAGGGAGATCGTCCGGGACAGACCCCTCGAGGGGCTGCTGGATTCCATACTTGAGATGTGCGTAGACAAGACCGGCGCCGAGCGGGCCGCCATCATGATTCTGGACGAGGAAGGCAAGCTGTCTCCGCAGGCCTATCTCTCGAGGGCCAGAGTGCACAGCAAGTTTGCCATAAGCAGCTCCATCGCAAGGAAAGCCATAGAGGAGAACCAGGCGATACTGATCAAGGACGTTGCCGGTGACGACAACATCCAGATGAGTGAGAGCATCGCCAGCCTCAGGATCAGGTCGGCCATATGCACGCCTCTCTGGAACGGGGAGCGGACCTTGGGCGTGATGTATGTGGATACGACGAAACCGGACCGCCAGTTCGGCGAGATGGACCTGCTCTTCTTCTCATCGCTCTCAGGCATGATCGCCGAGAGGATACAGAATGCCATGCTGGCGGACATCGCAAGGGAGAAGAGAAGACTTGACGCGGAGCTCGAGATCGCCACCGAAATACAGAACCGCCTGTTCCCGGCAGAGATCCCGAAGGTGAAGGGATACGATCTCTCGGCGTTCAACCGGTCCTGTACCGAAGTCGGAGGTGACTACTTCGATATTATCGCTATCGACGACCGCATAGGGATCGCGATAGCCGATGTGGCGGGCAAGGGTATCGGTGCCGCGATGCTGATGTCGAACCTCCAGGCGATGCTTCAGGTGAGGGCGGCTGAGTCACCGGACCCGGCCGAGCTTCTCAAGCGAATGAACTTCGATCTCCTCAAGCGTGTCGGCGAGGGCCGGTTCATAACTCTCTTCTATCTCACACTCGAACCTGAAAGCGGCAGGATACGCTACTCCAACGCCGGACACAACCCGCCCTATCTCCTTGGAAAGGACGGCAAGATCACCGCCCTCGAGGTGAGCGGCATGCCTCTGGGCATCCTGCCGGATATCGCATATGAGAACTCGGAAACCGGGCTCAATCCCGGCGAGGTGCTTCTGCTTTTCAGCGACGGCATCAGCGAGTGCATGAACAAGGCCGGAGACCTTTTCGGTGAAGACCGCATCCAGGAGGTACTCGCGCAATCGGCCCACGGCGATGCCCACAGCATACGGGGTGCCGTCTTCTCGGCCGTGGACACCTT
>CAZRAU010000015.1:0-47504 GCA_964598025.1 uncultured bacterium
CATGACATCCTCAAGTACTTCTACAAGGAGCATGTCGGACGGAAAGAGCGTGGGGATTTCTTGAACAAGGAGATTGCGGGTGAAGTTGATCGAAGCCTTCCTGCCGCCGGTGAGTTCCTGAAGGCCGGTAAGTATGAAGCTCGTTGTCAGAACCTCTGAAGAGGCAACATCTCCCTGTGAACCATCGATGTTACAGAAGTTGTCGAAACCGGAACGAAACAGCACCTCGTAAGCGAAAACACGGAGACGCCTGTCGAAAATGGGCTGCCTGGCCACGAAACACTGCATATGCCCCCCTTGTGCTGCGAACCCGGCCCCCCCCAATCAACCCTGTCTGTCAATCGGCATCCATGTTGGGTAAACCAAGCAGAAAACGAACTAAATAGGAGACAATTCCGGTAGCCTTTTGCTTTGCACGGCAATGCACATGGCGTATTTCCTGGGGGCGCAAGGGCATCACCTTGCAGCGCCTACGGAAGTCTTGAAGCAAGCATCATGCATGATGTAGACTCCTTTCTGAGACCCTGATGGGCGGTATGGGAACTTTGAGCGAGCACACAAAGCGCAGGCCTGAAGATCTGAGACTCATGCTTCGCCGTATCGACGGCAGGGGCTACAAGGCCTACAAGGACATCCAGGGAGGCTATGATTTCACGGATTTCACTCTGGCTATCGACCATGTGCAGGGAGACCCTTTTGCTGCGCCCAGCAGACTCAGGGCGGTGGTGCGGCACGACAGGGCTGCCTTCCCGCCGGAAGCCTATGGCAACAGAACCAGAAAGACGGCGCTTGCGGACTACCTGCTCAGGCGTTTCGACTCAGGGTGCAGGACGGCGGACCGCAGGGCGGGATCGGGCAAGAGCGGGCTTATAGGGATTGACAGCCCGGGCCAGGAGATCCTCGAACGAACGGCCGTCATCGTAGGCGATCACACGGTGGAGGCCCGCTTTCATGTGGGCCTGCCGGCCAGGGGCCGCAGAATCCTCGCCCGGGAGGCCGACCACATCCTGCTCGGGCTCGTTCCACGAATAGTCACCGCTTCATTGTTATACGCTTCGCTGAAAGAGGATACCCCCGCCCTGTTGAAACATGTGGAGACCAATGAGGACGCGGCCTTTCTCAGAAGGGCCATGACCGAACAGGGTCTGGTGGCGTTCATAGCCGACGATGCGGTGCTCCCCAGAAGGAGCGGAGTGGATGACAGGCCCTTAGAGAAGGGCCGAGTTGTGAGATTCAGGTCACCGGAGACCTTGCGGGTGGGCTTTGAGCTCCCGAACGCCGGGACCATCTCCGGCATGGGCATACCTGCGGGGGTCACGCTGATCGTCGGCGGCGGGTACCACGGCAAGTCCACGCTTCTCAATGCCATAGAGCGGGGAATCTACAACCACATACCCGGCGACGGCAGGGAATTCGTCGTGACCGATCCCGGGGCCGTCAAAATACGGGCCGAAGACGGTAGAAGAGTCGAGCGGGTAGACATATCACCCTTCATAGGCAATCTGCCCTTTGGCGACGATACCTGCGCCTTTTCGACCGAGAACGCCAGCGGGTCGACGTCCCAGGCGGCCAATATAATGGAAGCGCTTGAAGCAGGGGCGAGCTTGATCCTGACAGATGAGGACACCGCGGCTACCAACTTCATGATACGCGATCACCGCATGCAGGAGTTGATATCCAAGGACAAGGAACCCATAACTCCCTTCGTGGACAAAATCAGACAGGTCCACTCGGACCGGGGCGTGTCCACAATTCTGGTCATGGGAGGAAGCGGAGACTATTTTGGCGTGGCCGACGTGGTGATTGCCATGGAGAACTTCACGGCCGCCGATGTGACCGTGGAGGCGAAGGCCATCGCCGCGAAGCATGCCGGCGAGAGAGAGGACGAGGGGGGCGCGGTCTTTGGTAGTACCAACCCAAGGGTACCCATGAAGGAAAGTCTCGATCCCAGCAAAGGGCGGCGCGATGTCAAGATATCCGGCCGGGGGCTTAAGACTATTCTCTTCGGCAGGCACACTATCGATCTCTCCCGCGTGGAGGGACTCGTCCATCCCAGCCAGGTAAATGCCATAGGCCAGGCGCTCTACTATGCCCGGAGCGAATACATGGACGGACGCCGGACGCTCGCTGAGATCCTGCGTCTGGTGCTTGCCGATATCGACCGGGACGGTTTCGATATCATAGACCGCAGGGCCATGGGCGATTATGCAGCATTCCGCGGGATCGAGCTGGCGGCTGCGCTTAACAGGCTGCCGACGCTACGCGTGAAGTAGCAGAGCCCGTCAGGCATGGAAACCCGACGATACACGCAGGCGGAGCGAAGCCGCTCGGGAGCAGTGAATGTTGTGCTGAACAGCGACCGAGCGGCGAGCGCAGCAAGGCCGTCGGGCATGGAAACCCGACGCTACGAGGACCGGCGAAGCCGAGCGGGTGGCGCGGAGGGAGGGCCTCCCGCCGCCCAGACTGGCAAGGAGGACGGTGGGAGTCCGGAGCGACAGGACCCGCGAGGCAGACTTCGTCGGGCATGGAAACCCGACGATACACGCAGGCGGAGCGAAGCCGAGCAGGTGGCGCGGAGAGCCGCCGCTACACAAGACCTCGGTCAGCCTGAGGAGTGACAACGAATGCGCGTAGCTTACTTGGCTTGAATTACCAGCGAACGTGACGTATAGTGTTGGCGGTGGTATTCCTCTGTACGCAGCTCTTTATTGTGAAAACGATGGAGGTGATGACCCTTGAAACTCAGCGTGAAACAGACGGCTCTTGCATGTGTGGCGCTCGCGGCCTTCGCGGGCGCGCTCTTTTGCCCGAGGCTTCCTGCTACCGGGGCAGGATCGTGCTGCGCAGGCGCAGCAGAGGCGGAACCGCCCCCCACGATACTCGCTCAGGTCGAGGAGGGCGACGTCGATGAGTCTTTCGATACATACGGAGATGATAGTGATGAGATCTTCGAGTACGACGATGCGCTGCTGGCGCCTCTGGACAGTCTGGTCAAAGGGATCCGATGGCTCGGGCACGCATCTTTCCTCATAGAGAGCGGGAAGATAATCTACATCGATCCCTATGACATACCCGAGGACCTTGCCCACACTCTCCCCAAAGCCGACCTCATCCTTGTGACCCACGACCACGCCGACCATTTTTGTCCCGACGCCATCAAGAGGATTGCCGGGCCATCAACCATCGTCGTCTCGATTGCGGCAGTGATTGAGGCTCTCCCCGAGGAGATCAAGCATTCCCGCACAGTGGCTCCGGGTGATACCCTAACGCTTGAGGGCATCGGCATCGAGGCGGTACCGGCATACAATATCGACAAGAAATTCCATCCCAAAGAGAAGGGATACGTGGGCTTCATTGTCCACCTGAAGGACAGGACCATTTACCACGCCGGTGACACCGACATCATACCCGAGATGGAACACATCACCGCGGATATCGCTCTTCTTCCGATCGGGGGAACCTACACGATGAATGCCGTCGAGGCGGCCAAAGCAGCTGATATCATCAAGCCCGATGTGGCCATACCCATGCACTGGGGCAAGATCGTCGGGACTCTGGAGGATGCCAAGGAGTTTCAGGCGAGGTGTAAGACCCGGGTGTTGGTGCTTGAGGAAGTAGCTCGTCCGACGGAGAAATAGACCCGCCGTGAAAGGAGGGCATGTTTTGAGGAAGGCAATTATAATAATCGTGGTGGCGGTCGTAGTTGCCGTCCTGGCTGTTGCCACGTACCAGCGAACCAGGACGGCCGCGATCCCGGACGTCAGGATGGTCGACGCCCAGAAGGGCACCATAACCAAGGCGGTCGTGGCAACCGGTGAGATCAGGCCCCTGGCCGAGGCCGAGGTCAAATCCAGGCTAGGCGGCGTGGTAAGAAGGTTCTTCGTCGAGGAGGGTGACACAGTGGCAAAAGGGCAGCGGCTGGCCGAGATTGTGCCGACCGCCACACCCGAGGAACTTGTTTACGCCCGAGAGGCAGTGAAAACCGCCCAATACCATCTGGACCAGTCGCGCAGGACCCTGAAGCGCCTCGAGGATCTTGCCCGGAAGGACCTGGTGTCCGATGTCGATATCGAGGAGGCAGAGACCGAGCTCTCCATAGATGAGGCCCGTTTTGACGCTGCCCAGGCCGAACTGGAAGTGCTCGAGGCGGGCGCATCCGCAGCGAAGCCAGCCGGGGGCGAGAGCCTGAGACTGACGGCATCAGCCCTGAACGACATGACCATCGCATCACCGATAAGGGGGATTGTGCTCTCCCGAAATGTGGATGAGGGTTCGGCGGTAATCCCTCTTTCCTCCGCCTATGGCGGTACCAGCCTCATGACTCTCGCGAATGTGTCCTCTATGCATTTCGAGGGAGATGTGGACGAGAGTGACGTAGCGAAGATAACCGAGGGCATGGCGGCCAAGGTCTTTGTGGACGCCTTCCCCGAGACCGTATTCACCGGTGTACTCACCAGGATAGCTCCGGAAGGCCTCAAGGTTGAAGGAGTGGTCAATTTCAATGTCGAGGCGGAGCTGGACGGAGAAACCGGAATGCTCCGGACCGGGATGTCCGCCGACGTTCAGCTGGTGCTCGAGGAGCGGACCGATGTGCTTACCATCCCGGAGGGCGCGGTCATCTATGAGGGGGACAGCACCTTCGTCGAGGTTTCAGACGAGGCGGCCGAGGGCGGGCGGATGCGGAGACCGGTCGAAGTGGGACTAAGTGACGGCATCAGAACCGAGATAATCAAGGGCCTAGATGATGGCCAGACAGTAGTGCTTCAGTAGCCCCGAGGAAGCCCGGCCCATGAGACCCTTAGACCTCTTTCGCCAAGCCTTCAGAGCCATAACCGCACACAAACGGCGCAATTTCTTTTCAACATTCGGTATAGCCTGGGGGGTGGCCTCCGTTCTCATCCTGGCCGGCTGGGGTGTCGGCCTTGAGAAATACATGCGAGAGGGCATGAACGCCATCGGTGAAGACATAATATTCGTCTTCCCCGGACACACCTCGACGGGTGTCGGAGGCTATCGGGCCGGCAGAGAGATATTCCTGCACCCTGAGGACGTCGAGGTGATCAAGGCCTATGCCTCCAAGCTCAGAGTAGTGATCCCGGTAGACTATTTCAACCTCACGGTGTCCCGCGGCAGCAAATCCGAAGATCGCGATCTCCGGGGTGTCGTGCCCGACGCCAAGTCGGTCAGGAATCTCTCGGTGGAACGGGGCCGATTCATAACGCCTGACGACATCAAGGACAGGAGACGGGTTTGCGTCATAGGCCCGACCGCGAAGGACGTTTTCTTCGAAGAGAACCAGGATGCCCTGGGCGAAGAGCTGAGGATAGGAGGCATAAGATTCACCGTGGTGGGGGTCCTGCCTCAGAAGTTCCAGACGAGCAATGTTGGATCACGCGATGATGAACTGATACTGATTCCCTTCTCCACCGGCCGCAGCCTCTTCGCAGGGCGCCGGCCGTTGTGGGCCATCATGGCCAAGGCCTACAACCCGTCCCAGTATGAGGAGGCCGTAGAGGAGATCCGGGCTGCCCTGGCCCCCAAGTACGACTTCGCACCCGATGATGAAGAAGCTCTTTTCATACTGCCGATGACGAAGTTCGCGAAGATGATAGACACCTTCTCTGCGGCCATTTCCATCTTCGTGGCCGTCGTCGGGGCCCTGACCCTGGCGATCGGCGGAATCGGCGTCATGAACATGATGCTGGTTTCTGTGAGTGAGAGAATCGGTGAGATCGGGATAAGGCGCGCGAGCGGGGCAACCCGCAGGTGGATCCTGCTCCAGTTTATGACCGAGACCTTCATTTTGACGGTCCAAGCCGGTGCAATCGGAATGGTCTTCGGCCTGGCGGTGCTCGGCGCGATATCCACGCTGCCGGTCCCCGAATACATACCGCTTCCCATACTCTCGTGGAAAGTCACGGTTCTTGCAGTTGCGGTCATGATAGGCACCGCCGTGACTTCAGGCATCACGCCCGCGAGGCGTGCCGCCGGCATCCCCCCGGTCCAGGCTATCAAGGGCAACCTGAGGGCATTCATGCCGAAGACCGGCCGGAGCCGCTCCCTCCTCTTCTTTCCCGGGCTCTTCGGTGAGATTGTATCCCAGGCCTTCGATGACATACGAACGAACCGGCTCCGCGCTGTGCTAACGGGCTTCGGCGTCTTCTGGGGCGTGGCGGCGGTCGCCCTCCTCATGGGCTGGGGGTTCGGCATGCAGGAGAAAATGAATCGTGAAATAGACCAGCTTGGCGGCAGGAGGACTACCCTATACGGCAGGAGAATCGAGAGTGAGATAAGCGGCCTGAAAGGCGCTCGGCAGCTGAGAATCACCGAAGAAGACATCGAGGATATACGAACAAACGCCTGGTACATCGAGTACTTCACCCCTGAGATCTGGCCGGGTTTTCCCATAGTCGAACACGGCTCCGAGTCCCGGGCCATACACACGCTGGGGGTCACACCGGACGCCCGCGTAGTCCGGAACTTCAGCGTCGAGGCGGGGAGATTCATAAATGAACGAGACATGCGGGAACGGAGGAAAATCGCCGTGATCGGTGCATCGGTGAAGCAAAAACTCTTCGGACCCAATCCGGCCGTGGGCCAGCCCATTCGGATCAACGGCAGGGCCTTCACTGTCGCCGGGGTCATGACGGCCAAGGGCGAGCAGAACTCTTGGCATACCTCCCTGGATGACGACAAGATACTCATTCCTTACACTACAGCCAAGATCCTGACCGGCCGGCGCTACCCCAGCTACCTCCAGCTTCACCCAACCATTTCTATCCCCTACGACGAGGTCAAGGAAAGGCTTACCAGTATGCTATTGGAGAACCATGACGTCGATTCCGAGGAGGCTATCGGCATCTACTCAGCGCTGGAGGCCCGCCGCGAGATAGGGAAAGTCATGGTGGGGCTGACTGCGTTTCTCGGCGGCGTCGGAGTGCTCACGCTTCTTATCGGCGGCATAGGTGTGGCCAACATCATGTTCGTATCCGTTGCCCAGCGGACACGCGAGATCGGCATCAGGCGGGCCAGCGGAGCAAGGAGAATCCACATATTCCTCCAGTTCCTGTCCGAGGCTGTGATCATCTGCCTGGGGGGCGGGATACTCGGTGCCTTGCTCGCCATAGGTATTTCAAAGCTACTGGCGGTTCTTCCATTGCCGGACCTCTTTGCTCCTCCCCAAATCAACGGTCTGCTCCTGGCAATCATACTGGCGTTTATCATGGGGGCCGGCATAATCTCAGGGGTGTTTCCCGCACGGAAGGCTTCAGGCTCCAGTGTCATAGAAAGCCTCAGGTACGAATAGTCTTACAGGTCTGACACTTCTATAGATAGCCGAAGCCCTGAAGCCGCATCTTGACCTCGTCGCCGGCCTCTACGCCGGACGTGGTGTGACTCCGGCGCTCGCTCAGGCTCTTTCGGTACCTGGCGATCTTGTGCCGGTCCGGCGGAATCGCGGCGTGGCTGTAGAGATGGTCATTGAGCACGAATGCGAGATCCCTTCCCAGATCGAAGAGGTAGATCTCGTCGCCCTCGAGGATGCCGCAGAATCCGAACTTGTCATAGCCGGTGGAGACGGCGACCTGGGTCTTCGGCACACTGCTCGCCGCAGGGAGACCGAAGCGCTGGAGAATCATCCGGTGGATGTCCTCGTGGTCCATCAGCGCCCCATCTATGACACCGCTTTCCGCACATGAACTCCGGTGGTCTATTGCGAATACCTCGAACTGCTCGTAGCACAGTCCCGAAGAGTGGTGCCAGAGCGGCCAGAGTATCCAGGCCCAGTCATCTCCGAACGCATGTTTGCTGCAATGTGAGAAGCACTCGCCGTGGTCCGAATTGATGATTATGTCGAGACCCGTGAACCTGCCGAGAACCTCGCCGAACACCGCCTCGCTGAATGCATCCACCAACAGGCACTCGTTATAATACATTCGCTCGAGCCTTTCCAGATCATCCTTGGTAAGGCTGAAGTGCTCCCGGCGCCACTGCTTCATCTTCTCGCTCATCCGGATGGACTCACCGGGCGAGATGAATGGATACGCTCTCCTCATGCCCCTGGCCGGCGACCCATAGTCATAGGCCATCATGTAATCATGCATGAGAAAGGTGTGGAAGAAGACGAAATCGCTCTTCTCGAGGCACTGTGAGATAAGATCGATAGTCCCATCCAGTTTGAAGGGATCGTAGGTCGAGGCATAGTAACGGTCGGAGCGGTACCTGAAGATGTCTGCTTCCCCCAGGACTCCGGCGCAGAGCAAGCTCGGCTTTATGCCGGCATCAACGAGCGTGTCGAATATGAGATCCACCGGCTCTGCCGGAAGGCTCTTAACGCCCCAGAAGTTGTGGCCGATTGTGGGTTGGCCGGTAAACATGGAGGCATAGGAGGGAACGGTCCAGTTGGCGCTGGCATAGTAGTTGTTGTGGAATATGCTCTCGCCGGCGATCTTCGTAAGGAAGGGCGAGATGGGTATCCCGTCCACGACCTTGCCGATGTTGTCGCGGCGGTATGTGTCGATTGAGATGAAGAGCAGCTTATTCATGCCGGCCTTCGCTTACCTGAATTGGCGCTTCTTCCCGGCGACCGGTTCCAACCCGGGTCATACCGGTGTCCTACA
Organism: uncultured bacterium; assembly: GCA_964598025.1. Classification (GTDB taxonomy): domain Bacteria; phylum Arandabacterota; class Arandabacteria; order Arandabacterales; family Arandabacteraceae; genus JALGWN01. Next base: position 8,619 of record CAZRAU010000015.1, read on the forward strand.
CGGCAAATATCGGCATAGGGGAGCCAAACTTGACTACTGAGACATGGGGAGCATGCCCCAGGCCCGGGAGTGCGGCGCCGTTTCCGCGTTTCCGCTGCCCGACTTCTTCGCAACAGTCCCCATGGGCTTGACCGATAAGCCCGGACCTGCGACACTGGTGTGGTGGAGGTGCCGGTGTTCCGGACTGCCGGCGGTTCTCTATGCATAATCTTCGTGCAACAAAGCGACTTCTTTGGCTGATACCGGTATTGGCACTGTTTGTAATGATCCTTCGCTTCTCACACCACAGACCCGCCGGCCCCAACGTCGTCCTGGCCCCGGATGCCAACCAAAGTGTCACGGACATCTTCGTTAAGGGCGAACCCATCGAGCTTCATAACCAGTCTGAGGGTTGGGGCGAGTATCCTTGCTTGGCCATGTCCGAGGACTTCGCCTACGTTGCCTATGATGTACGAAGGGGCAACATGAGTCAGCTTTACATATGCGAGGTCCCAAGAGTGGAGGGACGCGCGAGGCTGAGAAAGACGGCAATTGACGAAGGTGGGGACAGCGAGTTTGGGCCGTCGATAGCTCTGAGCAAGGGTGGGGGTTTGTGGGTGGCCTGGAACTCTTATGGGGGCGGCAAGTGGTCGGTATGGGCTTGCCGCGTGGAAGGAATGGAGGCGGCAAACCCGCTTTCGATCTCCGAGGAGGAGGGTTTCAACAGCCAGGTCAAGGCGGGGGCCGGAGACAACTGCGTGTGGTTCACTTGGGTCGAGTGGCGGAAGGGAAGCTTTAGGGTGGCCGCCAGGAGATTATCCGACGGACGTCTTGAGCCGGCAATAACCGTCTACGAAGGGTCCGAACCGGTGGGGCGTCCCGATCTCGTTATACTTGATGACGGACACGTCATGTTCGTATGGGATGAGTTCACAGGGGATCGCTGGCTGATACGCCTGAGGGAGCTGAGAAGAGGAAAGCTGCGCAATGTCGAGACCGTGGAAGGCGGCGCATATGCAAATGACTGGGAACCGCACATAGTCGGGCTCGACGATCAGGTCATGGTTACATGGCATCGTGTTCCGGGTATGACCGACAGATGTCAGCCGGCAGCGAGTCTATTCAAGAAGGCACGTTTTACTGAAGGGTTAGACAGGCCCGAGGACGACGAAACATGGCGGGTAGGCTGCTTTAGTGACGGAACCGGGGCCAACTGGCTCGCCTGGACCGCGAGATCCGGCCACCGAAGAACCAGCCTCTATCTGAGGCGGATATCAGAGCGCGCGCTCAGCCGAACAGGCAACCTGATCTTCCCCATGAAGAAGACGTTCATAAACACCTTTGAATGCCGGTGTGATGGCGAATTCGTACTGGCCTATGAGTATTCGGGTTCTGTCTTCCTGTACGAGCTGGATCTCCCGGACTTGCCCGACGTGGGTCTGCCGGCGGAGGTTTCAGCGGCTTCCGACAAGCACGCGGAACATCAGCCGCCGGGTCTTCCGGACAACGCCTATGCAACCTGCTATGCCGGTGAGTCGCTTTACGTCTACTTCGGTGATGATCACAACCATACGTCCTTCTCGGACGGGAGAGCCTATCCTGACATATCCTTGACGCTGGCACGGAGATGGCGAAACCTTGATTTCATGGCGATTACCGATCACGACATAACAGTCACTCCCGGTGAGCTTGCTTGGATGAGTACGGCCTCGGCCCTGCTGACAGACCAGGGACGGTTTGTTTGCATTCCCGGCTTGGAGGAAGGCTGGGGATGGGCACGGGAGAAATACGGTCACTGTACCGTCCTCTTCCCCCGTGAAGCTGAACTCCTGCTTTTCAAGGATGGCATGGTCCCTGAAGATCTTTTCGCCTTCTGTAGAGAACGCGATGCGATTCTGATTCCGCACCATGTAGGCATAAGCTGGGCTGCATATGACTGGGACAACTTCGATCCCGGGACCGAGCCCGTTGTAGAGATCTGTTCGAAGCACGGTATCTTTGAGAGCATGGAAGGCAATGAGGACCGGCCGGATGTCGCCGCGGGGAGTTTCATCCGGGATGGACTGGCACGGGGGCTCAAATTTGGCCTTATAGGCGCCAGTGATTCGCACAACTGCTTCAAGGCCATGAGCACCGAGACCGGACTTATGGGAGTGTATGCCCCATCACTGACGAGAGAAGCCGTACTCGGAGCCATCAGGAAGAAGCGGACATATGCATTGACCGGCGGGGGCATCATCATCGACTTCCGCTGCAATGGTAAGCTTATGGGTGAAACCGTACACCGCAGCGACGTCCTGTTCTTCACCGGCTACGTGGCTTCGCCGGAGAGGGTCGCGACAATAGAGATCATAAGCGACGGACGTGTGGTTCATCGTGAGGACGTCGGCACCACCGAGTTCGATCTTCGCTTAAGGCTTGATGCGCCTCGCCAGGAAACCTACTACTACTTGCGCGCCGAGACCGGCTCAGGCAACCGCGCCTGGTCGAGCCCTGTCTGGATAATCCCCTGACCCGGATTATTCACAAGCCCTCTGCTACGGTGTCGCACTTGCCGGCGCCGGGCAGGCAGTCACCTTACGAAGAAGGCTTCGATCTCCCGGGCGGTCTCCCCTTCTCCAAGCAGGCGGGCAAGATCCCGGCAAAAGGGAATGATGGCGCTCACGCTGCCTGTGAGCACCTTGCCGTCGGCGCAGACCGGTTCATCTGCGCGCACCGCACCGTCAAACCAGCCCCGCGTATCCTCGGTTATGTCACAGGCAAAGCGCCGGCCTTTGAGCAGACCGGCCGCACCCAAAATCAGAGGAGCTCCGCAGATCGCCGCCACCACCTTGCCCCGGCGGGAGAAGTCCTTCAGCAGACCGAGGATCTGCTCGTTCTCACCAAGCGACCGCGGAAAACGCCCCTCATCCGGGTCCACCCCGCCAGGCAAATAGACGCCGTCGAAATCATCCGCCTCGACCCATCCAAGATCGCTCAGGGGCACCTCGATCGCGAACCCCATGGTTGTTCGCACCGTGCCGTAACCCGGCGACGCGAACTGAGACTCAATCCCGGGGCGGAGGCAGAACAGCGGAAAACCGACCTCCCAGTCCGCGACCCCGGGATAAAGCACGACTAGAAGCCGCTTAGCCATTCGGATCCCCTTCTCCGGCCGGGTAGCCGCATCCGCAATCACGCAGGGCCCCAGGTTATTCTATCCTCACCTCATAGGTGATCTCGGCCTTCTCTCGGAGCATGACCCCGACGGAACAGTATTTCTCCGTTGCCAGCTTCGCGGCCCGCCCGGCTTTGTCCTCGCTCAGGCCTTCGCCTGAGAGCCTATAGATAAGCTTGATCTCTTCGAAGTACCGTGGTTCTTCGTCCCTTCTTCGGGCCTGTATGTCAATGGCAGCCTTGGAAAGGTCCACCCGCATCTTCTTCAGGATCATCACCAGGTCTATCCCCGCACAACCGCCCAATCCGACCAGCATCAGCTCCATAGGGGTTGGGTGCTTACCCGAGCCGCCGTAGGCTACACCGGTCTCAACGGTAACCTCCGCACCGGTCTCGCTTTGGCCCGTAAACCGCAGGTCGCCATCCCACTTCATCTTGACTTCCACACTGCCTCTCCTTCTTCGGTGTCATTCCGCCGCGGAGGCCTCACCATAGAAAGCTGCAAGGGGATCGAGTCCCGAAAGCAGGGTGATCTCCACCCACGCGAGATTGAGCCGGCGCATGGTCTCGAGATGATCGATCCTTGCCTGAATCAATCCCGCCTCCGCCTCTGCCAAGTCCTCGAAGTCTATCACTTCCCTGTCGTACTGCTCACGTTTGATTTCGATGACGTTTTCCAGCAGACGGTTTCTCCTAACCTGCAGCTCGCTATTGGCCTCATGCGTTCGGATCTCTTCAAGCAAGACATCCCGCCGCTCTTCCACCTTGCGCACCGCTTCTTCATATGCCGACTGAGCGATCTTCAGGTTCGCTCTGGCGAGCTCTATGTCCGCACTCAGCCCGGGCTCCGGAAACAGGAAATGCACGCTCAGGTAACCACCCCACCTATTCTTCCTGAAAAGGTCGCGGGACTCCTCAAACGTGTTGCCCAACCCCTCGAGGCCGTACCATAAAGACAACGTGCTCTGCCCGAAGCGCTTCCGTTCGGTCCGGGCCAGCGTAATCCGGGTAAGATCCATGTCGTGTTCGGCCGCGAGCACGTCGGGTGATACCGCCGACAAGGATCGGGTGGTGTCGGCCGGGAAGGCTGCGAAGAGATCTTCGGGAATGAGCTCCCGCTCTTCCGCGTGACCGGCAGTGCGCATCTTCCTCCGGACCGCCTCCATTGAGCTCGCCGCAGTGTGATAGGAGATCCTCGCGTCATTCGCACTAATGTTCTCCTCGAGGTACTCGATCTCCGAGATCAAGCCGGCCGCCAATCGGCCTTTCGCCGCCTCGGCACCGGCGTCGGCAAGGTCGAGTTTCAGCCGCTCGGACCTCACCTTCATCAGGCCGGTCATGAAATCGAAAAACAGGTTGATTGCGTTCTTGACGGTCTCAGCGGAGTCAAGCTTGTACCGGGCCTTCTGTTTTCTATACTTGAGCGTAGCCGTTCGGGCCTCGTCCTTCTTGTCCCACGGACCCGACAGGGGCTGATCCAGCGACAGGCCCACATCCATCAGGAACTCCCGGTCACCGGTTTCCCTTGAGATAGCGACCTCCGTGGGGAAACCGCCCACGTCGAAATCCGATTGAGCACGCCTTCCTATTCCTCTTATCGACAGCCGGCCCCCCGAAGGCAGGTCCTGATTCAAGCCCAGCTGCACACGATAGGATTCCTCGCGGTACTCGTAATAGCCGAGATACGTCCTGTCCTGGTAGGCTTCATACTGATAAGTCCGCCCCCAGGACCTGTACGGCGCCCGCAGGTCGAATTCCAGACTCGGAAGCGGCAGGTAGCCTTCCCCGGCCTCCGTTCCGCGCGCAGCATCGACCCTGAGTCCGGAGGCAGTGAGCCCCTTGTCTGCTTCTCCGAAACGCAGTATGAACTCCCGCAGCGTGAGCCCATCTGAACAGACGACAGGCTCCGCGCCCAACATGAGTGCCAGGGTGGGCAAGAGCCAAAACGCCACCTTATTCATATCTGAGTGCCTCTCCCGGATCAAGTCCCGCAGCCTTTCGGGCGGGATAGTAGCCTGAGACAATCCCCACCAAGCCCGCCACCCCAACCGCAATCAGGATGTGTACGGCACTGACAGCCGTCCTCCAGCCCGCATACTTGGCCACAACGGCTGACAAACCGACACCGAGCAGGATCCCGACAACACATCCTACCAGGCTCAGGAACATCGCCTCCACAAGAAATTGAGCCAGGACCCCGCGCGTGGTAGCGCCTGCGGCCCTTCTTACGCCGATTTCATGACGTCTTTCCAGGACCGTGGCCAGCATGATATTCATGATGCCTATGCCGCCGACAAGCAGGCTGATGCCTGCGATCGCCCCCATGACGATGCTGAAGGTTCTCTGCGTCCGCCTGCTTTGCTCGAGCAGGGCCTGGGGTATTACAAGCTTATAATCATGCCGCTGTCCGTGCAGGCGGTCGAGTACCCGTCCGACCAGTTCCGATGCCGGGACCACCATCCCGGCCGAGGCCACTTGCAGAACGATTTCATCCACGCTGTGATCGGGACGCCCGGTCTGATCCCCGTCAAGGTCGAAATAGGCCGCCAAGCCCAGCGGAATGAATACCTGCGAATTATATTGAGGGACCTTCAGACCCTGGACCTGTGATCTGCCGATTCTCTCGTACTCGGCAACCCCGATCACGGTGAACCAGCTGTCACCGATCTTGACCTGCCGGCCGACCGCCGGTTCGAAGGCGAACAACTCCCTGTCGAGCGAAGCCCCGAGTATGCATACCTGTCTGCGGTATTCGAAATCATGGCGGTCGATGAATCGCCCCGCATCCATGTCGAGATTGAGTATGTCCTTGAATGTGGGTGTGGTGGGAACGACTTCCGCCTGGGCGATGCAACCTGCGGCTTGCACGCTCACGTCGCTGTATCGTCGCAGCGCAGTCCACCCGGATATGACGCCCAGGCTGCCCAGCGCGCGGGCATCCCTCAGAACGAGGCCTTCGCCGTCGGCATCTCCCCAAGTCTCCCAGGTGTTAGTGACGAAGACGGTATTGGCACCCAGCAATTCCACCTGTTCGGTCGCCTCCCGCCTGGCGCCCTCACCGATGGAGAGCATCGCGACTACCGCACCCACGCCGAATAACACACCTAGGGCGGTCAGCAAAGACCGCACCTTGTTCTGGGCCAGCGACTGGAAGGCGATCGGGAAAACCCGGACAAGGTCCAAGACCTATCCTACTCCTCACGCTTATCGAAGGGGTTGACCAGGGCAATCTCTTCGGAGCCATCAAGCCCGTCGTGCACGATAACATGGGTGTCGTTCCGCTCGCCTACGACAACCGGTCGTTCCTCGAATGCGCGGCCGCGGCTTATGTAGACCACGGTCTCCCCGTCGAGTGAAAATACTCCCTCTATGGGCACGAATACCTCGTCTTCGAATGTGCTCACTGTCACATCCACTTCGGCTTTCATACCGGGTCTGAAGCGGGGGTCGATCTCATCAAGGTCCACCTGGACATCGAAAACGCTGGGTCCCGAGCCGTAATACTTGGTTCTGGCCAGGTTCCCCACGCCGGCCACTCGACCAGGGAAAGATGTGTCCGGATAGGCCTCCAGCGTGAGCATGCAGGCCTGCCCTTCCTCTATGCGGCTTATGTCTATCTCGTCAACATCGGTCGACACATAGAGCGTGCTGAGGTCCGGTAGGCTGAGTATCGGCTGCATGGGCCAGGGCGAATCTCCTTCCTGGACTTTCACCTGCATCCCGGATCGCCAGACCTTCTCGTGTATCACCAAACCGTCGCCGGGAGCGCGTATGGTCAATTCTCCGAGGCTCTTCCCGGCCGATGCCACCCTCTCTTCGGACCGCCCGATATTGGTCTCGGTCTTTATTACCTCCGCTTCCATCACCTTGAGCTCTGTCTCATGCTTGGCCCGGGTCAACTCGAGGTCTTGCCGGGCGTTCTCGATCTCGATCTGAGACCCTCCCTCAGCCTGCTTAAGGGCAAGGTCCTTTCTTCTTATCTCCTCGAGCAGCTCCCGTTCCCGGAGGTTGTTCTTCGCCTGTGTGAGCTCCAGTTCTGCCCTGGCTCCGACCGCCTCACGCTCGGCACTTCTGAGTCTCTCCAGAAGCTCGGTCGCGTCGAATTCGACAAGCACGTCGCCTTTCTTGACAAAGGTACCCTCAGGTATCAGGCGGGTTATCACGAGCTTCTCGCCCACGGTAGGGGCGGAGACCGTAATCGACCTTCGGGCCTTGACCTCTCCACTCCGCACAATCGATATCTTGAAGTCTCCCCGCTCCACAGCGGCGACGGGGACCGCTTGCCGGCCCGCGAATCGGGCTATTGTCCACACTACGGCAATCGCAGCAACGGGGACTGCCAGAAGGATGATTCGGTTTCGGGCTTTCAATCCTATTCGGCCTTATTGGGTCCGCTTGATAATGTGGTATCCGAACTTGGTCTCAACAATCCCGGAGACCTCGCCGACCTTGAGTGCAAAAGCCGCATCCTCGAAGGGTTTGACCATCTTTCCCTTGTCGAAGAACCCCAGATCCCCGGATTTCTCGTTCCGGGCGGTGGGGCAGTCGGAGAACCTGCGCGCGAGGTCCTCGAAATCCTCCCCGGCCTTGATCCTGCCGAGGATCTCCTCCGCCAGAGCTGCGGACTCCTCCTTGGTACGTACTGCTTCCGTCCTGGGAGCACCCGCATAAGATATAAGAATATGACTCGCCCGTATGTGCCCCGGAGGGGCCGGCTGCACGACTCCCGAGCCTTCAGGCGTGCGCTCCTTGGCACAGCCCCATGCCAGGACCAAAACAACGGCCAATACAAGATGTACTGTTTTCACTTCATCCTCCTGTCCTTCGCCCGGCCGGCTTATACTCAGGCGGCGCTCCGCTTGAACAACCTCAGTCTGGAGGTTACTATAGAGTCTGGGGGAGGGTCAATAGCAACGTGAACCGCGCCGCCTCGGACAAGCACATGATCCGGGAATACGCCCGGGATCTGGGAATCGACGGTATCGGTTCATGTGATGCGGAGCCTCTCATAGAGACCAGGGAGGCCTTCGAATCCGCCGTCCGACAAGGTCTGATCCCGGAGGAGTCCGCCCCCCACCCGGAGACCATCGTAAGACTGACAACACCCCGGAGACATCTCAAAGGGGCCAGGTCCATCTTGACCGCTTTCGAATACTACCACAAGGGCGGGAACCGGGGTGAAGATCCTGCCCGGGGCGTAATCGCCGCATACACCCGCGCCAATCACTACCTGGACCTAAGGTCGAGACTCCAGATGCTGGCGGGCTTTATGGAAAAGGAATTCACCTGCAAAACCAAGGTTTTCTCATGCTACGTCACCCTCGCCGAAAAGCCTCTCGCCGTAAAGGCGGGAATAGGATTCTACGGAAAGCACGGTGTTGTCATAACGCCCGCGCACGGGTCGTTCGTGGTGTTGGGGGAGCTGCTGACCGATCTTGAACTGGAGCCGGATCAACCGATGGACCTGAGCTGCGGTTCCTGCACGCTCTGCATGGATGCATGTCCCACCGGGGCAATCACATCACCCTATATGCTGGATAGAGGCCGATGCATCCAATATCTCTCAGGAAGGAGAGGCACAATCCCGATGAGTGTGCGGGATCTGTGGGCGAACAGGCTTTATGGGTGCACGACATGCCAGGATGTCTGCCCGCACAACAAGGGGTTGCAACCAACATCCCGTGAAGTAGCCTTCGGACGGGTGGGGGATTCCATGAGTATCCGCGAGGTCATGGACATGGATGATGCCGGCTTCCGCGCCCGATTCAGCAACAACCAGATCGGCATGAGGGACCTCGGCACCATCAGGCGAAACGCAGTAATCGCAGCCGGTAATTCCCGGTTGGACTCCTTCACGCCTGCACTCAGAAAGCTCACGGGTGACCCCGATCCCATGATAAGACAGCACAGCTTCTGGGCTGTAGCGAAGATCGGCGGGCCTGGGGCTCGCGGTCTGCTGACAAGTTCCCTCGAGGTCGAGTCCGACCCGCTGGTGCGGCGCGACATCAAGAGTTTGCTTGACGAAATGGACCGCTTTGCATAGTATGGGGCAGGAAGGCTCTGGGCACAATAGCGATAGATGAAGCTCTCTGAAACGATTACGCCTGGGAGGATTAACCTCAATCTAACGGCGACCACCAGGGAAACAGTCCTGGAGGAGCTGGTAGGGCTTCTGCACCTCAAACCGTCCGCTCGCAAAGCACTCCTGCAGACGCTTCAGACCAGAGAAGAGCTTGGCTCCACTGCTGTTGGCGACGGTATTGCCATCCCACATTGTCGTTCGCTTGTGGTCGGTGAAGTCCTGGTCGCAGTAGGGCGATCAGTGCGGGGCGTCAGTTTCAGGGCCTCAGACAGGAGGCGCGTGAAACTGTTCTTCCTGATAGTTGCACCACCGGCAGGAGACCCCGGAGATTACCTGATCATATTGGGTTCGGTCGCCCAGGTGGCACGGCTTCTCGCCAAGGACAGACGGCTCAAGGCGATCACAACAGCTCAGCACTTCATCAGTCTGGTCAAGGAGCTCGAGGAATGAACCCCCAGCTACAAGTACTGATTGCACTTCAAGACATACTCCTGCTTATCAGGGACTCCAAAGACCCCTCGAGCCAGCGTGCTATGGACAAGATAGGCTTCGAGCTGACCAACATTGAGTCCCTCGAGGCCACAAAGACGGACTTGGAGCGTCAGCTCAAACCGGCTATTCGAAGCGAGTACACCAGAGCACAGCAGCGTTATGGCAGGATTGTTGCACCGGTCATCAACAGCATCTGCTACGGCTGCTTCGTCAAGATCCCCTACGCAATAGACGGAGCCGATGATCGGAACAAGACCTTGTACCGTTGTGAGAACTGCGGCATGTTCCTCTACTGGGTGGACAAATAGAGGACCTGTCCGGAACCAGCCAGTCCGCTTCTCCAACCCGATTCCACAGCGGTGTCACTCCAGTGGCAACGAATGGTTTGTGTGGCGTCGCCTCTCCGCGGCCGACGGTACGTCGCAGCGAGGAGAGATAAGCGTAACACAGCAGACGGATGTTTTTCACCCTCCACCATGATACAGGCCGGTCAAAGACGTCCGGATGCAAGGCTTGCGAAGTCTCGACGAACGAGACGTACCGTTACGTACGTCGCAGCGAGGAGAGATAAGCGTAACACAGCAGACGGATGTTTTTCACCCGCCTGGGGCTTTTTCGGCCCCAAGCCTATTGACACCAGCGCACTTCAACGGTAGTGTAGCATAGTCTGTAACTGCATCGGCACCGAAGAGTACGGATCCATTGGAAGGAGGTCGAGACTCTGAGATGAGGCGTATAGCGATCGCAAACCAGAAGGGCGGCTGCGGGAAGACCACCACGGCTGTCTGTCTAGCACTCTGTCTTAAGGACATGGGAAGCAAGGTCTTGGTGACGGATATGGATCCGCAAGGAAGCGCCACTCAGTCGCTTTACCCAGATAAGGAATCCCTGGAGCATACCGTTTACGACCTGTTGGTCGATTCCGATACGGTTCCGGTTGCCGGCGTCATAAACCGTATCGATTCGAATCTCGACTTGCTGCCGGCCACTGTAGTCCTGAGTTCGGCCGAGCAGATGCTGGCCGGCAAGGAACGAAGAGAGGAGAGGCTCAGGCGCATCCTGGACCGCGTCGAGGACGATTACGAATTCACGATCATCGATTCGCCACCGAACATAGGCCTGCTTACATTCAACGCCCTGACGGCGGCCGATGAGGTCATAATCCCGGTCGACCCGTCCTTCTTCTCGCTGCAAGGTGTTTCGAGGGTCGTTGAGGCGCTCGAGCTCCTCGAAAACATAAACGGCCACAAGACTACCTACCGCGTGCTGGCCACGATGTATGATTCCCGCACAAGGATTAGCCGGGAATTGGTTTCGGCATTGAGGACCAGCTATGCGGGCTCCTGCTTCAACACGATCATCAGAAACAACATAACGCTCAAGGAGTCCACCGGTTTCGGAGTGCCTATAACCAACTACCGAGACTCACGAGGTTTTTCTGATTACCGGTCGCTGGCCCATGAGGTTCTCGGGGACAGTGCGACTCAGAAGGCCATCGAGATCGAGGCCATCCAGAATTTTCTGGCTCCCAGAAGAATAGGAGGAGGAGTGCTTTTCTCCTACATGGACAGTGATGTGGATGACGTCCAGATCGAGGGCGATTTCAATTCCTGGGAGCACTCCCGAGATGTGTTGCTGGATGTCGACGGCAGGGGCCTCTGGCAGCGGGTTATGACCCTAAAACCGGGCGAACACCGTTACCGTTTCGTTGTCGATGGGCGTGCGGTGATCGATCCGAATAACGCTCATACCGAATTCCTGGATGGCCGTGGGCTGGTCTCGGTGACCGAGATATAGCATGGGTCAGTGCAGCTTGTAGATGCTGCCCCCGATAAACTCTCTTAGGAGTGAGTCTTCGGGCACAGCCGATTCATCCTCATAGGGCTCGATCTGCGACAGGAGATTGTGGATCCGTTCCGCCCTTATGTAGGCATCCCGGCGTTTGGGGTCGCCGGCCCATTCGCGTATGAACTCGGGGAAGTACTTGTACGAGTATTTCTTGTGGAAAGGAAGCTCATAAGGCAGAGCCCCGTTCAAGACGTAGTCGGCGTCGTGGATAAAGGGTATTATGTGTTTAAGCTCGCTCCTCCTGACGTAGTGCCAGTGGCCGATAGTCTGCCTGGGGTCATATCCCCTCTGGGCATGGTCGCGGACCATTCTGCGCAGTAACCTGATGTCCGTCCACCGAAGGAAGTTCTGATCCCGGTCTTTCAGGATATAGACCGTCTCTATGTAGACTTTGTACTTGAGCTCGTCATCCACGCTCTGAGTGAGGGGTTCATAAAGCCCGTGCAGGGTGTCGATGAGGATAACCTGATTCCGTCCTATGGAGATATCGGTGGTATCCAATCTCCGCTTGCCGGTGACAAAGTCATAATACGGCATCTTGACCGTCTCGCCTTCGGCAAGAGACTTGAGATGCTTGTTGATGAGGGGTATGTCCAGAGCTTCGGGTGTCTCGAAGTCGTAGTCACCATGTTCGTCCTTGGGATGTACCTCCAGGTCGAAGAAGTAGTGATCGAGATTGAGAAGGACGGTTTCGATACCCAGCTCCTTGAGCCGCCCGGCCAGCTTGGCGGTGGTGGTTGTTTTACCGGAGGACGACGGTCCGGCGACGATTATCAGCTTCGTACCCTTCTGTGAGGATATGGCATCGGCGGCGCGGAACACGCCGTCGGTGTAAGATCGGTCGGCGTCCGTTATCAGTTGGGGGAAACTGCCGTCTTTGATCCGTTCGTTCAGATTGTCGACGGTCCCGCACCCATGCTCCAGGTTCCACAGAAGATTCTCATACATCAGGCGGTATGGAAGCCGGCTCCTCTTGTCCCCGGCCTTTCCCCTGTTCTCCCTCTGCCTGCGCCGGTATTCCCGGTATACTATGTAGGCCTTGGCCGTCTTGGCATGGCCGTTCTCGATCAGCACTTTCTCGACGACATCCTGTACTTCTTCAACCGAGGGCATGTCGGGAGGCGGATAGGCATGGCTGAGAACCTGAACAACCTCGTCGGAGAGCTTTCGGCTCAGGTCCTTGTTATGGCCACCTACCGCGGCAGCCGCTTTGTAGATGGCCGTGGTGACTCTGTCCTGGTCGAACTCGGCGACGCTCCCATCGCGCTTCACGATATGTGTGATCGCCTTCTGCGGTTTCATGGTGCACACTCCGCTACATTACGCAATCAATGCTAACTCTATAACATGTCGGTTCGACTATCAAGGGCATATCGCACTCCACGCGATCCATAGCTTTGCCGTCGAAGCGGCAACGCCGCGTGTCATTCAAAGGGCGTACCGGCCTTGATCAGGGCCTCGATGTAAGCCGCGTAATGCTTGTTAAGCTCCGCCGACTGCACGATGACCGCGCTCTCGTTGTTCTCCTCAAGGGCATGATAAGACCAGTTCGTGGAACCGACGACGGCGAAGGCATCGTCGACTATCGCCATCTTGGCATGTGTCGTGACATCCTGTGAATCCTCGTATACCTTGCCGCCTGCGGCCTCAAGCTTCCTCATGAATGCGACCCGGTCCGGCGGGGCGCCTCCGCGCCAGCCCATGTCGCAGACCAGACGGACGTCTATCCCATCCACTGCGGCTTCCACCAGCTCGGCGAGCACCATATTGGTAAGACTCGGGACCTCATCCGGCTCCTTGGTCTCGCTGGCCGTTCGCGGAGTGGATTCATAGTACCGGGCATCCGCCATGGCGATCCAGATCCTGTCGGTGGCGCCGTCGATGAGTTTCTTGAGCTCGGAAGCATAGAGGCGGTTGGGAATCGGCCTGACCCTTGCACCATCGAACCACTCCAGCGACGCGTCGTCGAACTCCGCCGCCTTGAGGTCCTCTCTCTCCCTCTTGAGTGCTATGGCAATAGCCTCGGGGGTGTGCTTAGATTCGACATCAAGCGCCTCCAGATCCACGTCGCCTTCGAGATTGATCCTGCCCAGGATTCTCACGGTCTCACCCGGGGCCTCGCTGAAGAACAGGGGCTCCAGAATCAGGGTCTCTTCCAAAGGTCCCTCACGCACGGCAACCTTCAGATCATCGAAGTATACATAGCCTGTGTGGGACTCGGGATCGTATGAAGCCGAATCACATTCATCTGTGATCAACACGTACCTACCCGAAGACTCGAGGAACTTCTCCGCCGGGATCGGCTCGATGGGCGAGGCATACTCGCGGTCGCTTACGTCCATGATCCCTTCGAAGTACTTCGTGAAGGCCCGGGCCACCCCCTTCGAATCGATCACGACATTGGCCTCATTGTTGCCGTCCAGGGCGTAGTGGCTCCAGTTGGTCGAACCCACGACCGTATATCTGCCGTCCACGATTACCAGTTTGGTGTGGCTGGTGGTGGCCGGGGGGTCGAAGTAGACTTCCACTCCGCTCCTGTCGAGCACCTGTGCCACGTCGCGATTCCCCTCAGTGTTTTCGAGATTCCAGTCAGCCCGCTCGACCACCACCCGCACACGCGCCCCCCTCTCGGAAGCATCGATGAGGTCGCATATCATGGCATTGGTCTTGCTTGCGGGGTAGTGAAAATAGAAGCGGCTTTGATAAAGAATTACATCCACCGACCGATCGGCCGACTTAAGCAGGGAGTGTACGGCCGGGAAAAACTCGCGGTCATCGGCTGAGGCCACTGCGGCGCTGATCCCAGCCGGGGAGGTAAGCCTGAGGTAGATCACCAGCGCCGCCACTATGCACAAAGCAAACACGATCGATACGACCAAGTTCCTCTTCACGATGAATACCTCCTATAATGTCGCTTGATGGACTGTCTCTAATCCTATATGATACCGGTGAAGGGTACAAGTCCGAACGGAGGTCAAGGTGTGCGGACGTAGTATGCTGCTTATCGGGCTCGGCGCCCTCTTGCTCGCCGGCACATCCAAAGCGGCCCCGGTCAAGGCCGCGGCCAGCATCCACCCGATCTCTGCGATCGTCAGGGAAATCGGGGGCGACAGCGTGGAGGTCACCACAATAGTCCCTCCCGGCACCGATCCCCATCACTTCGAGCTCACACCCAGGACGGCAAGGGCAATATACGAGGCTGATGCGATCTTCCTCATCGGAGACCATTTCGACGAATGGGTGTTGCCTGGAGAGGGCAAAGACCTCGAGAACTGCCTGATTGTCCGTTTCCATGAGGGCTTCGGCGAATCCCTTCTCGCCATGGGGCGCACCTTCAATCCCCACTTCTGGCTGGACCCGCTCTACGCCAAGTCGATTGGAGAGATAACTGCCGAGGCACTTTGCCGCGTAGACCCCGCGAATTGTGCTTATTACGGCCGGCGGGCCGAGATCTTCGGCATGGAGATCGACTCGCTACATACCTCTGTCAGATCCCGGCTCGAAAAGAGCGGTTTCAACGACTTCGTTTCATTCCACCCTGCATGGAGCTACTTCGCTCGAAGATACGGTTTACACGAACACGGCACGCTCGAAATCTCCCATGAGCAGGAACCTTCAGCGAAACACATCGGCGGAGTAGTCAGGGAGATGATAAGAAACGGCGTGAGATTTATCGTTGTAGAGGATTTTTCCAACCTGGACCTGGCGGAAAGCGTGGCCTTACAGACTGGGGCACGCATCATATCGCTGGACCCGCTGGGGGGGGACGACATGCCGGGCCGGGTTACGTATGCCGAGCTCTTGGATCACAATGTATCGGTAATCGAGAAGACGGTTCTGGGGGAATAGCGCCGCGATGGCAGACTCAATCGTCGAACTGCGGAACGTATGGGTGTGGCTGGGCAAGAACCTGGCCCTGCGTGACGTGTCGCTCGCTGTGGAGAACGGGAAATTCATAGGCCTGATGGGGCCGAATGGCGGCGGCAAGACCACGCTCTTGAGGACCATAGCCGGACTCATAAAGCCGGACCGCGGAAGCCTGGTCATGTCCGGGGCCGCCCCCGGGACCATAGGCTACGTGCCCCAGGAGGAGAGCCTCGATCCTGAATTCCCCGTGACCGTGCAGGACGTGGTCGAGATGGGGCTCTATGGATCACTGGGCCTGTTCCCAAGACTTGACGAGGGCCAGAAGGAGCGGGTGGACCGCGTGCTCGACATGGTCGGCATGAAGTCCCTGAGGCGAAGGATGATCGGGGAGCTCTCCGGTGGGCAGAAGCAACGTGTCTTCATAGCGCGCGCCATCGTCGGCCAGCCGAGGTTGCTGCTACTGGACGAACCGACGACCGGTGTGGACGCCGGGGCGCGGGATGACTTCTATCGACTCCTCTTCGAACTGATGGGCACGCTGTCCCTGACCATAATACTGGCTTCCCACGACCTGGAGGTCGTACCGACCCAGGTCGACGAGATCGTGTGCGTGAACCAGAAGGTCTTCGTACATGCCGCGCCCGATGAGATCAAAGACACAGAGATTTTCAGAGAGGCTTACGGCTGCGAATTCGAATTCATGCTGCACGGAAGATACCCCCACCGAGTGGTAGAAAAACATCCGAACGGGGAAGATGATGTTGAGTGAAATGCTGGGCCTGCCGTTTTTTCAGCGGGCCTTGGTCGGTGGTCTTCTGGTTGTGCTGATGCTGTCGGTCCTCTCCTTCTTTGTGGTGCTGCGGAGGATTTCCTTCATTGGCGTGGGGATATCCCACTCCGCGCTCGGAGGCGTCGCGCTCGGACTCGCACTAGGGGTGGATCCTACGCTCTCGACCAGCCTCTTCTGTGCCGGAATAGCGCTTCTGATCGGTTTTGTGTCCAGACGGGGGCATGTGCGTGAGGATGCCGCCATCGGTATCACCTTCTCCGGCACGATGGCGCTGGGTATCGTGATCATCGCCGCATCGGGTGCTTATGTCTCGAGCCTTTTCTCCTATCTCTTCGGCAGCATTCTGTCCATTACCAGAAACGACATCTACGTTATCGCAACGTACTGCGGCCTCGTACTTTTCATTGTGGGGGCTCTCTTCAAACACCTGCTGCATGCGAGTTTCGACGAGGACCTTGCCCGAGTGAGCGGGGTCCCGGTCGGCTTGCTTCACTATCTGCTCCTGGTGTTGATTGCGCTTGCAATCGTGGCTTCCATCAAGCTGGTAGGCATAATCCTGGTCTCCGCCCTGCTGGTCCTGCCGGCGGCGACAGCCAGCCAGATTGCCCGAACTTACCGGAAGGTGCTTGCTCTTTCGGTCATAACCGCTATTATTGCCCTTGTGGTCGGGCTCGTGCTGTCCTATGCCTTCGATTTGCCTTCGGGCGCGACCATCGTGCTCTGCTCGTGCCTGATTTTCTTTTTATGTTTCGCTGGGGCCAGGCTGCGGCGCGGGAGAGAACAAACCAGCGGAGGCAGCTGAACAAATCGAATACCATATGGAGGTTGATATGCTCAAGCGACACCTCATACTCCCCCTTCTTTTGCTTGCCGCCTGCTCGGGCCAGGTCCGGGGACCCGGCCCCGAAAGTGAGGCGGCTCGGAAGACTCTTATTCCCGAGGGAACCTCACAAATCGTGGTCTATGCCAGATCTGACAGCCGCCTCGCCCTTCCACTGGTATGGGAGATTCGTAAGATCTCGCTCAATCTGGCCGACGGTCGACAGGTCGATCTGCCGGCGTCGCAGACGTCCCTGAGTCTGAGCGCCATGAGCGGCGGGCAGAGCCTCGTGACGGTCTCTGAGGCGGCGACGGGGTCATACACGGGTCTAACCCTTTTCACCCGTGAGGTGGTTTCGGAGATCACGGGGCAGCCGGTATCGCTGGGAGGCAACTTCGTTACAGTGGAACACGAGTTCTCCATCGTCGCGGGCAACGCGAAGACGCTCACGCTGGTGATAGACCTCGAGTATGCGGGGAGCCCCGAGACCGCACAGCAGTTCATACCGGTCATCTCCGTGGAACCCGAGCAGCACACCCCTGCAGGCAATGTGGTCTATGTGGCCAACGAGCAGTCATCCAATATCTCGGTGATAGACAAAGCATCGAAGCATGTTGTCTATAACGTGCTGGTCGGCACGAAACCCTACGCATTGGGGGCCGATCAACGGAGACGCCGGCTCCACATAGGCGACCGGAAGGACGGCGTGCTCTATGAGATGGACATGGTCGCCAACCGCCTGATTAAGGCCACGGAAATCGACTATGTGGACGAACCCGTACACATAGAACCGATTGGCGAAGAGGACATGCTGATGATCGTCAACTATGGCAGCAATTCGGTCTATCTCATGGATTCATTCTCATCCCGGATCCTGGAAACCATAGATGTCTCAGAGAATCCGGTGGATGCGGTCTATTCATCACTCTACAATCTCGGGTTCGTCCTGAGCAAGCGGTGGGGCATCCTTTCAGTCCTCGATTTCTCCACCCGGCCCGTGGTGGTGGACACCACATTCCGGGTTGAACGCGAACCCATAGGTTTGGCTATGGACGACAGCGAGGAATGGCTGTTCATCTCGAGCAGCGGATCGATAGATCTCACGGTCTTCGAGATTAGAAGGATGGCGGTGCAAAGGACGGTCACAGTGGGGCTCGGCGCGGGAGACATTGCATTCGATCCCTTCGGAAGGCGCCTTTATATCTGCATGATGAACACCAACGAGATCCTCTGTATTGATCCATTCACAGGGGTCACGTCCTTCAGGATTCCCCTGCCGGCCACACCGGGCAAGATCATCTTCGAGAAGGACGAGAAGCAGGTCTATGTGACGGTCCCAGAGCGCAATGCGGTTGCCATAATAGACCCTATGACCCAGCGTATCGAACACTGGATCGAGACCGGCCACAGCCCTTCCGCCCTAGCTGTGAGACTCTGATTGCAAGTAGAAAGCCCAGCCCCTTAAGGCGTGGGGCGCGTCTGTCGACTCACCCGGCCGCCCCGGCCGGGGTGCACGGTGGCGGATGGACCAGAACTGCTCGCTTGCGTCGGAAGCGCAGGGCCTCTCCGGCGCGACCACCCAAGGCGGGTCCGAGAGATCCGAGCGGGCAGGCTCTATTGCTTCAGTTTCCCGGTCTTCAATGCTAACCTCTTGGTGATTCCGGTGTCTATATATGCAGAGGGTTCGATAGAGGATCCCGGGCAGGCCACCCGGGTGAGCGGCACGGGAGAGCGATGGCGGAACAGAACGAACGCGCATTGATTGCGGAGGCGAGTGCGGGGTCCATGGGCGCCTTCGAGGAGCTGATGAGAAACCACGAACGCCTGGTCTACCGGGCATGCTTCTGCTACACGGGCAACCGGGAGGACGCCCTGGACGTTACCCAGGAGGTCTTCGTCAAGGTCTTTGAGAAGATAGCATCCTTCCGAGGCTCCGGGCCCTTCAAGGGCTGGCTTCTCCGTCTCACACACAACGAGAGCCTTAACTGGATTCGGAGTCGTACCCGGCATGGGGAGCACGACGAACTGACCGCGGCCAACTCGCCCGAGCTCGAGGCGCGGCAGGAGGCCGATCTCTTCCGAATGGAAAGCCGCGATCTTCTCACCGCAGCGCTGCTTCGCCTTAATCCCAGACAGCGGGAGGCCCTTACGCTTCGCTACTTCGAGAGGATGTCCATAGGCGAAATCTCGTCGCACCTGGGATGCACACAGGGAACCGCCAAGAACATCCTCTTCCGCGGTCTGAGAAAGCTGCGTGACCAATTGGCATTGGATTGGGGGGAACTATGAGCGGATGTGAGCGATTCGAACGCCTGATCGAGGACTACCTCGGAGGAGACATATCACCCGGGGACCTCGATATCCTTGAGCGGCATTCGGTGTCCTGTGCGGGATGCCGCAAGATGATGGAGCTTCACCGCGAACTGTCCAAGGTCCCCGAAGGCGTCTCCCAGCCAACGGAGGAAGGCCTCAGCGCAATGCGGGCCGCCGTACTGAGACGGGTCGGTGCCGGCAAGAATAAGCGAAAGGCGGAACCATTCTGGAAGCGCCGGGCCACTCTGCCCGGGGTGAGGCCGGCTTATGCTCCAGCCTTCGCCGTGGTCTTCATCGCTCTGGGGTTCTTCCTTGGGCGGATTGGGGCCGGGCCGCCCGAGTTCGACGACGGCCTGCTGCTGAAGGAGGTTGCCCGCCAGGCATCGCTGGGCCGGGGCCTGGAAGGCTACTGGGATTCCCCCTTCACCTACTCAAACGTGAATATGCGCCCCCAGAACGGTAGCAGCGTGATGCTCAGTTTCGACGTTACGCGGCGCGTTGACGTCGCGACGACTCTGGACTCACCCCTGGCAAGGGAGGTACTTGTATATGCGATGATCGACCCCTCAAACATGGGGTCACGTTTTGAGGCCATGGCTGTGGCGGGAAGGAGCATGGATGAGAGACTGAAGGATGCCCTCGTGTTCATACTGCTCAATGACCCAAGCATGCCCGTGCGGCTGAGGTCTCTCGACATCCTCTCACGGCACGCCTCCGACCCTGTTGTGCAGAATGCTCTGCTGGTATCGCTCTCCCAGGATCCTTCAGTGCAGGTCCGCCTGCTGGCCCTCGAGTTTCTGGCCGGCCAGCATGTGGCTCCGGATGCGATCCGCCGGTCAATCGGGGAGGCCCCGGACGAGAGCGGTCGCGCGGTCCTCAACCGGGCGATCGAGTTGATGGGTGACAGCTAATGGAGGAGGAAGTCATGAACATGAAAGGCCTTTGCCTGTCGATTATATTAGTCCTTGCGGCATCTCTCCTGCCGGCCGCGGCGTTGGTTGGGACTGACGGGAACAATTATGAGTGTGACGCATCTCCGGGCCAGACCATTTACTTTGATCTCAAGTCGGGTGCCGGCGTCAATATTCAGGGCTGGGATAAGTCCAAGGCGGAGGTTACATACATACAGCGCGGCAATGGCCACTCACACACTGTCGAGATAAGCCAGCAGCGTGACGGCCTGATGATTACCTCCGACGTGAACATACACGAGGGGACAGCGCGCGACCTCGAGTTCGAGGTCAGGCTGCCGCGGAAGTACAACGTCCATTTTGAATCCATGGGTGGGGGGCTTAAGATCGTCGACCTGGACGGGAGCTTCACTGGACGCACTATGGGTGGCGGGCTGACCCTGAGGGAGGTCAAGGGCACGGTCAAACTCACGACTATGGGAGGCGCCATTGAGGTCACGAGCTCCGACCTTGACGGCAAGATGTCAACCATGGGCGGGACGGTCTACCTGAAGGACGTGGTCGGAGACCTTGAGGCCACATCCATGGGCGGTAACGTGCGATACGAGAACGTCCGCGGGCGTGACGGGAATCTCCGCGCGCCCGAGGGGGCGCTCGACGGGATGGACAAGAAGACGGTGACCATCAGCACTATGGGCGGTGACATAGATGTCGATGAGGCTCCCGCGGGTGCCTGGGTGAAAACCATGGGCGGAGACATAGATGTCGACGACGCCCGAGGTTTTGTCAAGGCCTTGACCATGGGCGGAAGCGTGAACATAAGAGCGGCCGACGCTTGGGTGGATGCAAGCTCAATGGCCGGCGATGTCGATGTCAAGATAGATGGAGGCTTGGGAGACGGTGAGAAAGGCGTCAATCTGTCCTCCTGCTGCGGCGACGTTTCACTCGCGCTTCCGGGTGGCCTGCCGTTGGACCTGGATCTTACGATCTCTTATACCAAGAACAGCAGCCAGGACTTCAAGATCATCAGTGATTTCGATCTCGAGATCGAGCGGTCCAAAGACTGGGACTACTCGAACGGTACCCCGAGAAAGCGGATTCACGGCACAGGTGGGACGGGAACCGGTAAGTATCCCGTCGTGATCAAGACCATCAACGGCAACATCCGGCTGAAGAAGACCGACTAGCCGGGGCAACCACCGGCCCCTGCCAGGTCGGGCCACCACATGAACGATGGGGCCAGCTCACGCTTGCCCCCTCACATGGGGTGCTCGCTACTTACTTCGACACCTTCCTTGCTCAATACAAGGACAGATTCCAGCGCCACGTTGGCTACTTCAGACCAGTCGTCCGCGACGTAGTGGAGTATTACCTTGACTGTGGTAACGCCATGTGCGGGTTCGCGAGGATTCGCTGCCCGGACTGCGGGGAAGAGTACCTGGTCACCTTTTCATGTCAAGACAAGGCATTTCCGCCCATCATGCCATGCCAAGCGCCGGGAAGCCTGGAGCATCTGGTTAAGTGAGCACCGCCTTGTCAGTGTGCCCCACCGGCAAGTGGTCTTCACCATGCCTAAGATGGTGAGACCCTTCTTCAGGTACAGAAGAGGCCTCCTCAGCGATCTATGCCTTTGCGCGGTGAGGGGACTTCTTAGTCCGGCGATTGGAGGACTCTGAACGCCGACTCTGACACCGGATCGGGCCGCGAGCTCAGAGCGGAAGTAGATCTTCTTGCAGGGGAATACGGGGGAACCGGTAGGTCCCACCGAACTCAGCAGGTGCAGGATGTAAGGCCGCGTAAGACCAGAGGGTGCGACCTCGCCTTCCAGGATCCGATTGTTGTTGCCGTTAAGGCCAGAATGCCCAACGGGGCCGTCAATGAAGTCAGTGTGAAGATTGCGGCGGCTGTCCCCTTTCTCGCAATGAAGGGCATGGTGCTCCACAGTAGATTCAGGGAGAAAGATGCATACGACATATACTTCACACTGCAGCACTACGATGAAACTAGTCGAGCTTCTGCGTCCTCATGGTTCGAACAGACTGGTCCTCGAAGGCCTGTCGAAAATCAGGAGCAAGTTCCCAAAGGTAGACGCACTGGGGCCCGTCGCGGTAGCGGATTTCATGGACACCACGGACGCGGACGAGCGTGAAAGGATCGAGAGAGATGCCTTCGAGCGAGTTGCCGGGCTCCTGGATGCCTTGGGCATGGAGCCCTTTGATGAGAAGGAAACGGGACACCTCGACGCCTGACGCAGCTCCGCCGCCGTATCATATCCAAGATGAGCCACGAGACGACCTGAGCCTTTCGCTCTATGATCCATGGATCAACCAATGATCACTTCTGCCCCTTGCCGATGCTCAATGATGCCGCCATCGCCCGTCTCTTCGCTCATGAGGTGCTCGCATTCCTGGTCGCCAGGAATCTGATACGCACTGAGATCGCAGATAAAATCCTCTCCTGGCAACACACCGGCTTCGGTGTCCACAGCAAGGTGTCATTGATAAGATCATCCACTACCTGGGGGTCACATTCAGATCAACCAGGCCTCCACCACCTCACCAGCAAGAGGAACTCGACTGACCCCCACCGCCTATACATCCCCCCCTCGGCCGGTCACAGGGATGACTCTGCCCCTATACGGCTTCGACAGAACCCGCCTTAATGCAATGCCGCGATCAACGGGTATAATGCAAATCCTCCAGGCCAATCTGGTTCCGCCTTACCGACTCCGGCGGATGACTACATGCCACCGGTGCCACGGAGACTCCTGAATACTATGGAGACAGGAAAACCAAATCCCTATGATTCTACTGTCTGAGGAGGCGCTTGGCGGCGAGGTTGGCCCGGCGGGTCACTTCTTGCTCATCCATGGTGAGCAGCCTGCCGTCACGGACGACCACTTTGCCGTTTACGATATTGAGGTCAACCGTGTGGTTGCATCCGCAAAGCACAAGGGATGCCGTATAATCATGCACCGCACCCGCGCGGTCGATCGTTGATACCTTGACGCCCACGAGGTCTGCGACCTTCCCGGGCTCTATGCTGCCTATGTCGTCCCGGCCCAGAAGCCTCGCGCCTCCCTCGGTCCCCAGGCGGATGGCCTCCCGGGCGGTTATGGCGGCGCTTCCCCCCAGCCTGTTAAGCAGGAAGCAGTTCCTCACCTCACCGAGCATATCGGAGGAGTCGTTGCTGGCGCTGCCGTCGACTCCGAGTCCCACTCTTATGCCCATCTTGAGCATTTCGGGCACGCGGGCCACACCCGAGCCCAACCGCATGTTGGAGGTCGGGCAGTGACAGATCCCGGTATCGGTCTGCTTGAGCCTTGCCAGCTCCTCATCGTTGAAGTGAATGCCGTGGGCGTACCATACATCGGGCCCCACCCACCCACACCGCTCCATGAGCTCCAAGGGTCTGACGCCATAGTTCTCAACGCAATAGGCGTTCTCGTCCTGGGTCTCGGCAAGATGCGTGTGGAGCAGCACACCCTTCCTGGATGCGAGCTCCCGGGTCTGCTTAAGAAGATCCTCGGAGACCGAGAAGGGGGAGCAGGGTGCGAGGGCGATCCGGACCATTGCCCCGGGCTTCGGGTCATGGTACGCGTCTATGAGGCGCTCGCTGTCTTCGAGGATCTCGGCCTCGGTCTGGACCACCACATCAGGAGGAAGGCCTCCCGAGGACTTGCCCCGCGACATGCTTCCCCGTGTGGGATGAAACCTGATCCCGGCCTGGATGGCGGCCTCAATTTCGATATCGGCCAGCCTGCCCCCCGCCCACTCCGGGAAGACATAGAGATTATCGGAACTGGTGGTGCAGCCGGTCTTCAAGAGCTCGCCGCAGGCCACCAGGGTGCTCCAGTAAACACTTTCCTCATCCATGTGTTTCCATATCTCGTAGAGCTTCACGAGCCAGTCAAAAAGCGGGGAATCCTGGACATCGGGAAGGCATCGCTGGAGCGTCTGGAAGAAATGATGGTGGGTGTTGACAAGCCCCGGGATTACGACCATGTCACGGCAGTCGATCTCCTCAAGGGGCTCGCCGCCGGAAGGTTCGACGCGGATACCCGGTTCGATACGGCTTATCCTGTTGCCATCGATCAGGACATCGACGCCGTGAAGGTCTTCCGTACCGGTGAAGAGGGTGTTTATGCCCTGAAGGAGGGTCACAGCCCGGCCTCACGCAGGGCCTTGAGCACCCTTTCGGGCGTTAGCGGCAATTCCGTGAACCTTACGCCTGTGGCATTGAAAACCGCATTGGTGATGGCCGGAGCCACATTATCGAGGCAGATCTCCCCCACACTCTTCACACCGAAGGGGTGCGAGGGTTCATCGGTCTCAACGATCAATCCCTTTATGTCGGGAAGGTCGGTCGAGACGGGCACCTTGTAATCCATCAGGGAGGCGTTGACGTTCTTGCCCTTGTCGTTGAAGATCATCTCCTCGGTGAGCGCATAGCCCACGCCTTGGGCGATAGACCCCACTATCTGTCCCTCGGCCAGCACGGGGTTTATCGCCCTCCCGACATCCACGGCGGAGGCTATGTCTACGACCTTCACCATACCGGTATCCAGATCGACATCGACCTCGGCGAAACACGCACAGAAAGGCGGCGGGCATACCATAGTGAGGAAAGAGGCGGATTCCTCAATCTGCTGCTTGTGCTGCCCATAAAACGACTTGAGCGCGGCCTCCTTGATATGCACCCGCTTGCCTTGCGGGGTCTCAAAGCAACCATCTTCGAACTCGAGGCCCTCCGGATCCGTCCCCAGGAGATCGCCGGCGACGGCCCGCAAGCGCTCTCTCACCTTCCTGGCCGCCAGGACCACAGCGGTCCCGGAGACAAAAGTGGTGCTCGAGGCATAGGCGCCGACATCGAAAGGCGTATAGTCCGTATCCGCCGAGTAGACAACCATGTCATCCAGAGCAACGCCCAGCACCTCGGCGGCCATCTGGGCAAGCACAGTGTCGCTTCCGGTTCCGAGATCGGCCGCGCCTATGAGCAGGTTGAAAGATCCGTCCTCGTTGACCTTTATCGTCGCCCCGGCCATGTCGTCGCCCGGGATCCCGGTCCCGTGCATGCACAGAGCAAAGCCTCTGCCACGCTTGATCCGGCGAAACGGTCGGCTCTCCGGCGGTCCGCTTCCGGGGACGGCCTCGCCGGCCAGCCTGATGCAGTCCTCGATGCCGCAGCTCTCAACGGTTCTTGCGAAACCCTGCTTGCCTTCACCGAGCTTGGTGGCAATCGGATCCTCGTCGCCCTGCCTTACGAGGTTCTTGCGTCTCAGTTCCAGGGGGTCCATGCCGAGCTCGCGGGCGGCCTCGTCCATCATGGATTCCAGCGCGAAGTAACCCTGCGGCGCGCCATAGCCCCTGAAGGCACCGGCCACAGGCAGATTGGTGTATGCAACATCGGCCACGTAGCGGATGTTCGGTGACCGGTAGAGGGGCAGCGACTTGCTCCCGGTGTTGGAGGGCACTGTCAGGGCGTGGGCCCCATACGCCCCGGTGTTGGCAACCGCTCTGAGTTCATTGGCAACCATGGTTCCATCACGTTTGAAGCCGGTCTTTATCCTGAGGTACATGGGATGGCGGGTTCGAGAGGCATAGAACTCTTCGGCCCGGCTGAGCTCCATCACGACCGGCTTGCCGGTCTTGAGCGCAATTTGTACGCACAGGTCTTCGAGTACCACTTCCTGCTTCACACCAAAGGCGCCGCCCACCCTCGGCTTTATGACCCGCACTCTGGATATTGGAATCTGATTCACGCGGGCCACGATGCGCCTCACATGGAAGGGCACCTGGGTCGAGGTGACAAGCACGACTCTCCGCTTATCATCGAGATAGGCCATGGAGACATGGTTCTCCATCGGCACATGCTGCATGTACTGGACTGAGAACTCCTGTTCAAAGACATAATCGGCCTCGGCGAAACCGGCTTCGACGCTGCCGACATCCACTTCTATGTGGGCCGCGAGGTTGCGGCCGGCATCGCGGATCCCCTGTGAGTCAGTCTCGTCATGTATGACGGGCGCACCCTCCTTAAGGGCTTCGCGGGCATCGAGCACTGCCGGGAGCATTTCGTATTCAACCTCTATGAGAGCGAGGGCCGCCCTGGCTGTTTGCATGTCCTCGGCAACCACAACGGCTACCCTATCGCCGACGAACCTCACCTTCTCATCCAGCATGAAAGTATCATAGGGCGACGGCTCGGGATAGTTCTGCCCGGCAGTGGTAAAAGGCACCCTGGGCACGTCGTTGTGTGTGAGCACCATAACGACGCGAGGCAAGGCCTTTGCTCTCGCCGCATCGATTGCCTTGATCCTGGCGTGGGCATGGGGACTTCTGAGTATAGCCGCGTGCAGGGCGCCGTCGGGCACCATATCCATGACGTAGTGGGGCTGACCGCGCACGATCGCTTCGGCATCGACCTTGGGCAGGCTCTTGGAAACAACCCTGAGATCAGACATTGCCCCCACCCGCTCCCTCCCGCATTCGCTTCGCTGCGGCAATCACCGCATCGACTACTTTCACGTAACCCGAACACCGGCATATGTTGCCCGAAATTGCTTCCCTAACCTCTTCGCGCGTGGGGTCGGGATTTTCGGAGAGCAGACCCGCCGCGGCCATCAGCATCCCCGGCGTGCAGAAGCCGCACTGCGGAGCACCCAGCTCCAAAAAGGCCTCTTGCAAGGGATGGAGCCTGTCGCCGGTTGAAAGCCCCTCGACCGTGGTAACACTTCGTCCATCGGCCTGCGGGGCTAGCATCAGGCACGACATGACGGGCTTCCCATCCAGAAGCACCGTACACGCCCCGCAGTTACCGGTGCCGCAGGCAAACTTCACGCTCTTAAGGTCCAGCCGCCTCAAGAGCTCGAGCAGGGTCTCACCGGCGGCCACATCCGGCTCGTATGGCTTCTTGTTTATAGTGAGTCTAATCTGCAAGATCGACTCCCGCTTCCGCTGCCGCATCTGCCAACGCCCTTGCCGCCATCACTCTTATCAGGTTCCTCCGGTAATCGGCGGATGCTCTTGAATCAGGCTTGGGCTTGACGGATGCCGCGACCTTCTCTGCCAGTTCCCTTACAAGATCTCTTGTCACATCCCGTCCCTCGGCTCCAAGGCCCGGACCGGCCATCACGACCGGTTTGGAACCGGTCTGACCCACTGCAATCCTCAGGGTCCGGATGATTCCATCCGACACCTCGAGGGCCGCCGCGGCGTTGACAAGGGCTATGTCGACCGCGCTCCTCCCGAACTTGGCGAAGCCTGCGCCCCTGCCCGGACGGCGCTTGTCGATACGCACTTCGGTAATGAGTTCGTATCCCGACAGCCAGCCTTCAGCCAGCAGGTCCCCGATCGGGACTGCGCGCTGCCCGTCACCTGTAAGATAGACCCGAGCACCAACCGCAAGCAGTGCAATGCCGATGTCGGCCGGCAGGAAGATGCCTGCGAGGCTGCCGCCCAGCGTCGCCATATTCCTGAGAAGGGGCGAACCCACGGCCGAGGCGGCCTTATGGATGACCGGCAGGTGCATACGCATGTCAGCGTGGAGAAGCTCGGCAAGCCTGGTTGTCGCCCCCACCGATATCAGATCCCCGTGATCGCTTGTCCGGTCGAGCCCCAGGCCGGTTATGTCTATCAATACATCGACGCCCTTGGAGGCGAATGGCACTACGGTCGTGCCTCCGGCTATATAGAGCGATTTCGGGCCCACGTCCCTGCGAATCGCAACTGCTTCCTCCAGGGAGCCGGCCCTGAGGTATTGCCTGAAGTGCTTCAACTCCTACCTCCGTTGACACGAGATTCTAACAGGTCGCTTCTGAGGGGTCAAGTCTGAGGTTGACCCACCGGCATGAAGAAGGGACTGGGCCGGGCGCAGAGACCAGAAGACGGTTGGGGGGCCCACCGCTACCAAGACCGTTGCCACAGCAGTGGCAGCGCTGCGCTTGTCATGCAGGTGAAGAGAGGGGGCGGAACAAGTCCGCCCCCGGTGCTCCCTTTGCGGCCATGGCATTCCGGTCAGCTACTCGAGCAGCACCATCTTCTTGAAGCCATGGGCCCCACCGGTACTCGCTCTGTAGAAGTAGACACCGGATGCTACGCGCCTCCCGGCGGTATCCTTGCCGTCCCAGACGACGGAAGCCTGCGCCCCGGAAACAGGGTCGGCGGCAAGGTTCCTTATTACCCGGCCTTGTACGTTGTAGATATCGATACCGGCACCCAGACGCTCTCGAGGGACCGCGAAAGTAATGCATGTGGAACCGGTGAACGGATTCGGCGAGTTCTGCCCGAGAACAATGGCATCCCGCTCGAAACCTCTATCATCAATGCCGGCGGTAGGAGGATCGAACCAGTCCATGATGCGGGCCATCAGAGTCTTCTGGTTATCGGGATCGGCACCGCTTACAGGCACATCTTCGAAAGGAAAGGCGAGGAACACCAGCTTATGACCGTCATCGTCTGCACCCACACCCGTCGTGTCTCCTGCGGCGTTTTCAAAGAAGCTCTCAGCGGGGAAGTCGGGTGAGCTCAGGCCATCGGTCCCATCCGCAAGGAACGGTCCACCCGTCATATCAAGGCTCATGCCGTCACCTACGGGCCTGCCCGGCACTCCCACCATGGTGGTCCCGCCTACATCATTGGTCCATGAATCTATGTGAAGATAGTCCGTAGTGAAAGTGGTCGCCCCGCCGCGGCTGCTCAAGAAACCCATGCTCGCCAGGCACAGGTTCCCACCGCCGTCGAGGAAGGCCATCATGTCCTGCTCATCGCTGCTTGTAAGATAGCCGGCATCACCGTCGGCGGTGGTCCAGAGAACCTCGCGGTATGATGCGAGACGCGCTGCGCCCGGCCTGCCCCGCGCATTCGCGTCCCAGACATGCGCGTCGTAACCCGCGCTGTCCAGGGCGGCTTCCATGTAGGTCTCATAGGTCCCCCCCGCATCGTCATCCACAAGCAGGATACTGGGCACCGTGATAAAGGCGGCAAACGTCTCAGTCTTGGTCACACCCGGATCATGCCGCATCGTACCCGTGATATGCGCAAGCCCCATCTCCGCAACACCGCGATTGAACACAAGTACGGACAGGTCCTCGGTGTCACTCGGGCCGAGAGCGACATAGCCGCTGTTACCGATACATTTCCCGGCGATGCACAGACCCGTGCTCCACCCCGGCGGGGCATCTTTCGTCACAACGAGATCTATGGTGTCGGCCGTAGTACCGGTATTCTCGATCACCAGATGGAAATCCTCGGGTGCCCACAGCGTGTCCTCGACAGCCAAGACACCGGCTGTAAACTCAAAGTCGTAAGGGGCCCCTGCCACAGTCCAGGCCCATAGGATAACAACAGCAAGCACTGCCCACTCAACCACGGAGAACTTCACTTTGTCCCGTCGCCTCATAGCCGGATACCCCTTCCTCTAAGGAATGCACGCTGCCGACCGCGGTCCCGGCCGGCAACATCAGTCCAGTTTGAGTCTTCCTGACTGGATAATCTCCATCGTCCCTGTATCTTGAACAAAGGCGATCACATCCAGGTTCTCAACAACCCAGGACGGATCCACCTCGAATTGCCTCTCAATACTCACTGAGTCACCGACAGCCACGAGACCCAGCGCCTCATCCTCCGCCAGCAGTCGGGCGACGAAATCAAAGCGTGTGGCGAAGTAGCCCCTGTATTTCACATCGTTTTCTACGAGCACCAGCCGGAGGACTAGCGAGCCCCCAGGCGGCGCATCCTCGGCCCTGATTACAGCATTCACGCTGGCATGATCGGCGCCGATGTCCCCACCTATGCGAAGCGAGATCGGAGAGGCCGCCTGGGCCCGTGTCGTAATCTCCAGGCTGTAGCTGATCTCTGCCTGTTCGGCCGTGAGGGCGCCCTCCACGATTCTCAGGCCGTCGAAGACAACCGTGGGCCAGGTATCAACCTCCCCCGGAAACCCTGAATTGTCGGTGTACCAGGCTATGCGCTCATCCGTTTGATCGGTGGCAAGAGCGTCGGAATCCGGAGCGTCGGTCGGCTTGTCATGGTATGCCACCACCAAAATCGCCCCGGGGCCCATCTCGCCGAACAGGGCCTTGAGCGCCGTCTCAGCCTTAGGACAATTGGGGCAGGTGTTGGTCGTGAAAAGCTCGACAAGCACCGTGCGGTCCACAGACCGTCCGGCCGCTTGGGCCGTGAAAGCACACTGGGCCGGGTCCGGATCGACATCGCCGTCATTGTCCACCGCTCGAACCCTGAAAGCGTGGTCGCCCAGGGTCACCCCGGAAACGGTCATCGAGTCTCGGGACGTCGGCTCCCAGGGGGCGCCGTCAAATGATACCTCAAAGCCCGAGATATGCCCGTCTATGTCGCTTCCGCTCCATGCGAACCTCACATCGTCTCCCTCGGTGACCCCTTGCGAGGCCGCACACTCGACCAGTTCGGTATCGGGCGGCAGGTTGGCTTCCACCGGCTCATCGAACCAGTCGCAACCGGCAATGGCAATCAGGATCATGAGAAATGCGGCCTTAGCGCCATTCATCATGTGTCCACTCACTATCGCTCCAAACGCCTCCGCCTCCTGATGCGGCGGAGAGCACCCGGCATCCGTCCTACCTGCGGCCTTAGAAATGGGTCAGGAACCGCAGCCGCACGCCCGTGAATTCAGGCTCGGTAAAGCAGATACCTCCGCTGCATTTCTTGCCGCCTCTTTCTGTCCCACCTCCGAGTGAAACCTCGAAATCATCGGAGATGGCCGTCCTAATATCGCCGAAAACCCAGAAATCACGGTCGAGGCCGGCCTGCGAGGTGGCCTCCCCCACCACCGAGAGAGTGAGGTCGGGTCTGGGATACAGCCCTATCGATGTAAGATAGGTCTCGAAGGCCTCTCCGGAGGGCTCTTCGGTCAGTTGCATCTCGAGCTCGATCTCGAGGTTTTGAAGACCGGCGACGTCATAAGCGAGATCGATCACACCGGTCACGTGTTCCGCAAACCTGCCCATGATGTACTCTCTCGACCAGGACCCGGCTACCGAAGAGATCCCCCAGCGGGGCAGACTGTGGTCCATCTGGCCGAAGATCTCCCAATGCGCAAGCCCCCCACCCTGCCGCCGCGCTTCGGAAGCGCCACCGATGATCTGGACGTCCCCGGTCGGCATGACCGTACCCTCGACCAGGAACCCTCGTTCGTTGCCCAGATCGACCTGGTGCGTGACTCTGTTCATGAGGATCCATACATGGTCCCTGACACAGGTCGGCGGGTTGATCAAGGCATGCTCGAACCTCTCGTAGTCCTTGTATTCTGCAAGTAAAGTGGACCAGGACGTAACGGCCGTGCCTGAGACATAAACACCGTGGCCGCCTTCATCGCCCTGCTTGAGCTCAGGATAGTAATCGCCGCTCCTGCGGGCATACTCGCCTGCGATGGACACGGCCCCCAACCATGCCTCGGCCTCCCCACCGATCACTTGGTCGGCAAACCTGGCGAGGTCCTCGGGGAGCGTGATTTCAGCGTCCTCCCTCTCGGTGTCCCGGCCGGCACCGCTGATGGCGACCGAGACCCGGGGACCCAGCCACACTTGGGCCCTCGCTCCTCGAAGCCTGTATTTGAGCTGCTGTACATCGGTGACCTTCTCGGCGGCCTCACCTGCAAGACCGACAAAAGCAATTGGACCCGCCTGGTATTCCGCGATGAAACCATCGAGGGAGGTGTCATGCTCCAGGCCGACATCCTCGAAGCTCCTCAGGGTGAGCCCCCTACCGAAGGTCGAGAAGTAGTGGCCTCCCCTGAAGTAGAGGCCTCCCGTTTGGCCCTCGACATAGCGATGCTTGAAATCATGGATTCGATCTATGCCGCGGGGATTGTAGCCGCCCTCGCCGAAATCGTAGGCCCGGTATGTCCCACCGAAGCTGAAAAGGCCTATGTCCACTTCGAAGTCGACACGCCCGTCTATCACCGCTGTGTTCTTGTCCGAATCATACCGGCCGTCGCCCTGTACTGCGCCCCTGGTGTCGATATCCGCCGCGGCCGCCGGCAGAGCGCACGCAAGGACGACCTGTGCAATCATGAGAATTCGGGGGACCATCATTCAACCACTTCACCACCCTCGGTGGCTGTCCGGGGCAGAAGTGGTACGAGCGACTTCTCGATCTGCTCATCGTTGGAAGGACGATAACCTACCGTCGCGTATGCGATTCTACCCTCGGGGCTTATGAGAACAGTCCTGGGAATGGTCATGGCATTGTACTTCTTCGCCACCCGTCCCTGGGTATCATACAGGACTTCGAAACTGTACTTCTTGGAGCACACGAAGGGCGCAACCCGGGATCTCGACTTCGGGCCGTCCACCGATACCGCAACCACAGTAAGGCCCCGGTCTTTGTACCTGGTCATCAGGGCCTCAAGGCCCGGAAAGCCCTGGATACACGGCTTACACCATGTGGCCCAGAAGTCCAGGATGACAGGGCCCCGGGTCAGAAGGTCGGACAGCGTCACATCCTTGCCTTCCAGATTGGGCAAAGTGAAATCAGGAGCTTTGGCATCTTCCCCGCCTGAGAGCCTCCCGGGCGGTGACAGGACCATCAAAATGCCTGCCAGCATACAGAGGACCAGCAAGCGTCCCGTGCTTTTGCTGCTTCTCAACTAATACGCCCCCCGGTTCCTGACGGCTCACCCTATCCGGTACTGCGACCGGGAATTCACTGTCGCTCCACCCGATTTCCAACTCGCGCCTCGGCGGCGCTACATGGGAGACCCCACGGGCAAGCCCGTAGTATCTATATCCGCCACCTGGCGTACCCGTCCTACGACATCCGCCGAAGCACCTTCCCACCCATTCAACTGTGGGTAACCCCATGGTCCCATGCGCAGGCGAATAGATGTGGGCGCACCGCACGCCCCCGCATCAGTTCCGAATGCTCTAGCGAAGCAGGATCATCTTGCCTGCCTGCGTATCCTTTTCTATGTCTATACGATAATAGTAAACCCCGCTCCCCACATCCCTGCCACGGCCGTCCTTGCCGTCCCAAGTCGCCCGATGCGAACCCGCATCCACACTTCGGTCGACCAGCGTCCTGACAAGCCGCCCGGTGAGTGTGTACACTTCCAGACGCACCTTGCCCGGAGATCGCATGTTGTAAGATATGGCCGTTTCCGTACTGAAGGGATTCGGCACATTGCGGCCCAGGCGCATACCGGAGACATCTGCCACATCAACACCGGAGTTGGATGCAGGTTCCGGAAGAGCCCTCCAGCCTTGCTGTATCTTCTTGGTGCCGTTACGCTGGATGAAAATGTTGGTCACAACCCGGTCGGCCCTGTACTCGGGATCGACCGCGTAGTCCCATTCGAAATGGAGCGAATCACCCTGGAGCATGCTGCCCAAGGCATACGCGTTATTGTCCGGGACGAACTGCCTGAACGCGTGATCGTGGGGACCGACAGGAATAGGGTACCTGTGCCGCCACTCGTTCACCACCATGTAAAGCGTCATGTTGAAGTTGGCATCTTCCTCCGCAATGACATCAAAACTGACATAGACCGAATCCGAGTCGGCAGTGATGTAGTTATGTTGGACGGCGATACGGATGGGGCTGGGAATGGCAAGCAGGCTGTCCAGCGTGTTCCTCACAAAACCGTTCCAAACCGTCGTGTCGGGCACATCGCTCGGGTCCAGAATGTACTTCCCGTCAAACCGGAAGCTGGGAACATAGAGCGATGATCCCCAGGGCGGCGAACCCGAGTAGTAGCTGAAGCGCGCCTCGTTCCCGGCAGTGTTGTATAGATAGAACGTGTCCGTGGAACTCGGCCACCACCCGTGATACATGATCGGCACGATAAGACCGTCGTACTCCTCGGTGAGTATCTGCTGCATATAGGGTTTCACGTCCGCACAGTAAGGGCAGCCCGCATTGGTGAACTGTTCCACCACCACCATGCGCTGAACCGCCGCGGCCGGCATCGCAGTCAGCAGGATGAGACCCAATACCAGGGGGAAGCGAATACGCATTTTCATACCTCCAGAGGCGCAAAGCCCGGGTGTCTAAACCTCAATGGTTACTAACAATATTACCATTAATTAGATGAGATTGCAACGGGTTTGGTCGCTCGGTGGACGGGGCGGAGGGCCAAGCAAACCGGGGGCATCGGATGCCCCCGGTGGTAATCTCACTGTCGGTATGGATCAGCGAAGCAGGATCATCTTGCCTGCATGGAAGGAGTGATCGCTTTCAAGGCGATAATAGTACACTCCGCTGGCCACCTCGTTCCCGAGGTTGTCACGACCGTCCCAGGCAGCTGAGTGGGAACCCGGCTCCACATTGCCGTCTACAAGCTCCTTGACCAATCTCCCCGTCAGAGAATAGACGGCCAGGCGGACCGTCCCACCTGTTTTCACGCTGAATGAGATATTGGTCTTCGAGCTGAACGGATTCGGCGCATTCCGGTGCAGCATCACATCCGGGACATCGGCGACCTCGACACCGGATACATCTGGCACGAAACTCCTGGCGGCCTGGAGGACTTCCCTGGTGGCCGGGTCTTCAATCCAGATATTGCTGACCAGCCGGTCCACCCTATACACCGGATCGATAGGGTAGCTCCAGTTATAACGCACAGAGTCACCCATCGACATGGTCAGTGTGTATCCGCCGGAATCCACGGCAAAATCCCTGAAGGCGTGCCAGTGTTTCCCCACGGGGACGGGGTATCTGTGTAGCGACTCGGTGGCCGCGACGAAGAGTCTCACCGTATCCGGAATGACGTCCTCCGCAACAATGTCAAATGTCATGTGGACCGAGTCGACATCCTGGTAGTTGTCGACAAGATCAATCCGGAGCGGGCTCGGGATCGCCAGGAGACTGTCGAGTACGTACCGCACGCGCCCGTACCAATCCTCGTAAGTGGCGAAGTTATATAGCGTGGTGTCGCTGGGATCGCCGTAGTAGCCACCGTCAAAGCGGAGACTCGGCGTGTAGAGATACTCATCCCACGGGTAGAGACCCGCATAATGGTATATGCGGTCCTCAATCTCCTCGGGATTGAAGGTATAGAAATCATCGCCGCTGTTCGGCCACCAGGTGTGAAAACGGACTGGAACAACCTGTTCCAGGTATTCGTCATTGAAGATATGGTTCATCGTATCTACAATGGCGGCACACCCGCCTCAGCCGCAGTTGGTGAAGTCCTCAACCAGGACCATGCGTTGGGCAGCCAACGCCGGCAGGGTGAGAAGCAACACCAGAGCCACGGAAACACAAGCACAAATGCGCATAGTGTCCCTCCTTTCACCGTCGCTTATCCACAATGGTTACTGTATATCTTACCATTTCCGCGCTGAGATTACAATCGTTTTGATCCAGGAGGTGACGGGAGGATCTGACCCCGTCCTTAAACCGAATGGCGGCGCGTGTTATCTGCACCGGTCCGGTGCGCCGGAGGGATCGGCGATGTTACAGCGATACCGTATCAGCCGAATCCCAGTCCATTAGGGCATCGGCCGTTCTGAGATCCACGAAGTGGAACTCCGAAATCAATCTCCGGAGCTTGGCGAGGGCGCCCTTTATACCAACGTATGACTTGAAACGCCTGTGAAGCGGGAGGCCATGGATCGTCCCCTGGCCATGGTCGAAATCCCTGTAGTGGAGGTAGACCATCACATAGGGTGACTGTTTCATCATGCGCCTTATCAGCGTGTAGGGCATGATCCGAAAGTAGCCTCCCCCGGAGAAAACCACACGCATCGGCCCCATGCTGTAATGGCTGAGTGGAAACTCTTTGATGCTTGATCCGTTTCGCTCGATGCGGCACGGGATCTTCACCGGAAACCCGTCGAATCCTCCATGGGCCCTGGCCGAAGTGAACACCGAGCAGTCTTTCTCAATGCCGCATTCCATCAGAACGTCGAAAGCCCATGGGGTCTGTTCCGTAATGGAGAACCCTGGAGCCCTGTATGCGGTTATCCTCTTCCCCGTAAGGTCCTCGATCGACTTTATTGAACGCTCAAGATCCGTTCTGAACTGGTCTGCCGATTGGCTGTACACCAGCTGATGCATGTCCGAATGGGTGGCAATCTCATGCCCCATCCGGTCTATCTCCCTTATCACGCCGGGGTACTTCCTGGCGATCCAGCCCAAGCAGAAGAAGGTCGCAGCCTGGCCCGTCCGGTCCAGGAGCTCCAGCAGGCCCGGCAGATTCTCCTCGATTCGACTCTCGAAGTTGCCCCACTGCTCGTCGGAGTGGGTGTGTTCGCTGTCCAGGATATGGAACCACTCCTCGATGTCGAAGGTGAGGATATTCATCAGAAGAACCTCTTGCCCCGGCCCAGAAACTCCTTCACATCCTGCCGGGTAGGGAAGGAGAAGTAGGTCATATCGGCATCATCGTTGGCGATCAGTTCGTAGTTACCCCGGTGAATGAGATCGATCGCCTCGATGAGCACATCCATGCCGATTCGCTTGGTCATCCTTATGAGCCCATCCAGGCTGCGATCGCCGATTTCAACGTGTCTCTGCACAAGTATCGGTCCGCTGTCGATACCCTCATCGATGAAGAAGACCGACACTCCGGTTTCCGTCTCGTTGTGCTTGAGCGCCCAGAAGGTGGGCATCAGGCCCCGGTACTTCGGGAGGAGCGCGGTGTGGACGTTGAGACACCCGGTGGACGGAAGATCTATGAGAGGCTTCCTGAAGATGACGTTGGCCTGGAGCGACACAACAAGATCGGGGCGATACCCGGCAATCAGGTCTCTTGATGCCTGGGAGTTGATGCTCTTCCGGATCTCCAGAATGGGGATTCCGTGTTTCCGCAGTACGCTCCGAACACTCCTGGCGGGCAGCAGCCGGCTCAGCAGGAAACGAAATCCATAGCGGATGAAGAAACGCGGCCCGAAGATCCGGAGGGTCATCCACGTCTTCCCTAGCCCTGTTTCTTGCTTGCCGAAAGGGGAGGCAGAAAGCAGCACGCACGCGACCACCTTCGAGTGCGCCGGCAGACCGCCGATCAGATAATCGACGTTCTCGGCCAGATAGAACGGGCTGTCCTGAGTAACCAGTACTATGTTCACTTTCCCGCCCCCTGCCTGCCCGAGCGGCCCCCCAGTACGGTGTCGTACACATCGAGGGTGGAGGCAAGCATACGGTCCAACGTGAAGAGACCGGTGGCCCGCCTGAGTCCGTTCGCCCCGAAACGCGCATACAGGTCGTCGTCCGAGCAGATTCGATCTATCGCCTCGGCGAGGGCCCGTGCGTTCCGAGGCTCGACAACACAGCCTGTTTCTCCGTCTATGTTCGCCCAGGCCACGCCCGACCCCTTCACCGCGGTCGATACCACCGGCTTCTTGAAAAGCATCGCCTCAACCTGGACAAGCCCGAATCCTTCGTTTCTGGAGATCGAACTCAGACAGTATACATCACACGCTTCATAGTACGAACCGACATCCTTGTATCTCACCGGTCCCAGGAGTGAAACCCTCGCTTCGAGGCGGTTGCTCCGAATCTGGTCTTCCAGCTTGCGCCGAAGAGGCCCGGAGCCTGCTATCAACACCACATATCCGTCGCCCAGGTGCCGGGCCGCATCGATAAGATAAGTATATCCCTTGTACCGGCTCAGTCGGCCTATACTGAAAACGATCCGCTTGCCGGGGAACCGGTCACGGATCTCCGCGACCTTGTCGGGCGATACCGTCATCCGGTTCTTGTCGACACCTATGGGGACGACATGGCACTTGGATTTATAGGCTGCCAGATAAGGTGAACCGTCTATATAGTTGGGCGAGGTCGCAATCACCGCATCGGCCCGCCTGAGCATCCAGGTCTGGATCGGGAGATATAACTTCAGCAACATCCGCTGCCTTACTATGTCGTTGTGCCAGTGGAGCACTATCTTCGATTGGGGTCTCGCCAGGAAGAGTGCGACGCCGGCCATGGGATCGGGAAGGTGAACATGGATGATATCATAGTCATCCTGGACACTTCTGAGTTTGCTTATGATCTGGGGTGAAATCGAGGCTGAGAAGAAGACGCCGTATGAGGTAGTTCTCATTATCTTGTATCCCGCACCGGATTCCTCGACATACGCCCTGGCCTTGTTGGAGCAGAGCACATCACAGGTTACACCGCGGCCATTGATGCCCTCGGTGATGTCGTACATCACCCTCTCGATGCCGCCGATATGGGGCGGATAGAATTTCCCGAACTGGAGGACTCTCATCTGTTTCGATCCTGTCCGAAAGAGCCTCACCCGGGCCGCCGGGACCGCTGAGGATACCCGGCGAGACCTGGCAGTGTGCTTACCTCAATTAACACACCCACCGGGAATAGGACAACAGAGTTTTGCGAGAGACGCCCAGACGCAAGGCACTACGAAGCCTTGACGAGCGAGACGTACATTTGCGTACGTCGCAGTGAGGCAAGGCGAGTGTGACGAAGCAGATGGGTGTTTTTCACCCCCACCCAGGCTGGTCAAAAGCGCCCAGACGCAAGGCACTACGAAGCCTTGACGAGCGAGACGTACATTTGCGTACGTCGCAGTGAGGCAAGGCGAGTGTGACGAAGCAGATGGGTGTTTTTCACCCCCACCCAGGCTGGTCAAAAGCGCCCAGACGCAAGGCACTACGAAGCCTTGACGAGCGAGACGTACATTTGCGTAC
>CAZRAU010000016.1:0-40887 GCA_964598025.1 uncultured bacterium
GTGGTGACGGTGACTCCGACCTTCGTTCCGGTCTCATCGTACCGCTGGACGGAGTTATCATCTATTACTACGACGCTGGTGCTGCCGACGAGCACTATATCTGCCCGCCCGGTCGTCAGTATGGGTGATCCGACCGTACCGCAGTACAGGTCATATACGACGACACCTATGTCGTCCACTACGACGATGCGCAGATCGGAGGCGTATACATCCTGGCGTTCGACGCCCCAGGTGATGGGATCCGGAGCCGGACCGGCAATGAACTCCTGTAGATTGGCGTAGACCCAGGACTCGCCCGGAGCGTTTGTTGTGACCTTCCCTTGAGCCTTCCCATCCCAGTCGGTTATGGCAGGGTTCCCAATGACCGTGTCCGTATCCCCCCTGTCTGTGAAGAAGTAGCAGATCCAATTGCCGATGGGATAGCCATAGCAGTCTCTCGCGATGACCTCGACCTCTACGGTGTCTCCAACAACGGCGTTGCACGTTGCGACCGAGACTTGGGACGTTCCGGCGCAAGGTACGCCTGCCAGACAGGGCGTAGCAACGAAGCCGATAGCCGCAATTACGAGCAGAGACTCCAGTACCCGCTGTCTCAAAGCAAGCACCTCCTTTCGGTTAGGCAATCTCGCCTAACTGAGCGATCCGAGCCGCACGGGAGATGCTTTTGAGATGGCCATTCAGAGCCTTTGAAGGACACAGCTCCGAAGCAGTTGACGTATTTCCATAACACTTTTACGCACAAAATCCGATTATGTCAAGTATGATTCTAGTAGCGACTCAGCGACTGGTCTGACTTGCCCGGCATCCAAAGACACGGGGCGGACTTCGGGGCAAATTGACAATGGGTGTATTCCGTTGTTATACTTGAGACGCTATGAGGTGTGGCGGCAATCAAGGGTTGCGCTTGAGGTCGAGCACAGAGGAGATGCAGACCGTGGGAGAAGGTCGAGCGGGCTTTGTCCTTAGATCGGTGCTTGTGGGGATTCTGGCCGGATTGATGGTTGGAGTGCTTGCAGGGTCGATTATGGCCATGCGGACCGTTTTGCGGAATGTCGTAGGTATGACTGCGGACAGCCTCTTGATCGGAGTGTATTTTGCTCTGATCTATGGTGCGTTCTTCGCGGCTCTCGGATTGCCGGTCGGACTGGTCTTCGCGGTGCTGACGGTCCCGGGCAGGCGGGTGAGAACCAGGACGGTCTTCGCGGGTTGCCTGGGCGTCTTGCTGGCTCTCTACCTCTTCATGTCCGGCATGCGTCTTTTCAATGAGGACCTCTATTTCTACGAGTATTCTTTCATTAACTCCCACCGGGCCATGCAGATCTTTTTCGCTATTCGGACCATACTGATTGGGGCGGCTGCCACGGCCGCCGGATACGGGCTCTACCGCTTGACTCGCCACGTTCCGAGAGCCGTAGTGATCGGTCTGGCGATCTTCATTGCGGTGACAAGCCTGGTTGTCAACTTCGAGAGCCGCTTGCCGGTGGAAGAGACCACCACATGGCTTCCTCCAATCGAGAAGGACGTCTCCATCCCCAAGATTATCCTGCTAGGATGGGACGGAGCCACCTGGGTGGTCATGGATAGGCTTATTGAGGAAGGCCTCATGCCCAATACCCGAGACCTGATCGAGCGGGGAGTCCGCGGG
Source organism: uncultured bacterium (assembly GCA_964598025.1). Classification (GTDB taxonomy): domain Bacteria; phylum Arandabacterota; class Arandabacteria; order Arandabacterales; family Arandabacteraceae; genus JALGWN01. The sequence goes on from CAZRAU010000016.1 coordinate 1,646, forward strand.
AATCTCAAGACCTTGCAGAATACCGTCTCACCTGAGATCTGGACGACCATATATACGGGTAAAGGCAAGCGACATCACGGGATCTATGGTTTTGACTACTACGCAATTCCTGGGATTCAAACCCCCCTTGTACCTCCCGAGCGGGGTCTCGGGGTAGCTCGTATCCTGATGTCCGCACTCAGGCACAGACTGATCGACGTGATTGTCGCCAACCGGACTTTCAGGCGCTCGACGCCTGTATGGTGTATCATGAACAAGATGGGGCGAAGTTCGGGGGTCGTGGGAACGCTGGTGAGCTGGCCGGCCGAGAAGGTGGACCCTTTTCTCATAAGCAGCATGGCCGGAGACATAGCAGCCAAAGTGCGGCGGGGTGAGGTCGGGACTGAGGCTTTTCTCTCGGGAGAAGTCTTTTACCCCGAAAACCTTGATGAATGGGCGACCACAGGGATCCTCAGAGAGGAGCGCTGGGAGGGGGCTGTGGGGCCGCATCTCTATGAGAAGTACCGGCCCGATTTCTTCACGCTCTATACCAACCAGCCTGACGGCACTCAGCACTTCAAATGGAAATGGATGGAGCCCCAGTATTACTCGGGAGTCACACAGGAGGATCTGGCTCGTTTCGGCGGTGCGATCGAGCGTGAGTATGTCTTCGTGGACAGCGTGCTCGGGGCGCTCATGGATATTGCCGGCGACTCCACCAATGTCATAATCGTATCCGATCACGGTTTCAGTCCGACCTACCGGAGCGTTCAGCAGGCCGGCCACTATCACGGGCCGGACGGTATCCTGATAGCCTGCGGGCCGAGTGTCTCAGCGGGCGCGGAGGTAAACGGCGCGTGTGTCTTTGATATCACGCCCACCCTGCTTGCGCTGGCAGGGATTCCGGTGGCAGAGGACATGGAGGGCAGGGTGCTTGAAGAGATAATACGCCCCGAAGTGCTCATCCGGCACCCTGTGAAGACAACATCGACCTACGAGACCGGATCGGCGAAGATGGTGGTCAGGAAGTCGGGTGTTGAGAAGGACCTCTACAAGAGGCTTCAGGCTTTGGGTTATACGAGCCACTAGCCCCCCAGACGGGTGAAAACCACGCATCTACTTCGTTAGGCTTGTCGCCCCTCGTTGCGGCGTACGCGACAGTACGCCTCACTCCTGCCGTCTGCGCCTGCCTCGCATCTGAGTGATTTTGACCCGTCTGGTGCTAAGGTGCATGAAAACCACGCATCTACTTCGTTAGGCTTGTCGCCCCTCGTTGCGGCGTACGCGACAGTACGCCTCACTCCTGCCGTCTGCGCCTGCCTCGCATCTGAGTGATTTTGACCCGTCTCGACCGGCAATGAATTCCGGCGCCTTCGTATCAGGCTCGCTTCGTCTTTTTCTCCATCTTCTCCTTCCGCTTCTCCTTGATTGTCTTCTGGGGTGGCTTCTTCTTCTCCTTCTTCACATCTCTGGTTTTTGACAAAGTCCTCACCTCCTATATCCGCCATGTGAAGATGCACCTTTCAGAAGTAATCATTTAACCATGTCTGGCCGTGAATGCAATAGCCATGTTGAAAAACACCCGCGCATCGGCCGGTCCCTGTGCGGTTTTGCGGCTTGAACGGTGTCCGGTTCGTCCTGTATAGTTGACCCGTTGGGGACTGCCGCTGGGGAGCTGGTACCGGAAAGGCCCAAGCCCTTCTGGCGATGGAGAAGTGCAGATGGCCAAGCGGAGCCGAGAGTACATCTATGGAATCAACCCGGCGTTTGAGGTTGTGCGCGCGGGCAAGCGAAAGGTGTACGAGGCCTATCTCAATGAAACAGCAGCCCGCCAGCCTCGCATCCGCAAGCTGGCCCAATATCTGGAGAAGATGGAGATTCCGGTCGGGTGGGTGGACAAGCGCCGTTTGAGCGACCTGTCAGGCAACAGGGACCATCAGGGTGTTGTGCTCAAGACGGGAGTCTATCCATATCAGGCGTCGGAGGTCTTCTGGGGGCGCCCCCGTATTCTCCTTCTCGATAACGTGGAGGATCCCCACAACGTCGGGGCCATCCTTCGTACTGCTGAAATCTTCGGTTTCAATACGGTGTTGCTGTCCAGGAAGGGGGTGCCCGACATCTATCCATCCGTGGTCAAGGTGTCGGCAGGGGCCACGGAATTCCTTGACATAGCCAAGGATGCCTCGGCCAACTCCTATGTGCGGACGGCACAGGAGCATGGCTACCAGGTGGTGGCGCTTGATGCGAGGGGCTCCGTGGACATCCGGGAGGTTCGCGTCCAACTGAGTGAAAAGTTCCTGGTCGTCGTGGGGGGTGAAGACACGGCCGTCGGCCAGTTCATCATCAATTCCGCCGACTTCGTAGTCTCAATCGGCCAGCAGGGCCGCATCAACTCCCTGAACGCATCCGTAGCCGCCGGCATTTCCCTCTTTGCCCTATCTCCGCAGCAGTGGTAGCGTCAGGTCCCTATCTTCTTGACTTCTATCTTCCCGGGGTCTATCTCGCCCACATCGTTTTTGTGGGCTGCGACCAGGTGGGAGATGTCGGTGCCCTTCAGGGCGGTGCCGCCGAACTCGAAGCGGGACACGACGATGGCATCCAGGGCGACTATGTCGGTGCTTGCGAACAGACGGTTCCCCTCGATTACCGGGCCCGGGCCGGTTGGCCCTCCATCCAGAAGCACCCTGCCCGCATCGATCAGATTGAGATGCGGTCTCACCGCGAGGGCCAGATCCCCGATCGCCTGGTTGAGGTCGAATTTCGTGTGAAGCTCCGACCGGTCCCAGATCATTCCCATAAGGTTCTTGACCGCAAGGCTTACGCCGGTCGCAGAGTGGTGCTTGGCCGCAGCGACGTTGATTACCAGGTCCGTCCCGGCAATAAGCTTCAATACCTCGGTTTGCTTGAGCGCCTTGCCATCGACTTCCATGGGTGCGAAGTGCCGGCGTTCATTCGCGAATATGAGTTCGACGTCAGGATGCTCCGCCGCCACCTGGACCATCTCGATCTTCCCAAAGCGGTTCGCGTTCTGAAGAGTGTGATCGGCGATAATGATCTTCTTGACGCCCGCCTCCTCCAACAGCGTGCAAAGGGCGCCGACGGTCACCGCGGACGTGGTTGTGGCCATCCTGCCGGGATGGGGCAGACAAAGGTTGGGTTTTATAAGCACACTTGCCTTGGAGGGTTCGGCCGCAAAAAAAGCCTTGATGCCGCCCAACTCGGTGAAGAGGGCATCGAGCGCCGCCCTCGGTGCGCCCGTGGCTTCCCAGACAATGGACTTGGGTGCCTCGGTGCCCGACAGGTTCAAAGGCAGAAGGCTTGCAGCCGCGGCCGCCGCACCGGTCTTCATGAATTCTCTACGATCCACCGTTCTGGCCCCTTCCTTCCAAGGTCCCTCTCTTATGGCAGGTTCATGCCACCTCTATGTGCTGTTGGGGGACCTTGTCGAGATCGATCTCCCCCAGTCCCATCTCATGACCTATACGGATGTAACCCACGTCATTCCCGGTCAAGTCCGTGGCGGTCATCTCGCCGAAGAGGTTGGCCCCGTAGGCATCCACCGCGATAGGGTCGGCGCCTGCGATCACCTGCCTTGCGAATACCACGTCCTGGGGCGTCCCGGAGTTCGGGCCGTGGGCCTTGAGCACACGGAAGGCGTCGATGATGGTAAGGTGCGGCCGGATCACGGTGTTAATGTCCGCCAGTTTCCGGTCGAAGTGCACGTGGATACTCTCACGGTTCCCGCCAAGGAGACCCATCAGGTTCTTCATGCCGATGGTGACTCTGGCCATGCTGTGGTGCTTGAGTATCGGAACGTTTATGAGAACGTCGGCGTCTAAGGCCTCGGTATACATCTGCCAGGATTTCACCGCATCGCCCCCAGGTATTGCAACGTCCCTGAATTTCCGGTCGTCCACAAATGAGACATCGGCACCTGCCCGGCCGGCGGCATCGGCGATGCCACTCATGCTGTATGTCCTCCGGGCGGGGTTACAAGGAAGATCGAACACCTTGACCTGCTTGGCCCCGGCATTGAAACACATCTCCACAAGGGCCTCCACAACCAGGGGATTGGTGTTGGCGGCCTGTTCGGGAGTCCGGCTCCACCCGATATTGGGCTTCACCACCACTATGTCCCCGCCGGAGATGAACCGCCTCATGCCGCCTAGGTTCTCGACGGCCGCGACCACGAGCTTCCTAGGGTCGTCACCGCCACGGGCGATGGCAAGCCCGAGGTCTTTGCTCGCAGCCTCCCCGGCCGGCCCACGCACTGCCGGCTCGGCCTTCTCCTCCTTACCGCAACCGGCCAGATTCGGGCAGGTCACGGCGAGCCCTGCCACTGCAAGGCTCTTGAGAAAGCTCCTTCGATCGAACTTGTCCATCACAGGACTCCCTTCCCGCCCTCAGTTGTCCCCGGCCGGTCCTGCCGCTACGCTCTCGATGAAACCGAGATCGCCCGTCGCGGCATCCCAGACTCCCACGATGCGGCTCCCCTGCAATACGAACGCTTCGGTTGATCCATTATCAAGTACATACACTTTGATGCCGTTCCGGGAGGCCTCGTCGCCTTTGGCCCCGAGGAAGTCGGAGTAGGCTTGGAATGCGGTATGGGCCTCAGCGGAAGTCGGATATCTGATGATGTAGCCGGTGTATCCGGACTCCCCGACCGTGTATTCAGCCGTCACGCCCTCGGTGCCGTCGCCTAAGCCGAGCACGTTTCCGGAGTCGACGTACCTGATGTTATTGAGAGCGAGGTGCCGCCGGAAGTACTTCTCACTACCGGCAATTCTGGTCTCGCCGGGCAGTAACCCAAGCAACTCAGGCTCGGAGCCGGCCTCGGAGATTCGGCCGGCGACCGATCTTCCGAGCGCCGCCATCACGGCCTCGGTCACATCCGATGATCCGAACGCAAGCATCTTACAGTAGTACTTGCCCTTCCAGAAGTCGAGCGTGGCGGGCGTTCTCATGGCCTCGTTTCCGATATCCGCCCGGTCGGCGCCTGCACAGCGAAAAATACTGTAGATGCCGAACGCATTTCGGGGCTCACCCATATCATAGATGCTGATCTCGATGCCCGAAGCCCCGGCAATCTGGTATTCCCGGGAAGCTACGGCGACAATGTCGTAGTCGAAATAGAGTTCGGCCCCGCCGTTGAGGAAGTCATAGAGGGTCTCATCCCTGAACTCAGTCACTTGCCCGGCCCCGGTCACATGCTCCATCTCGCCGGGCTCGGGAAAAAGCCCTGCATAGGCTGCTGTGCCCACTTTCTTGCCGCAACCGGTGAGGGCGGTCATAAGAAGCCCGGCTGCAAGCAGGGATAGGATGATTGCAATCAGGGCGCGGCTCGTGCTTGAATTGCCCCGCCTCAATGATACCCGCGATCTCATTGTAATCCCGTCCTTTCGCACCCCGCGGTGCACCAGGCCCAGATGTCTATGTACCTCTGCCGCCCGAATAGCGTTCAGGATGGCGTGCCTCGCCTCTGGCCGTGATACGCACGCCCGGCTCATCCTTAAGCGGACATTTCATCTCGCAGATGCCGCATCCGATACAGGTCTCGGTGACGACATAGGGCCTCTTCACCGTGATCACCCTGTTCGTTTCCTGTTCGAAGACATCGACGTCCCAGAACTTGATGGATTTCTCCGGCGTAGGACAGTGTTCTTCACATACCAGGCAATTGAGATTCTCGTTCCACGGATAGCACTTGTTCTTGTTGAAGTACGCGGTTCCTATCTTGAGTTCCTTCTTCTCGGCAAGCGGCACCGGTCTTATCGCCCCGGTCGGGCATACCTGCGAGCAGGCATTGCATTCATAATCGCAATACCCCAGGGAGGGGACCAGCATAGGTGTACCCACACCCTCAAGGCCGGCCTCGAAAAGCGTGGGGTGGAGGCCGCTGGTCGGGCAGATCTTCATACACTCCCCGCATCGGATACAGCGGTCTAGAAATCCCTCCTCAGCAAGCGCCCCAGGCGGCCGTATGAGCCACGGATTCGCGTCACGGTCGGCGGCCTTGAGTTTGAGAAAAGGCGCAGCAACCCCGGCCAATAACGATGCCTGAAGCAGGCGTCTCCTAGAGAGATTGAGGCCCTCCGGAGCTGTCCGGTTCTCTTCTCTGATGCTTGCCGCCGGCCGGTAGAACCTGAAGGTCACGGCCTTTTCGGGGCAGGCGTCTATGCAGTTCATGCACTCGACGCACTCCTGTATGAAGTAGCCGTCGGCCTGCTTCCGAATGGCTGCGGTCTTGCATTCCCGTACGCACCGGTTGCACTCGGTACACTTCTGCCTGTCCACCCTCCAGCGAAGCAGGCTCACTTTGGACATCAAGCCCAACAGTGCACCGAGGGGACACAGGTAACGGCACCAGAATCTCGGTGTGAGAAGTGAAAGCGCCAGTAGCCCTGCGAAAACCAGGAAAGTGACGTGATGCAGGGCCGTGATGGTCTGGTATGCCAGGTCGGGGTTGGGAGAGAACACGTGATCTTTCAAAAAGCCGTAAGCCGGTTCGGATATACGGTTCACGACGGGAACCTTCCATAGTGGACCGAGCGCGGACTTGGCTATGTAGGTGGCATAGGGATAGATCGCAACTCCGTAAGACCGGGTGGCGATAGGGATGGGGTCCATAAGCCAGACCGCCTGCGTGCTGAAGAGTGCGGCCACCAGGAAGAAGGCCAGAACGTAGTACTTGACGTTTCGAAGCTTCTCGGGGTGTCCGACGTGTTCCCTGGTTCCACCTTTTCGTCTCCTGCCCAGAACCCGGTCCCAGATGTCGAGAGTCGTCCCCAGCGGGCATACCCAGTTACAGAAGAAGCGGCCGAGGATGATGGTCATCACCGCCAGCACTATCGCCGGCAGGAATTCCGGCCACAGGCCTCCAGCATCGCGTGAAGCAAGGGCTGTGGAGACGGCTGCAAGCGGGTCGAGCCTCAGCATGAAGTCGGGAGGCAGCCAGGTTTCCGGAGGTGAAACCGTCCGGACTAGCATCATGACAAATAGAACGAATATCGCAATCTGAACAGCGCGCCGGATGTTACTAAGACTCAGAGAGTTCAAAGACCACTCAGGCATCTCCGGTTCTTCCCGGGTTACTGGATCTTCCCGTCAACATCTAAAGCGGACTGCCTCAGAATGTGCAAGTCCTTTTCCACTGGCGTCAATCAGAGTGCTCTATGGTCGCTTCCGCGCGGAGGTTGTCGGTATAGGCCCTGATCGCTTGTTCCCGCTTCTGGTCCTTGAGAAAAGCACTGATGTCGTCTTTGGCGGCCTCGAAAGGAACCGTGCTCTCCTCCTGCCTGTCGGTGACCTTGACTATGTGGTAACCGAATTGGGTTTCCACAAGATCGCTCACCTCACCGGCCCATAGCGAGAAGGCAGCCTCCTCAAAAGGCTTGACCATCCTTCCTCTTTCGAAGTAGCCCAGGTCGCCACCCCTCTCCTTGCTGGGGCAGGCGGAGTGTTGTGATGCCAGACGGGCGAAGTCGGCGCCGTTGTGGATTTCCCCAAGAAGCTTGGCTGCCTCTAGACGCTTAGCCGCCCGCTCCGGCGCAGACTCCTGCGGCTCGGTCTCTATGAGAATGTGGCTTGCCCTGAGCATCTCGGGCTGGATGAACTGTTCAGCATTCTCTTTGTAGAAGGACTGCACTTCGGCCTCGGTGGGCTCCTCGATTGCGCCTACGTGCTTCTGGAGGAGCTTCTCCATGCGCAGAGACATCTCCATCTCATTGCGGAGGTCCTTCTGTGTGATCCCGATGCTGGCAAGCTGCTCTGAATAAGCCTCCGGGGACTCAAACTTGCTCTTGATCATTTCCATGCGTTCGTCGATCTCTTCCCCTGTGGCCTCGATCCCTTCCCTCCCCACAGCCTCCTTGAGAAGCATCCGGTTTATAAGGCTGTCGATAGCCTGTTTCTTCACCACCTCTTTCATGGTCTCGATCTGCTCGGATGGGATATGCATGGCAAGCTGCTGTGTGATCCGCTCCTGTTCGGCGGCTATCTCTTCGTCGGAGACCGTGTTGGTATTAACTCTTATCGGCATACTCAAACCCCCTCAGCGGATAACAAAAAAGCGCCAGCAAGGTAGTCTCGGCGTCTCGCTGTCGTGTACTTGTTTCGGGATATTCCGGAATATCCCCCCTTCGTTTCATAGTAATAAGATGATCTGAGGGGGTCAAGTCTGTGCTTGGCCTCTTCGGTTTGGTGTAGAAATGCCGAGAAGCGTGCGGTATGCTTGGGGCGGTTTTCAGGTGCTGCCCATGAATGAACGATTCCAGATGAGTCTGCTCCGCCTCCAGGCGGACCTGCACACGAGGCTCCGCGACGTCGGGGACGTTCGCAAGGCCCTGGTTTTCGGGCTGCGTGCGACCAAGGATCTCTTCGGCGCGCGGGATGCTGCTATTGCCGTTTTGCGCCCGGGCCGGAGAGAGGCCGAACTGATGTTCGCGATCCCCAAGGCGTCGAAGTGGGACGCCGGACTCCTGACACAATACATAGTCGGGGACAGGCCGGAGATCCCCTGGACCTGCCTGCTTGCCCCTGTGAGGCGGTGGGAGCGCAATTGGGCGGTCCTGGCCCTTCGAGCCGAGAAGAGGGAGTTCACAACGGAGGAGCGCCAGTCGCTCTTCTCCATTACCCAGATACTCACCGATATCGTACAGGCCTTCGATGACGCGCGCGTGCGGAAGGTCCGCCAGAAGATCGAGCAGAAGATCGCGGACCGGCAGGACCCCAAAGACCTCATATATGACATCCTCCATGGCCTCAGATCGCTGACCGATTACGACCACTCGGCATCGTTGTTTATCTCGAGGGATGGAAGCGAGGCTTTTGAGCTGGTTGCCGAGCAGATCGCCTGGACCAAAGCCAGGAGCAAGCGGATCGGACTGCGCCTGGCCGTTGATGACGACCTGACCGGGAAGCTCAGGAAGGGGGGGCCCCTTCTTTACGAGCTTACCCATGGTACTTGGGGGTGTGCCGATGGTGACCCCGGGGCACGTCTTCCGGAGCTCCTCGACCACAGGAAGTGCTCCGGTGGCTCTGTCCCGCAGGAAGTTGCGATGATATGTGCGCCTATTGCGACTCCCGACGGAACAGTCGGCGTCCTCAAGATCTCAGCCCGGCGCAAAGGTGTGCTTGCCGACTACGAGGCCCGGCAGGTTGCGGATTTTGTGCCCCTCACGTCTCTGGCCGTCCAGTTCGCGGTGCGGACCGAATCCCTGCACGAGCGTATACTCCAATCTGAGCGCAAGCATGCCTTGGCCAACCTCACGCGCGGCATAACCCATGATGTGAATAACGCCCTGGGCGCCATGCTCCCGCTGGTCCAACAGATGCGGGAGGATGCCGGGACAGGGCATCTGGAGCCCGATACCCTTGGCGACGACCTAATCTCCATCGAGAGGTCCATCCAGACGTGCCGCCGGATCTTCGCCGGCATGCTGGCCATCGCCCGGGGGTCGGCCCGGGGCATTGGGCAGGGGAATCTGCGCCGGGCGGTAGACAGCGCCATTTCGGTGCTCGAGGACAGCCTCAAGCGGCGTGCCGTGGCGGTCGATCTCGATCTTCCAGCCGAGTTGCCGGCCATAAGCGCGAGCCAGGGAGATCTGACCCAGGTCTTCCTGAATCTTTTTGCCAACGCCCGGGATGCCATGCCCAAGGGCGGACGGCTCGACGTCGAAGCGAGGCAGGAAGGCGGAAGCGTGAAGGTAGAGGTTCGGGACACCGGGACCGGCATTCCACCGGAGCTGCTGGATAGGCTGCTTGAGCCTTTCTTCACCACCAAGCCCGATGGAAGCGGCCTAGGGCTCTCGATATGCAAGTCGATTCTCTGGGACATAGGCGGCGATCTTGAGATCGAGAGCGAGCAAGGCCGGGGGACCTATGTGCACGTGATGTTGCCGGTGCTCCAGGATGCTGCCGGGGAGGAAGATCTATGACCCCGGCGCGTATCCTGGTTGTTGATGACGAACCCGCCATGCTGAGGAGTGTCGAGAGAATCCTTTCAGGCGAACACGAGGTCCGAAGTTGCCTGTCTCCGGTCGAAGCATTGGACATCGCCCGGGAGTTCAAGCCACATCTCGCCGTTGTTGACATCAGGATGGAGGGCATGGACGGTTTCAAACTGATGAACGCTCTTAAGCGCCTCGACGAGGACATACGAGTGATACTCATGACCGGCAGCGTCTATGATGTGGACCAGAAGCTCATCCGGGCGATTCGGGAAAAGGCCTTCTATTACATCAACAAACCCTTCGATCGAGAGGTGCTTCGTACCCTGGTGGATCGTTGCCTGGAACTCAGAAGCGCCGAGGAATCCAACCGCACCTATGTGGCCCACCTGGAGGGCCAGATGGAGGAGGTACGTGCTTTTCAGGCGTCCATGCTGCCCGCCTCCGTGGCGGGTGTGGAAGGCTTCTGCATAGCCGCGGCCCACAGGCCCACGGTAGAACTGGCGGGGGATCTTTACGACTACGCCTCTGCGGGGGGATTGAGCTTGGCAGTGCTCGTTGCGGACGTTGTGGGCCATGGGGCCTCGGCTGCTATGCTCACCGGGATTGTGAAAGCGGCGTTCCATTCATCGGATACGGAGGCGTATGACCCCGCGGCGGTTGTGGAGCGCGTGTCCGAGGGCATATCGGCATTCGGGTCGGATAGGTTCGTTACGCTTCTGTGCGCCAGGATATCGGCTCCGGAAAAGACGCTCGAGTTTGTGAACGCAGGCCACGAGGGGGGACTTCTGAGAATGTCCGATGGGTCCATCCTGAACCTGAAATCGACGGGGCCCCTCATCTCTCCGGCACTCCCGGGTCTTGAGTGGAAGCGAGAGCGCGTTGCCTGGGATGACGGCAGCACGCTACTCCTTTATACCGACGGCATCCTGGAGGCTTCAAACGATGATGAGATTTTCGGGGCCAAGCGAATCAGCGCTTTACTCGGGCGCTTTCCCTCGGACGGTACCGGGCTGATCGACGCCATCCTGGAAGAGGTGGACCGCTTCTCGGGTGGGCGCCCGCCGGCTGATGACATGACCCTGCTCACCGTACAGCAGGCCTGAGCCGGGTCTCTGCCCTCGACGTGCTTCTCCTGCGCGCCGCCCGCTCGCTGTTCAGAACCACATTCACTGCTCCCCGGCGGTTTCGCTCCGCTCCTGTAGCGCCGGGTCTCTGCCCCCGACGTTGGCCGGCCACAGCAAGTACGCAAGACCGATACCGAGAGAGGAAGGGCATCCGGGTGTTGTCCAATCGACGCGCATCGGTTACCATTTTCATATAGGCAAGCCATGGTAGGCCTTCACTATGGGCAATTCTGACATGACAGAACTCTCCCTCGGATATGGCCCGCACCCGGGAGTTTGCCGCTGTCACGGTCGGGGATCGGAGTGGGCCTAAGATGCGCACGACCACTATCATCTTGGGCCTGCTGGCAGTCCTGTCTCTGGTGGGGCCGGTAGCCTATCTCCCCCCCTGGCTCGCGTTCTTCGTCGCGGCCCTGAGTATCGCGCTTTTCTCCGGTATCGTAATCTGGAACCTGAGTGGCGCCGATGCCACGGGGTTCCCCACGCCGCACGAAAAGGTGGTTGTCTGGTTTGCCGCCGGGGTCGGGGTGCTGGCCCTTGCCGGGTTCGTGAGCATTGTGCTTCATGCTAGGTTGGTGCACCTCATGCGGGTGCTCGGCTTCCTCAACGTGGGAGCGCTTGTGCTTATGCTGACCGGCAGGCTCAGGTTCCACGAAGCGGACGGTGGTGCCCAAGTAGAGCAGCACAGCCGCGCACTCATGGTCGTTCTGGTTTGCATCGCAGTCGGGGCAGGCCTGGTGACTACGGTCACGCCCAGAGATGATGATGATTGGTATTATACTGCCCGTATAGCCGACTATGCCGCCGGTGGACGGATCGCATCTGAAGATGCGGTTTTCGGGGGTGGTGGACCGGCGGCGGGAAGATCGTGGTTTGGTGGGTGGTGGGTCGCCGAGGCACTCCTTGCGAGGGCGGGTGGTCTGGATGCGGTAGATTGCCATCAGGTTTACCTTCCGCTCCTCCTGGTGCCGTTTGCGGTACTGGCCGTCTTTGCACTGGCCAGGCAGATCTTTCAGTCAGTGGGGCTAGCCCTTGTGGCATGCTGTTTTCAGGTGCTCTATTATGTCTCCAGCGCCTTCCCACACCAGAGTGCTGGATGGATGTTGCTTTGCCGGACCGCGCAAGATAAATCGGTGGCCTCGCTCATCATGGTGCCGGTTGCGGTCGCTCTTGCCCTGAGCCTCATGAGACAAGCATCGGAGCAAACATCCCCCGGAAACCGAACGTCCGATATACTGCTTCTTGTTGTTCTTGTTGCGGCGACTGTCGTACATCCCCAGGGGATCGTATGGGGTGGAGTGGCGCTTATTCCCTTTGCGCTTCTCGAAGTCATAAGGCTAAGGACACGGCGGAGCGTAGTTGTCCTCTGCCTGATCCTGCTGGCTTTCAGCGTGTCAGGTGGGTTTCTCCTTTCGGGAAGGGGAACCCTCGAGGATGCCGTGGAAGTCCTCCGGGCAACAAACCCCGAAAGCAGGGAGGTTCCGTCTCTGGCGTCAGTCTACCTGCCCGGCGAGACCCTTATGACCCCCGACGAGCCGTCTTCCGGTTACATAGCTGAAAAGGTGGACGCGGCCGATGTGGGCGATCCGCTGAGGGTAACTCGTTATCCCATGGCGATTCTGGGGCTGGCATCGGCATTCATACTGTTGGGTTTTGTCCACAAGAGTCTCGGGGCCCGGTACCTCGCCTGCGTCACTTTCTCGGTACTGTTTCTGGTCTTCACTCCACCGGGTGCGGCCCTGGGCGCCCGACTGATGACCTTCAGAACCCTTCATAGGCTCACCTGGCTCTTGCCGTGGGGGTTGGTCATAGTGTTTGTGCTGTCGGGTCTCAAGCTCCGCACGCGGTGGGTCTGGGTCATATTTGTCGGCATCGCACTTGTCCTGGCACGGGGAAACCCCGGGAACTATGTTAAGTCGCTCGCCGTGGAGCGTTGGCGTATGCGACCGGCTACCGGTGTTGCGGAAGTGTTGCGAGCACTCAGAACAGAGCCATCTCCACAGGGAAGGGTTCTAGCCACTGCCGAGACCGGCCGGCTTGTGGCGGGCTTCGCACCCGATGCCTATCCTGCAATCTATAGGGGAGAGGGGGCTGTCACACAGGACGAATTGGACGATCTTCTGGGTAAGCATCGGCCCGACAAGGCGGATCTCGATGTGATTAAGGCGAAGCGGTTCCGCTATATCTTGCTTGAAAACGACCTCCCTCTGGCCAAGGCACTCAAGCGTGGCTGGACCAACTGCAATCTGGTAGCGGAGAACCGGGCCTACAGCCTATGGACCGTTCCTGATGATCTCGCACTCGGTGAGCCCCGCATACCCGGTCCCAACCTCATCCTCATGACTATCGACAGCATGCGTAGAGACCATCTCGGATGCTATGGTTACGCCAGACCGACCTCACCCAACATGGACAGACTTGCAAGGGATGGTGTGCGGTTCGGCAATGTGGTCTGCCAATCGCCGCAGACCGCCCCCTCGCTCTCCTCGATCTTCACGGGTATGAATCCTCGGAATCTTGGCACTCTTAGTCGGGTGGACACGCTCGACGACCGGTTCTCTACCCTGGCGGAGCTACTGGGGGAACGAGGTTATCTCACATCTGCTTTCACAAGCGGACATGCTCTGGATTCCTGCGGCTTGGACCAGGGTTTCGACATGTATTGGCGTGTGTATGAACATTTCACGCTAAGCCAGGTCCACGCCCGATATCAGCGGCAGGAGGATCCAACCACGGATGCGGTCTTGGCCTGGTTGGAAGAGCACAGGGAATCGCCCTTGTTTCTCTGGGTCCATTGGTCGCACCCGCAGCGCCCCTATGACCCGCCGCCTGAGTATGAAGAGATCTTCGCGCATGTCTCGGAACCCGATTTGCACAGTGAGCGCCGGCCGGTCTCGGATGCGAATAGCCGGAGGGCTCCCTTGTCCGAAGAGGAATCGGAAACCTTCAAAGGGCGTTACGATGGTGAAGTGGCCTTCGCGGATGTGCAGGTCGGACGCGTTCTGGACAAGCTCGAGGCGCTGGGTCTGCGCGATAACACGATAGTTGTGCTTACGGGGGACCACGGGGAAGTGCTCTGCGATCATGAGCAGTACTTCGGCCACGATAGTGCACTCTATGACGAGGCCATAATGATACCTCTGGTTATTCAAAGCGACACGGTTGTTGTGTCGAACACGAACGCGGACAGCCTCGCCCGGAGCATTGACATAATGCCGACCATCCTTGGTCTCCTTGGTGTCGAGATCCCGGAGGCTGTGGAGGGCGAGAACCTGCTCCCGCTTCTGGAAGGCAGCGGAGACTGGAAGATCGATTATGCCTTTTGCGAGACCTTCCCCTTTACGTCCGAGTCGCTGCCGCGGCACGCGGTGAGAACCATGGACTCCAAGCTTATATGGAAAGATGCGGCCCCCGCTAGCATAGAGAAGGAATTCTACGACCTGCAGCATGACCCGGGGGAGCTCGTCAATATCTATGCGGTCACATCCCCGGAAGCCGCGGTTCTGGATTCGGTCCTCTCTCAATGGATCGGTCCGGATACGCGGCCCCCGGTTACGGTCCCCGATCCCCCAAACGGCCGGCGCCGGCGGCTGCTCAGGAGGCTCGGCTATACAGACTAGATCCGTCCCCGACGCTGCACAGACCGTCTGTCGCCACAGGAGCGAGGTCACCATGCGGTAGCAAGGTTCCCATCGGGTATCAGATAGCTTGCAACCGGCCGCGGATTGACTATATTCGGTTTTGATCCCGACATAGGTCCGGATAGCGAGGCCTTGGAGAACGCATGATTAGCAACAGGGAATTCAGGCGCATATACCTCATGCAGGTTCTGCTTGCGGTGGCGGACGCCTTCGCCCTCAATTTTATGGCGCTTTACCTGGTGGGCAGGGGTTTCAGGCTGGAGGACCTCATGCTGGCCACCATGCTGGCGTTTGCCTTCCCGGTCTTGCTCATTGCCATAATGCGGAGCGCCAGGGCCAAAATCTCATTCTCAATCGCCCTTCTGGCCAAGGTCACCGCCTATCTTGTGGCGCTCTTCTGGCTGAGCCCTGCCATGATGAAACTCATCTATATCTCCAATGCACTCGTGCTCGTGTTCTTCTGGGTTCCTTACAATCTGGAGTTTTTCTCCTTCACAACCGACAGCAACAGAGCCTACTCCGGCAGCATCGCCATCGCGATCTATCCGCTTGTCGGGCTTGCGGTACCCACGCTCGCAGGTTACATATGGCACTCCCGGGGGTTCACCACAAACATGTGGGTCTCGGTCGCAATACTCGCAGGCGCCACAGGCTATATGTTACTCAACAAAGCCATCAAGTTCAGAAGGTTCGACTATCGTATCCGGGATTGCCTTGGAAGCCTGCGCAGATACAGGACCCTCTTCTTCCTTCAGGGGCTCTGGGAGGCGGCAACCTTCATCGGGGTTCCTCTGTTTACGCTGCTATTCGTGAGGACGGAGCTCAGGCTGGGCCTCTTCCTATCCTACCTTGGCGCCCTCAGTGTGGTATCTACAATCATGCTTGCCAGGTTGTCGGACCGGCGCGCCAGCAGGACGGCCTTTCTGTACCCCGCCGTTGTAGTAACCGCAGGGGCCACGATGGCACTGTACTTCGCCGGGACGCTCTTCTGGTGGGTGCTGACGGTTGGCGTGCTCAATTTCGCCGGGGTGCTGACGACGCCTTTTCTCATCGCGGTAGCTCTGGATTCCAGAGTCTCGGGCATAGACATGTGGGCGGGCCGGGAGATGCTCCTCAATCTGGGAAGGAGCGTGGGCGGGGCGGTGATACTCCTGGCCTACAGATACCTCGACAAACCCAGGCTCGCCTTCGTGGTCTTAGGGGCGGCACTTCTCCTGTATGCCGTGGTGCTTCACATCAAGCAGATCTATCCCCGGGCCAGAATCATCCCCGCCCAGCCCGCCAGGTAGCTACCCCTCGAGGCTTTCAGGGTAATCTTCCTCGATGATCTCTTCGATACGACGCTGGTCTTCGGCGGTCTTGATGAGATCGAGCACACGTTTGTATTCTTCCGCGATGCTCTCCCCGAAGCCTTCAACCAGGCGTAAGGTGCGCTTCCCGCTAGTGAGCCGCGTGTCGCGCAGCCGGGCGAGTAGTGACTCGTATGTTTTATCTGACGTATAGCCTCTCAGCGTGTATCGGGCTACGAATCCACCACACCGGGAGCACTGGACGTATACCCTCAACCGCTGGCCCCTGCAGAAATAAAGATTGTTTCGCATCTCCACAGACCCGCACTCCGGACAGTGCTCCAGTCTGGCTCTCTCCCTCCCCTGACAGTCCTCCCTGTCCACAGCTTCCCCCTTTCCCGGCGTCCGGGGCGCTCCCCGGTTTCGCCTCTTCCCGAACGCTCCCGAAGCGCGAGCTTCAGCAGTGCAATCTCCATGTATCAAAAGACCACGTATATAAATCCCGCTATTATCGGTATTGCGACAACGGTTATTATGCCGCCTGCCCTGGCCATGTCTTTGACGTTTATGAATCCGGAGCCGTAGGCTATGGCGTTGGGCGGCGTGCTTATGGGCAGAATCATCGCAGCCGAAGCCGCTATGGCCACGACCGCGGCGGTAGCTGCCGGCTCCACCGCCGACACTCCCACGGCAATGGGGAGCAACAGGTTGGCGGTGGCGCTGTTGGAGATAAAGGATGTCAGTGCGGCCGCAACCACGGCGAAGATCATGAGCACTCCGAAGGTGCCCATGGCCTGAAACGGCAGCTGGTCGACTATCCAGGCCGTAAGCCCGCTCTCACGCATGGCTATACCTAGGCTCATGCCTCCACCCACCACAAAGAGTATCCCCCAGCCCAAATCCTGGAGATCGTCATCCCTCAGGAGCCTCAGTCCGAAGAAGATCACGAAGGGGAACAGCGACACTATGGCAGAGGGAACGCCGTGCCATTTAGATGTGAGCCACAATGCCACGACGACCGCGAAAACATACAATATGAATTTGGGCTTCCGGCCCATGCGCTCCTGCTTCCCGAACTCGATGGCTATGCTCTCCACGCCGGGAGGAAACAGGCGGCAGAGGACAAGCCAGCTTACGAGAAGCAGGATCACCACCACCGGGACACCCCGGTACATCCACTCTATGAAGGTGAGCCTCCGGCCCATCTGGGCGAGAATGCCGAGTGCGATGGCATTGGGCGGGGTACCGATAGGTGTGCCTATGCCCCCTATGTTGGATGCAAAGGGTATGCCGAGGATGATTGCCTTCCTGAAAGGCTCAGCCGGATCCATGGTCGATATTATGGGAATCGCCACGGCTATCATGAGTGCGGTCGTCGCGGTATTGGACAGCCACATAGATAGGAAAGCGGTGGTCACCATCATGCCGAGCAGTACCCTGCGCGGGCTTGTGCCCGTCCTGGACATGATCGTTCTGGAAATGCGCTCGTCCAGGCCGTAACGCTTGAGCGCCGTTGCCATGACGAAGCCGCCCAGAAGAAGCACGATGACCGAATCGAAGAACGGGTGCAGGAACACGTTGTAGCCTGTCGAACTCATGCCCAGAGAGCCCCCCGGACGCCCGAGCACGATTACCTCCAGGATCACTATCACAAAAGAGGTGACATACAGAGGAAACGGTTCCACTACCCAGAGGATGGCGGCGGAGGTGAAGATCCCCAGGGTGAGTCTACCGGCGTCGCTCAGGCCTTCGGGGTGGAACCTGCTCACCACAAAGCCCGCCAGGAGGGCGATCGCGAAGATCACGACCGTTCTTATGTTCCGGGGCGTCAGGATTTCGAATTGCATGTCCGGACCTCCGTGCCGGTACCATCGGCCCTAAACTACATCAGCAGGCGGGAAATGCAAGGGGATTCGCGGTAGCATCGCCTCGCGGTCCGCAGGCACCGCAAAAGGAAACGCCGCCACCGCAGTGGCGACGTTGCATGATGGAACACCCCACGGGCAGGCCGATGGTCATCTGCACGGGCGGATGAACGGTACCGGCGGCTACTCCATGAGGGCTATGGTCGTCTCCATGGTCTGAGTCACCGGGATGGCCATCTCCTGGGGGCCTGTGACGTTAACGGTGGCCAAGACCGACATGTTCGATACGGACTTGATGAGTAGGCCTCCGGCATAATCGAAATACCAAGTCTCCTTGCCGGTCATCTCACCCTCGAAGGCGAGGTTGGCGCCGCCCTGCATACCCTCGCCGGTCACCGAACCCTTGACATCGACGGTGACCTTGGCGCACTCTCTACCGTTGACCTTCTCGTACCCCTCGAGCACATTAAGATTTTCGGTGACTATCTGTATATCCATGCCGCTCTCGGCCATGTTAGTGGTGTCCTTGGTGGTCCATGTATCCCAGATCTTTACACGCCCGTCGGGAAGATCGGGGAAGCAAGATTCGAAGTCCGGCCTTACGCTCCGCGTGCCGGCCATCCCCAGGTCGTACTCGATCCCGGCGGCCTCGTCCAGATCGGTTTCCTTGCCCTGGGTCGAAAGCATCATGCCGAAGCTCTCCCCGACAGCTGCCTCGGTGTCGGCGCTGAACTTGCCCTGCGGCGTCTCGAGGCCGGCATCCATTGCATCGATCGTTATGGTGAGGCTCTGTTTGCCCTCCTTGAGACCCTTGGGTTCCACGGTGAAAGCAATCGTCTTGTAGGTCGAGGTATCCATGGCCTGGCCCATCACCTTCATGCTCTGCGTGGAGGTCTCGGTCTTCTCATATTTCATGGCCTTGCCTTCGGACATCCGGTATTGAAGGATGACGCCGCCGCTGGTCTTTACCGCCGCTTTTCTTCCGGCACACCCCACCAGCGCGGCCAGGGACAGGATGACGGCGCAACATATGAGGCTACGCACGGTTTTTCGCCTACCGGTCATTGCAATCCTCCTTTTCAGGCCGTTCGTTGCGATCGAAGGCCGACACATTCCACACGAGACGCAGACTTACCGTCGGTCCTCACGTGGGAACCGCAATAAGCCTTCAGTCGAGGCATTATAGCGGCCGCCGCTTGCCCTGTCAATTCATTAAGCGCCGGACAAGCGGGTGTGAGTGCATGAAGGGTATCCGCCTTAGCGTTTTGCGCCCGATTCGTGGTAGATTAGTGATTATGTACCGCACCAAGCCTGCCGGAGACCGCAAGCCTCGACTGGATCCTATTGTGGGAATCTCGTCCTTTCAGGTTCTCGCCATGTTCAGACGGGGCCTCTTCTACAGCTTTCTCTCGATCTATCTTCGTTTCTACCTGGGCCTGAGTGTCACTGAGACCACCTTCTTCGCGACCTTCCCGATGATCGTCAACGTGCTTTTTCAGACCTTCATATGGGGGAGAGTCTCCGACAAGACCCAGAAGCGGAGGACTCTGATCATCCTGGGCGAGATGTGCGCGGCGGTGAGCACATTCCTCGTGTGGTTTGCACACAAGATGCCGGTGGCGCACAACACTGCCGGTTATGTGATCATAGTGGGGATGGCAGTTGTGGAGATCTTCTGGTCGATGTCCAATGTAGGCTGGAGCGCTCTGATATCGGATCTATACCCTGAGCGCAAGCGCACGGCCGTACAGGGCAGATTGGCGAGTATCGGAGCCGCGGGCCGTTTGGCCGGAGTGTGGATCGGGGGTCTCGCCTATGACGGTATGGGAAGGTACTACGAGGGGTGGGGTTTCGATCAAGGGCTTCTCTTCTTTGTGGCGTCCGGGGTGATGGTGATTTCCACGATCCCCATGTTCTTCGTCCCGGAGGGGGGCGTGAAGGAAGGTCGCAGTATGCCGCCGGGGGTGCCGGGTCATGCCGGGGGATCGGCAAGCCTGCCGGCCTATTCACGGAAGTTCCTCATGTTCCTGCTAGCCCTGATCTTCATCAATTTCGGCAGAAACAGCATCACTATGATAAAGGCACAATACCTGGTGCTGGACGAGGGTTTTGACGTTGCGAGCGGTCTGCTGAGTCATATCGTCAATATGCAGTCCGGGGCGATCCTTCTGGGCGGGCTCATAATAGGCAGGTTGTCAAGACGTTTTGCCGATGAGGTGCTCTTGCTCGCTGGAACGTTTGTCGCAATGCTTGGCCTTATAGGTTTCGCGCTCGCTCGAAACCTCACACTGATATTCGCAAGCAATTTCCTGACCGGTCTGGCAGACGTGATCATCCTGGCCGCCTCCTACTCCTATGCCTCGCGATTGATACCGGCGCTGTACCGGGGCAGGCAATTCGCGCTTTTTGATGCTACGATGTTCCTGAGCTGGGGTGTGGCGGGCACCTTGATCGCCGGGCCGATCGTGGATTCTCTCGTGAGGTCGGGAGCCGGCGAGGTCTTTTCATACAAGATGTCGTTCGTTTCGGCGGTGGTGGTGGTCATGGTGGGCATCGTGGTCCTGGCTTTCGTAAACCGCATGGAGGACCCCATCGCGCCTGCGTAGCGTCGGGTCTCCGTGGCCGACGGGTATTGCTGCGCTCGGCGCTCTGTCGCTGTTCAGCACTACATTCACTGCTCCCCGAGCGCCTTCGCTCCGCCCCCGCATCGGTATCGGCACCGGACGGCGGTGGTGGTGGTCAGTCAGCGGTCTCTCCGAGGATCCTTTGGAGGGCGCGTTCGGCCATTTGCCTGGCCGCGCCTGGCGGGGCCTGTTCGACATACTTCCGGTATTGTTCTGCCGCCTCCGGTATCAGGCCCTGTCTCTCGTAGGCGACGGCCAGGTTGCCGCGGGCGGTCAGGAGATCCGGCCGCAGGGTTACGGCCTGCTCAAAGAAGGCTGCGGCCGAATCCGGTTGGTCGCTTCTGAGGAAATAGAGGCCCATGTCCGAGAGGAGTATTGGGTCCTGGGGGGATGCCCTCAGCCCGGCTCTTAGGGTCCTGCGCCCCTCCTGGGAGCGGCCGCTTTTCATCAGGAGGGAAGCCTTGGCGTGAAAAGCCGAGGCCTGCCCCGGATCGGCGAGGATCAAGTCATCGAGATACTCGACGGCTTCCTGAGGCCGGCCGGCCGATTCGAGGGCGGCTGCCATTCCGAGCGAAGCTGCCTGGTTTGAGGCGTCCAGGTCCAACGCTTTCCGATAGTGCCCGGCGGCCTCGTCGTATCTGCCCTCTGTCAGGTAAAGGTTCCCCAGGTTGATGTGGCTGGGAGCGGGCTGCGGATTGCCTCTCAGCGCCTTCTCATATTCCCTCACGGCATCCGCCGTGCGCCCGTCCAACTGATAGACATTGGCCAGGGCAAAGTGGGCGAAGAAGTGGGTCGGTTCTGCAGCCACTGCCTCAAGAAGCAGGGTCTCCGCATTCTCGAGCCGATCCATCTCTATATAGAGTCTTGATGCGTCCACATAGGTCTGGGCATCGCCGCGCGCAAGGTCCGTTGCGATCTCGATGTACTCAGCCGCCTTCGGGACTTCCTGTCGTCGGTAGTGCCATGTCGCAAGGTGCAGGTAGTACTCCGCCGAAAGCGCTCTCGAGAAGAAGTCCCTGTGCTCTGCGCCGACACCTCTCATCGCATAATCATACGGTGAAGAGCAACCGGATCCGCCCCCATCGGGTACCCACACCATTCCGCATATCGATCTCTCTGCCGCTAGTCCCTCGGCTTCGACACCTCCAAGGACACACAGCCGGGACCGGCCGAAGTTGCGGGATGCGACATCGATCGCCTCCCCGATCGAGCGGGTAGGCGCGCTGCTTCGTATGACCGAAGGATGTGATATGCCCCGCATATAGATCGTGACGTCGTGTTCCTCCACATAGGCCAGATATGCCAGCGACAGGCCGGCGAGGTCCGCCGCAGTGATGATGATGGGCGACGAACCACACGCTGTGCGGGCACTCTGGGCTATGGCCCGGGCGTAGTCGTGTGCAAGCCATCCGTCCTGTCTGGGGGAGAGCGTAGCGATGTTGACCGCCGGGACGGCGAAGACCACGATGGTCATCAGCGCGCCGAAAGTGCGGGACCTCCTACCTGCCCCGGCGAGTACTCTCTCGATGCCGATCGCGGCCAGCATGCCGATCCCAATCAGGGCCGGCAGGATATGGCCCTGGATGTCCGGTATGTTGTACGCAGCGAAGTGGATTGCGCAGAGGACTATCACGGCCAAGGCCCCGGCGATGTATGACAATCTCCTCAAGGTCACGGCGACGCCCAGCGCCGCCAAGCCGACCAAGGGCAGCCCGAACTCCGAAGCAATCAGTCGGAAGAATCTGAGGAAATCGCCGATCCTTGCGAGGGAATCGAAGGTCTTCAGTCTCCACGCGTACCTGGACGCCGTTATGTGGGACACAAAACCGGCCAGGGTATCTGTCCTGCCCCAGGTGAGGGGTGGTGCAAGGCCTGCTCTAATCGGAATGTACAGCCAGGCCGTAAGACCAAGCAGTCCAAGGAAGACGCAGCCGATGATGGTTCGCGGGCGGGGGACGATCCTGAAGAGAATTACGGGAAACAACATGGCGCCCGCAAGAGCGTAGATCATTGTAAGATGGTGTGAAATGGCAAGACCGCCCATATATGCAAGCAGCAGGAAAGATCTCTCCCCGTACCTCCTGGATGCGGCGCCCGCGTAGAGCAGAGTCACTGTGAAAAGCGCGTTGAGCGTGTAGACCTCGGTGGCGGCGGCCTGCAGCCAGAAAGCCTGGTGGGTGGCGACGGCAAGAGCGATTCCAAGCCCCACCATCCTGCGTGCCCCGATCTCTATGAGCAGAAGGTAGAAAAGAGCTGCCGTGGCGGCAGCCAGGACGGCGGACAGGAGGTTGTATCTGTGTGCCACCGAACCCCACACCACGGCCGAGGCGAAGAGTTTGCCGATCATGAGGTAGAGCGGATACCCCGGCGGGTGCGCGATACTGAGCGTATGCGATGCAGCTATGAGCTCGCCGCTGTCGCCGGGGAGAATCGACGGGGGCAGGGTGGCGATGTAAAGCGCAAGCCCCGAGATGAAAACCAGCCCGGCAAAAAGGTAGCGGTGCGACTCTCCATGTAGGCGGTTCTTGGTGTCTGTCATTGTCGGCATGTCCATCACGGCGGCTTCACCATACCATACCCGGCTTTCATCTACAAGTCGGGTGTGCGCACCTGCCGGGGACGATCTTGCCAATCGATCCTGCATCTGCTATTCTCTTGGCTGCGGTGGAGGTTCTGCCATGCCGAAAGCAGTGAAGAGGATTTGCCGCACGGTGACTGCGGCCGCTTGCCTACTTCTGGTTATCGCCTGTATCACTTGCTCGCCTACCGAGGACCGGCAGCGTCCCAACATCGTGCTTGTTGTTGTCGATGCCCTGCGCTCGGATCACCTGGGCTGCTACGGATACGATCGTCCCACCTCGCCGGTCATAGACTCGCTTGCACGGACCGGCGTCCTGTTTGAGACCGCTATCGCCGCGGCGCCATGGACGAAGACCTCTTTCTCGAGTTTCCTGACCTCACTGTACCCGTTCCAGCATGGCGTGTTGGGATGGGAGTCGATCATGCCTGACAGCATTGTCACGCTGGCGCAGGTTCTCGGCCCCGGAGGATATACGACGCTGGCTGTGGTTAATATGCTGGGGATTACAGACCGCTTCGAGGTTCTGAAGGGGTTCGACGAGGTGAGTGCTGCGGCCAAGTACAAACGGGATGCGGTCAAGACGACCTCGGATGCGATAGATCTTATGAGAAACGCCCCTGAGCCCTTCTTCGCCTTGATCCACTACTTCGACGTCCATTGGCCCTATAGGCCTCCGATAAAGTACGTCGGCATGGTGCAGCGGGGGGACACGGTGGATCCCTTCAGTCCCGGCCCAGCCGGAAACCGGGCGGGCGACAGGCCGGCCGAGGAGGTCATAGAGCGCGAGAAACTCCTGTATGACAGTTGCATCCGGTTCTCCGATGACGGCATAGGCGGCATTGTCGCGTTCCTCGAGGCTGCCGGTATGAGGGAGAGGACGCTGATCATCATAACAGCCGACCACGGCGAGGCTTTCTGGGAACACGGTGTGGGGTCTCACGGTTACAGCACCCATGAAGAGGAAATAAGGGTCCCGTTGGTTTTCAACTGGCCCGGACGTTACCGGAAGCCACAGAGGCTTAAGGACCCTGCTGCCCTTATGGACCTGGTTCCCACGATAGTAGGTCTGGCCGGTGTTTCCGACGAGCATCATCGCGAGGGTCGGGACCTGGATCTTCTGATCATGCAGGGCCGGTCTATGCGCAGCCGGCCCAACAGCCTTCTCCCGGCAGACCTGGATTTGTGCGAGAGCACCCTGGCAAAATCCCCGGGGAGCAGATGCATAAGATCGATCGATTGGAAGCTGATGCTTGAGCCGGCAACGTCACTGGTGTGGCTGTACAATCTCAAGGATGATCCGGGCGAACTTGTGAATCTGTGGGGAAGGGCGGGGGCCGTTGGAGATTCGCTGTTGGCCGTTCTTCAAGGGATTCCGGGAAGCCGCATAAGCGGATGGAGGCTTGGATTCACTGGTGACGGAAAGGGCCCTGCCTATGCAGTGGATGTGCACGTGGATGAGAGCGCACGCCTGACGAAGCTTGACCGGCTTGTGGCCGGCGGAGATCTCTCGGTCGAAATCAACGAAGACAGCACGGGGTTTCATGCCGACGTGGTGGCGCTCAAGCAACAGATCCTGCTTTTCGACGTCGATCCTGAAGACGCCGGAATTCGGTTGAAGATCGTCGGGGGACCGGGTATGGCGCCTGTGATCCACTCTGGAGTAGGGGAAGTGCTGCCCATGGGGACGGGCCTCAGGCTTACACCGAAGCTGGCGATGGGGCTCCCCGGGGCTTTCGACGCCGACCGGGGCCGGGCGGAGGCCGGTGCATATGTCTGGTGGCTCCCAGGCGAAAAGGCCGGTGCGACCGCGCGCTCGACGGAGCTCAGCCCGGAAGAGAAACAACGCCTGAGGGCGCTCGGGTATATCCAGTAGCATGGTCCCGGTCTGTCCGGGGCGGACAGGCCCGACCGGCGGCAGAGTGAGGAATTGAACAAACTGACCTACACGCGTTCCTGTCGGTTCGCCATCCGGCTTGCCGTCATTGTGGCAGGTGCGGTCGTCATTTCGCTCTTGGCAGCCTATTACTGCCGTCACCCTGTGCTGCGTTTCGATGAAAAATACTATTATCCCCAGGCGGAGGGCATAGCACACGGGGTCTGGCAGGACGGGTTCATAGTAAGGGCCCCGCTTTACCCTCTTTTTCTGGCCGGTATCCTGAGATTATTCGGCTCGGGATTCTGGCCCGCCCTTGTCGTGCAGAGCATACTCAGGGGCATCACAGTCGCAGGAGTGGCGTTGCTCGGGCGCCGTTTTCTGAACGGAAGGGCAGGGCTCATAGCCGGAATCCTGGTTGCCCTGTACCCCGGGATGGTCCTCATCTACATGAGATTCATGACCGAAGTGCTCTACATCCCGCTCTTCCTGCTCTCGTACTATCTGCTGGAGAGGACCTTGAGCACCGGAGGTACAAGCGCAACAGCCGGAGCAGGTGCGGTGTCGGGAGCGGCCGCCCTGACCAGATCGATCTCTTTCTTCTTCACGCTGCTCGTGGCGGCATGGTTGCTTATCAGAAAGGGCACGGCGGCAAGGCCGCTTCGGCGACGGCTCGCGCTCGCGGCGGTGCTTGTGGGTACGCTTCTGGCGGTGCTGTCTCCCTGGGCAATACGAAACACCATTGTCTGCGGCGGACCCATTCTAATCAGCAACGATACGGCCTTCAACCTCTGGCTTGTCACCACCGGCAAGACCATAAAGGAAGTCACCCCGGAATGGAGGACGTGGGGGACGCAGGCTCAAAGGCAGACGGAGGCATACAGGCGGTGGGCCGCCAGCGTCAGGCAGGATCCCGCCTTCCATCTCAAGCGGATCGGGAAGACATTGCCGCGCCTGTTCGATTCCGATTGGATATCCCCGGCGGTCGCACTTTCACAGGTCAGGCGTGACTACAGCAATCGTGACCTTCCGGCTCTCTATGCGTTTCTGAGAATCCTGACGCCGGTGCTTTTCTTCGTGGTATGGGTGGGGGGCGTCATGGGCGTGCTGGTCCTCGAGCGTGATGCCGCCAGGAGGAACCTCATACTCTTCGTCCTGATCTACTTCCTCCTGGTCCACGCCGCGACGCTCTTCAAGGCGCGCTTCCTCTTGCCTGTCCATATGCTGCTGGCCGTATACGCAGCAGGGCTTATCGACCGGGGCTTATCCAGATTGGGCTGGACCATGCGAGGCCGCCGGCGGGAGTCCTGACCCTCAAGTAGTAATAAGTCTCGGAGTCCGGCGCCGCGGTCCGCCAGTCGACGGAAGCACTGGTGTCAAGGACCCGGGTCTCGAATACTGTATCTCCGCCGCTCACTATCTCGATCGAAGCGATGGAATCCGGTGATTCGGCATAACCGGAGAACCTGATACCGCCCGATGTCTCCAACTCCTCCCCCATGAACTTCCCGTTGCAGCGGAAGTCTACGACGACCCGGCAGCCTGTAGTGGCGAAAGTCCTTCGGTGCTTGATGGCCTCGAAGATCTCCTCCGGCGCAAGCGATCCGGCGTATACGCCGGTGAGTCCCCTCTCCAAGGTCAGCGATCGGAAGCAGTTGTGGAAATCGCTGGCCCCGACGAAGCCCAACTTGTACCCCCTGGCCAAGCCGTCCTCGACGAAACGACCTGCAACCATGCTGGGATCGTCCTCGAAGCCCTCTCCTGTCTCGAATACGCCGTGCAGAGAGCACATCTCCACCACGGGCTCTGTGACAGGATCATGGTACTCCCAGCTGTGGGGGGCGAATGTCTTGGCCACGTGATGGGGGATAACAACGGCACCGTATTCGCGGGCAATCCGGTAGAGGTCGTCGGGGGTCATGCCTTCCTCATATCTTACGATTGTAGAAGGGCCGGGAAAGAGCATGTTCCAGTGTCCGAAGTCGTTCTCCGCCCAGTCCTGACTGACTTCGAACCCATGCAGGCAAACGAAATCGCCTTCCCTGGTCAGCATGTCGGCCACCGTATTATTCCATGCGAACTCCGAAGGCATCAGCGGGCCGTCGTGGTCAGTAATACACACAAAGTCCAAACGCCTGGTGTCTCTGGCAAATAGCATGGACATGTCCGGGTAGGCCCGTCCGTCCGAGACCGAAGTGTGGTTGTGGTAGTCGCCGAAATAGACGCTCACCGAATCGCCGTCACAGGTCGTTGTGTATGCGATAGTCTCACGTGTTCCGCCCCCATAGCCGTCCTCAGGGATTTCTGCGCGCTCACCCTCCAAGGATTCCGGCTTACCGGCCTTCAGGGTGGGCAGCTCAATCTCACAGAGAGCGACCGCTCCGTGTGAGTCCCAGGCCAGGACCAGGTTGCCGTCGCAGGCGCATTCGGCATAATCCATGAAGATCCGCTCTTGCCGTTCGAACCGTATGCGGCAAGTCTCGCTCAGGCCGCCGGATCCGATCAGCCTTGCGTACATGCGGGTGCTGGCGTGGCCAAGCCGGTTGAGCCAGAGTATCCACGTGTTGCCCTCACCGTCGCCGAAGCAATTGACGCGCCAGGTCTCGTTGTGCTTGGGAGAGTCGAGGCCCTCCTCGTAAAGCGTGCCTGGATACATCCTTGCCGCAGGCCGGCATTCGGTACCCCCCAGGGGAACCCGATTCCAGACGGCAAGTATTCCGTCACTGCCGGCGGCTAAGGAAGGTCCATAGTTGTTTGAGGGGGCCGTTCCCGAGACATCCTGGACCGGTTGGAGGCCGTCGCGCGTCTTTTCTCTCATCCGTATGGCGTAACGCCCGTCGACGTATTCATCCCAGGCGAAGACCAAGCGGTCTTCGGAAACCACCTGCAGGTCGACCCGCCCGAGGGGGTCGGCCCCTTCGTAGATCGCCTGGGGTCTTCCGAGTTCTCCATCAATCGTGTTGGCCATGATGCGATAGACGCCATCTTCCCAGAGAATCCATGCGAACCATGTGGTGCCGCCTTTGGAAACCACCTTGACCTGGCTGTTGAAACCGCCGGGACCGGAGATTTCCATCACCGGCGAGGGGCGCATATCCGTAATCCGGCACCCGTTGATGGTCCACATGTTGTCCCGATACGAGGCCCACGCCAGCCATACGGTGCCATCTTCTCCCACCGCAACCGAGGGCGCCAGGGACATGGCATCCTCCGGGGAGATGACTTCCTCACGGACGTCTCGGCCCTCGCCGCCTCTAGCGAGCCGGCAGAGATGGGCCCTGGTGCTACCGTTCAGACGGACGTCGAACGCCACATATGCATACGCAGGCGAAATCGCCAGGCTCGGGAGTTTGGCTTGCCCGTCCTCACCTCCATGCAAGACGATCACCTGCTCTCCCGGCACATCCACCATTCTCACATCTTCTCTGCTAAGAGATCGGGCCTGCTGAGCATTGATGCCGGGCGCGAGGACAGAGCCGAGGAAAAAGAGCGACAATCCAACCCAAGGCACTATGGAAGTCCGCATCACACCTACCCTCTCTAACACTTAAGTATATAGCTTCGGGGCCCCGTTTTCCAGCGCTTCTACGGCACAGGTCTCAAGCCTGCGGGTCTTATGATGCAGACCATGCAAGAACGATGCGGCATCGGTTGAGGGTCCTAAGCGAATATGGGAGACTGTAAGGGGGGCATAGCCTCTGTTTTGCTCGCGGCGCCGCAATAGCGGGCTTGACCGCCCTTGGTCGGCTTGATTAGTATTTGGGTGACGGTCAGCCATGAAAATGATCTCAAGCATCAGGTGTTCCCGCAGCCGTCTCAGAGCGGCAGCATTGAATCTGCGTTTGTCGAGCGCAGCGGCGGCACGACGCGCCGGCCTTGTGCTCATGCCGGCCGCGCTTCTGCTGTCACTCGCGCCTGCTTTTGCATCCCGTCCGGGTTCCGCCTTTTCGGATCTGAAGAGCTACCTTGTACAGATGCACATCCACGGCCATTCCAACCACAACGGAAACGACCTGCCGGCGTCCATGGAGTCCCAGTGCTGCGAAGCCTTCAAGAGCGGCTTCGATGTAATATGGTGGACCGACCATGAGTTTCTCTTCGAGGGCTTCGCCGATGACGTCGCTGTTGACTTCAAGGATGCCGTGTTCAGCGCTGATTCGTCTGCGCTGGTCTTCGCCGATAGCCGTGCTCGCAGCCTTACCAGAATCGATGTTCGCCGCCCCGCGCGTGGTAGCCACCTCGAGTTGACGAATGGACGGCTCAGCGTCGCGGTGCAATCCGACCCGGCATCCCGAAAGCCGAACAGGCTCGAGTTTGCGCTTGCATCTGAGAGAGGCAAGGTCAGGCTGGTGAATTTCTGCCGTCCCGTGACCAGTGGGCTCGAATTCCGAACCTGGGGCCGGGTCCGGGGGCTCGGTGAGGACGCCTCTATGAGGATCGCGTTCGATTTCTCATGGCACCCGGGGGGCCGGCACCGCGCCGTATTCGATCTGGTGCAGCGGGCGACAAAGGGGCGCGAGGTAATCGGGGACACGACCGTTGTACAGCAGGTGCAGATCGTCGGCGAGAACCTGGATCTTGTGCTCGATCTGGAGGCGGCTCTTGCTCCATTGCCCAACGGGGATGACAATACGCTGAGCTCGTGCCGCATCGAGATGGCGACCCGAAGCGGGGAGACCATTGAGGTCGCTCTGGACAGCCTGAAGATAGTAAGCTCCAGGCCGGCCGGTGAGAACCAGTACAATACGGTAAGAAAGCTGGTGCGTAGGTACGGGGACAAGTATGGCGTCAAGCAGTACATCGGTGTGGAAGTAGGCCTGTTGCATCTCCCTACGATGCCCCATATGAACGCGTTTCTTCCCAAAGACAAGTCGACATATGAAAACACGTGGGTCAGAAACGACATGGCCCGCAGCGAGTGGATCAAATCCATCCAAGACATGGGCGGGATTGTCTGTGTCGATCATCCCTTCGGGGCGGCGCTCAGGCCGATGAGGTTCGATGGGGAGACCCTGCCTCCTGACCTGTCGCTGCGGGACCTGTCTCGGAAAGAGGGGCTGGTAAATGAGGCTTACTTCCAACAGGTCGCAGGGCCGATAGTCGAGGGCGGCGCATGGGGGGCGGACCTGCTTGAGGTCGGATATCTATTCAGGGGTGCGGGTTCGCTTGCGGATCA
This sequence comes from uncultured bacterium, assembly GCA_964598025.1. Taxonomy (GTDB): domain Bacteria; phylum Arandabacterota; class Arandabacteria; order Arandabacterales; family Arandabacteraceae; genus JALGWN01. The sequence goes on from CAZRAU010000016.1 coordinate 31,751, forward strand.
TCTAAGACTCTGGGATCTTGCCCTGGCCAACGGGGTCAGGCTGATGGGTTTTGGTTCGAGTGACAGCCACGGTGGAAGGTGGGGCCCCTATATGGAGCCCAATCCTTTCGCGACCTGGATATGGTCGGTGAGTGACGACGCCGATGACCTGCTGGATGCCATGCGCTCGGGGAAGATGGTCTTCGGCGATCCTTTCTTTTGGAAGTCCGAACTCTTTTTCGGAGTCGACGATGCGCTGATGGGGGACACGCTCTTTGTCGACAAGCACAAGGATGTGGGGGGCTGGATCCACATGGAGCCGTGGCGAAACGACATCGAGGTGCGCCTGATCCAGGTGGAGATCCGGGATACGGATGAGCCGAAGGTAATAAGATCCGACACAATAGAGAACACACGAAACGAGTTCCCTATAAGGGTCGAGAAACCATGCTTCGCGCGTGTCGAGATCTATGACAAGGATGGCATACCGCTTGCCTTCACCAATCCCGTGTACCTAATGCCCAGGTGAGCGTGCCCGGCATCGCTCCAACATGGCCGGCATGGCACTGCCGCTCCTATGGCAACGAATGTCCTATGCGGCGTCGGCCCCCCGTTCACTCCCGGCGTTGGCTTCAGGCATACGTGCTACCTCTCACCTCTCGTAAAGCGTACCGGCCTCCTTGCGAGCACGCAGGTGCTTGAGCATGTCCGCGGTCATGGAGGCCAGGTCCCACTCAGGCTTCCAGCCCCATTCTTTCCGAGCTGCGGAATCGTCGATCGAGTTAGGCCACGAGTCGGCTATGTCCTGGCGGTAATCGGGCTTATAGGTGATCTCGAACCCGGGGACATGCTTCTTTATCTCGGCAGCCAGCTGGGCGGGATTGAAGCTCGTCGCTGCATGGTTGAAGTCGCAATGGTGCTTGAGCTTCGAGAAATCCGCCTCCGCGAGCTGGATGGTACCGTTAATGCAATCCGGCATGTACATCATGGGAAGCATGGTGTCTGCTTTGAGGAAGCACTCATACTTGCCTTTGTCCACGGCTTCGTAGAATATCTCCACGGAATAGTCAGTGGTGCCGCCTCCGGGCAACGTTTCATGCGAGATTATGCCCGGATACCGAAGGCCCCGGACATCCAGGCCGAAGCGCCGGACATAGTAGTCCCCGAGAAGTTCGCCGCAAACCTTGGTAACCCCATACATTGTGGTAGGCTTGAGCACGGTCTCCTGGGGCGTGTCATCAAGGGGCACGCCGGCTCCCCATACTGCTATGGAACTCGGGACTATGATTCTTGCCATCTCATACTTGAGCCCCAGTTCCAGGATGTTCATGGTTCCATCCATGTTGACATGCCAGCAAAGCTGGGGGTTCTTCTCGCCGGTCGCCGAGAGTATGGCGGCCATATGATACACGGTGTCTATGTCGTGCTTCTTGACAACTTCCTCGACGGTCTCGATGTTGCCGACATCTATGAAGTAGAAAGGCCCGGAATCACGGAGCTGGGCGGAGGGTTTGGTCTTACGCCCCGTGGCAATGACATTCTCCGCACCATACCGGCGTCTGAGTTCCAGCGTGAGTTCGGAGCCGATCTGTCCGACTGAACCGGTGACCAGTATTTTCTTCATCTTTTTCAAGGTACATTCCTCCTGTCTAAGGCTGGTGAGGGGTTCAAAACCTTATTGTTGCAGCTTAGAAGTCTACACATGGGGGAGGGCCCGCGCAACGGAAAAGCACGGGGTTGGGTGGTTGACCTTTGGCCGCAGGTCTGGAATTATTGAAGGTGGTGGGCGAAAGAGGAGGGAGGAGAGCATGAAAGTCATTGCAGACCTGGGAATAATACCTATTGGGGTCGGGCTGTCCCTTTCCAAGTATGTAGCTGCCTGTGAGGGAGTCCTGGAGGAGGCCGGGCTCAAACCGAGGCTCCATGCGTATGGAACCAATGTGGAGGGTGAGTGGGATGATGTCTTCAGCGCCATTAGGAGATGCCATGAGGTGCTTCATCAGATGGGGGTTCCGCGGATCTCCACGGTCATAAAGGTGGGCACGCGCACCGACAAGGCACAGACGATGGGTGAGAAAGTGAAGAGTGTCGAGGAGAAACTGGAACGGGACAAGCCATAAGGACCTGGGGAGGCTGGTGATCCGATGCCCAAGGAGATGGTGAGCCGGGAGGGTGTTGTACAAGCGCTCGTGGACGCTATGGAGCCTCTGGAATACGTTCATGCCCTGTGGGAAGGCGGTGCCGTCGCTTTCGGCCGCCTCGATCGCTGGTCGGACATTGACATATGCGTGGATGCTGTGGATGAGAGGGTCGGGGATGTGTTTCCTGTGGCGGAGGCGGCCCTGGTATCCCTGGCACCCATAGAGCTCAAGTTTGATGTGCCGCCCGCCTCGACCCATGGTTATGTCCAGGCATTTTACAGACTCAAGGGCACGTCCAAGTTCATGCTGGTCGACTTCGCCGTGTTCAAGCATAGCGAGCCCAATAAGCTCCTAGAACCGGAAATCCACGCCGCCTCCAGGTTCCATTTCAACAAGATGGGCGCCGTCCGCATACCCACCCTGGATCGTGCCGCGTTCCTCGACCGCATGAAGATAGGGATGGAGAGGTTGATACTGCGCTTCGACACCTTCTCAGGCTTTGTCGAGAAGGAGATCAACCGCGGCAACTGGATCGAGGCGATGGATCTTTACAACAGGATCATCCTGGGCTCTTTGATGCAGAGCCTGCGCATGCGATATCATCCGATCCACTACGACTTCGGAACACGGTACATACATTACGAATTGCCGCCGGAGGTTGTTCAAAGACTGGTGGATCTGCACTTCGTGCGCGGCCCCGCCGATCTTCCCGGCAAGGCGAAAGAGGCCGAACGGTGGTTCCGGGAAACCATACACGGAATCGACCCGGATCTGCCGGAGCAATGACCTTGACCGCTTCGAGGCTACTCCCGGCAGCAAGCCGCACGATCGGAGGGGAAAGATGAGCTTGCCGTTTCGTCGACACCTGAGATTGATCTGGCGGTCTTGCGCGCTGGCCCTTCTGCTATTGCCGGACCGTGGGACGTACGACGACCCGGTGGATGTTCTCACCACTCACGATTACACGGGCGCAACTCGGGGAGCCCCCTGATCAACGGCAGGGGGAAATTGGTCGGTTGCCTCTTCGACGGCAACTACGAGGCCATGACCAGCGATTTACTCTTCATGGACGACCTCACGAGATCGATAAGCGTGGATATGCGCTATGTGCTCTTCATAGCAGATCGAGTGGACGGCGCCCGGAATGTGCTGGAAGAGCTGGGGGTTGAGTAACGCCGCTCACTGCGGGCGGAAGACGATATAGTCGAGACGTGGCGTACCGAGTCCCGAAATATAGTCAAACTCCGTCACCGTCAGTTTGAAGCTGCAACTGCCGCCAGTGAGTTTCAAAGTGCTGCTCCCGGCAGCATCGAGGTACCTGGAGTTTCACCTGAAACCATCGCCCTCATCGATTACGAAATCGATCTCCGCCGGCAAAGTCGTATTCGGGCATCCTGCTTCAGCAAGGGTCACCCTGAGCGTGTCATCCTCACCGGATAAATAGTGGATCTCGGCTGCATACTCTCCACCGGCCCTGACCTCGTATGGTACAACAATCCACTCGTCGGGGGCGTCAAGACCGTTGACGGCAAACCCCCCTCCATGGCACGGAGCGGTTCTTGATATGTCGACACCGGAGCTGTCCGAGAACTCCTCAAACTGGACGACGAACATCTCGGGCTTTCTTACCACCGCCTCGGCGATGCCAAACTTGCCTGGGCAATCGGGGCTTTCGATGGCAACCATGAGCTTCAGATCGCCCAGGATGGCACTCGGAGCGACATAGGTGCCGTCGGACCTCATGTCGCCGGCGGGGTCGGATCCCGACGAAACGACCGTTACCGACCATGATGGGTCGGCCAAGGGGCATCCGGGTCCGGCGGCCGAGAATGAGGTGGAATCGCCCAGGATGACGGTGACGGAATCCGGGCTTATCTGTATGAAGGGCGTGCCGGATCCACCATGGATAACGGCCTTGGCGGTTTCCCGGACGGTGGTGTCCAGCACAGCCTTGGCTGTGATGGTCACGTAGCCTCCGGGTGGGATCTCATGGGGGGCGATGAAAAGACCGTCGGGTGTTATCATGCCGGTTCTTGGCGAGCCGCCGCAGGTGCCGTCGACGTACCATGTCACCTTTGCGGGTGTGGCGGCGAACTCGACCACGAACTGCTGGGTGGAACTGATCTCGACGTCGGCCGAATCCGGTGTCACGCCATACTCCGGTATCTCCGGTCCCGTCGCCCTCTCCGTGCCGCACCGAAGCCCTATCGCGGCGGCAACGAAGATAACAACCATAGAGATGTAATATGACCTGCGCATGTTCACCACCTTGGACATCACTTGATGAAGTTACTGAACGGGACGGCGCTTGCCAAGGGTTTTGTGCGTAGCATTGCGGCTTCTGTGGTGACGGGCTCGCGTGCCCGATGTGTTTGGCTTCGCTCGCCGTTCGCTCGCTGCTGAGGACTACATTCACTGCTCCGCGAACGGCTTCGCTCGGCCCCCATGTAGCGTCGGGTCTCCGCGGCCGACGTGGGCCGGTTCGCCGCAAGGCCCCTCCTCGCTCGGTACTCGCGCTTCGGCGGCGCCGTCATTCGCTCAGCGTGAATTTGAATGACACTCCTATTGTGGCCCTGACCGGTATGCCGTTCTGCTCCGCGGGGCTGAACACGTACTTGAGGGCTGCCTCGATCGCGGCCTGGTTGAAGATTTCTGCGTCGGAGTGTCCGACCGTAGCCTGAATGACTCTGCCGCTCTCATCAATCGTGACAAGGACGGTCACCCTTCCCTCCATCTCGGCTTTCCGGGCAAGTTCCGGGTAGGTCGGTTTTGCAGCCATCAAGAGCCTGGGTTCGGTGTCGAATCCGATGTAAACAGATGGTCCTTCTAGGGGTGGTGGTTTGACGATCGGCAGGTCCTTGAGATCGACGAAATTCGGTCCGATGGTCTCGTCAAGACCGACATCATCACTCGGAATGATGTCAATGGCATCCGCGGGACTGGCGGCTTCCTTGGGGAGAGGCGGGATCACTATTTCAGCCACCTCTTCGAGAAACACGAACTCAACCTTTCTGGGCCGGAGGACCGACGGCACATACTCCGGCCAGAAAGCAAAGGCAGCTGCGTGGATAAGCGTAGCTACAAGGAGCCCGACATAGAGGCATTTCCCATAATCGGCTCTCAGCGAAGCATTCGGAGACATCGCTATCACACCCCCCTTGCGGCCGGGGCCGCTCGTAAGGTAAGGCGCCTCCGAGATCCATCCGGGCAGAGCCCGTCGCATAGCTCGCGTCATCGACTTCCACTAGTATTATACAAAACAAGGCAGGGGTCGGATCCCGCAAAATCGAACCTGATCCTCCGCTCCGGTCTGTGTGGGGGGTGGATGGGCCCGCAGGAGTATTGTGGATTGGTCGGGAACCGGTTTAGACCGGGCGCCTGAAAGGTAACCGAAATAGGGGCCGTTCTGACATCATGCGTTTTTTTGCTATTGTGTCCACGTTATGGTGGTCCATTCAGGTGAAATGGTCAAACGCACCAAGGGTGGTACCACGTGAAGCGCAGCCAGGGGCTATGCATCGCAGTAATGGCGGTTCGTTTCATGGGGACCCAGGTCTGGGCCTTCAATCCTGTTGAGGAGAATGCCAAGTGGGAGATCCCCAAGCTGGGAGCGCCGTCCCAGTTGATATGGGAGTCACATGCAGCAAGCGAGTCCAAGGGTCTGATGCCGGCCGCAGTCAGGGCCTTTTGGCGAACACCACGGTGGAGACTGGTTCTACCAGGTGAATGCGGCGACGGGTTTACCAATGACTTCCCCGTGAAGAATATGCGCATTGCCATAGGCCGTGTAGGTACCGGCTATACAATGTTGCCGCTCCTGCGGCAACGACCGGTTTGTGTGCCGTCGGCTCTCCGTGGCCGACGCATCCGTCGGGGATGGAACCCCGACGCTACATGCCCGCAGTCCTATTGGAGCAGGGCCATGCTTCGGGTCGCCTTGAAGGTACCGGCTTCGAGTCTGTAGAAATAGATCCCCGAGGAAACGTTCGCACCCGCCTCGTTCCTGCCGTCCCAGGAAACAGAGTGCTCACCCGGGCTCTGAGCCTGAGAATCCACCAGCGTTCTCACTGCCCTGCCCGAAACATCATAGACTCTTATTCGAACGGGTGCCCGGTCTCCGAGCGTGTACCGTATGGTCGTGGATCTGTCGAAGGGGTTGGGCCGGCAGGCATGAAGCATGAAGCCCGATGACTGCCCGGCAGCCGTCTCCATACCGGAGACATCGTATTCGGTCAGGGTAACCACCTGATCGGCGGCGACCGCGACCGTGTCCCAAACCGTCCCGCTCGGCCAGGTGACCTCAATCGTGTCCATTACGGCCGAATCGCCTGTTCCGAATGCGGCGAGGTAAGAGCTCTGGGAGCAGTATCCGGAGCCCGCGCCGATTTCCCTCATCTGCGTGCGGTCTCCTGTGACTACGCGGATGCGTGAACCGATGGCCGATGTATTGGAAGTCGTGCCGACCAGTTTGACCTGCAGCCAGTGGTTCGCAGGTTGGTATTCGTTATGGAAAAGCAGGTTCCCACCACCGGTGTTGGCAACGTAGACATCGACCAGGCCGTCCCCGTCGCAATCCGCCCGGGCGACAGCCTTCCCGCCGCCGCCATCACCCAGCGGGATGACCGTGGCATCCTGGAAATCCCCGCCGCCCCGGTTCCTGATGATCTTGTTGCCACTGCCGTCATTGGCAACATAGATGTCGAGATCGCCGTCATTGTCGAAGTCGCCCCATGCCGCACCCATGCTGTTTCCGGCGTCCCCCATGGGCCCATTCGTGACATCGCTGAAGGCCCACCCGTCATTTCGAAACAGCTTGTTCGCCGAGCCCCGGTTGGTGAGGTAAAGGTCAAGGTCACCGTCATTATCATAGTCGGCCCAGGCCGCGCCGCGGCCGTTACCGCCGTCGTTCAAAGGGCTTGCAGTCACATCTGTGAAGATCCCGCCATCGTTTCGAAACAGACGGTTGGCCCCGTCGTTCACGAGGTAGATATCCGGATCGCCGTCATTATCGTAGTCCGCCCAGGTCGCCGAGTAGCCGTCCCCGGCATCGTTTACCGGGCTTAGGGACACATCCACAAAAGCGCCGCCCCCCATGTTCTCAACTAGCACATTAGCTGAGCCGTTGTTGACAATATAGAGATCCAGGTCTCCGTCGTGATCATAGTCGGCCCAGGCCGCGCCCTCGGTGTCCCCGGTACTACCCAGGGGTCCACTTGTAACATCCGTGAACGATCCGCCGTCGTTCCGGAGAAGCCTGTTCGCCTCTCCCGAAGTGTTGCAGAGGTAGAGATCGAGATCGCCGTCACGGTCATAGTCGGCGAATGAGGCCCCGCGCCCGTGCCCGGTGTCTCCCAGGGGGCCTGCGGTAACGTCGGTGAAGGCGCCGTCTCCATCGTTGCTTAAGAGCCGGTTGGCGCTGCCGCTGTTTACCAGGTAGATGTCCGCATCACCGTCATCATCATAGTCGCCCCACGCCGCGCCGTAGGTGTCGCCTCCGTCACCCAGGGGGCCGGTTGTAGCGTCTATGAAGTCGGCTCCGGGCTCGATACCGCACATCATGAACTCAACCATGGGGTCGCAGCCGGCCCAGGGGCAGTAAAGGCTGTCCACGGCGTACCAATCATCGGAGGATCCGCCCCAGCCGTAGTTGAGGTGGATGTAGTTGATGCCGGCGTCTATGTAGCCGTCGCAGTTTATGGAATGACCGTAGATGCGATAGTGGATGACGCGCGGCGGATCGGCGTCGAACTCCGCCTTGATCAAGGCAAACCAGGCCTCAGCGCTTCCGTAATCCGCCCTGTCGTATCCGGTTATCGTGTCCAGGTACTTAAACCACGTCGGATACACCGTGAGACCCCGTTCGGTGTATGCTCCGGAGCCGCATCGCCCGTAGTCCATCTTCCAGGCTATGCCCACATCGGAACAGAGCTCGGCCACGGCAGCGGCCTCCGTCGAGTCATAGCCGAAATTGTATCTGCGCAGGATGTTCGGCCAGTCATATGGATGATCGAAATCGGCGCTCAGCGTAGCGCCGGAGGTGCTTCCGCCGCAGGACTGGTCGCCGTTCCACCAGTATGAATAGCTCCCGGTTCCGTAGGAGGGATGTTTCCAGTATCTCATTGTCTGGGAGCCCGCAGTCGCCACGCAGCCTACGACGCACCGGCCCCCGTCACCCATGGGGCAGTTGGTATTGTATGGGTCACCCTGTTCCCAGTGGGTCTTCATCAGGGGGCCCACCGTGTCTATGGAGGCGGGTGCCATGCCGCCTCCGAGGAGCCAGTCCCAGTGCTCCGCGGTTCTCTCGGGCACAGGGGCCGACTGAAGCAGACTCAAGGGACCGTGCGGATCTTCTATTGCAAGCAGTGAGTGTTCCATCGCATCCTTTAGGAGCTGCCAATACCCCTCTTCGGATTCGGTCGCGAAGTCATCGCAGAAGGAAAAGGACTTCACGGGAGAGAGCATCCTGACCGACGGGACCACGATGTGGCCGCTCGGCGCAATCGACAGATGATAACCGAGTAACGTTTCACCCCGCCTGATCTCCTCGACCGCGGTTATCTCAGCGACTTCCGCCGGACCCCAGCCTCCCTTCACACCGATCATGAAATCTATGAAATTGGTCCCTATGGTCTCGGCCTCTTCTTTGGTCACGGTGGCCGACGCGGCCACGATCGGGACCAGCAGTATCAATGCAACGAGGATAATAAGAAACGATTTCATTCGAGTCGGCTCCTTTTATTGTGACCACAGTTGCCTATTCACCCAAGCTCGGTGGAACCCCACCCAGGTGGCATGTCCCACACACGACCATTATATCACAATCGCCGGGCGGGCCACATCGATTTGTGACATGGAGGGTGCGTTGACTCCTTGATGTATAGGAAAGTGTGGGGTTTTGGGTTGAGGGGGATTTGGGGGTGATGTAGAAATGGGTACAGTCTCCAGAGTGTTTTGGGGATTACAGTAGCACAGAATGGCGGGAACTCAAGCGGATTCATAAGGCGATGTTTTGGGAAG
>CAZRAU010000017.1:0-24154 GCA_964598025.1 uncultured bacterium
CCCTTGCCTACTACAAGAAGGCACTGGCGGTAATCGGAAAAGACGATGACGAAGCCAGACTGGACGCCGTCGTCAAAGTGTCAGCCTGCCTGAGACGCCAGAGCCAGTCTCAGGAGGCTCTTTCATTTGTGGAGAGTGTCCTGGGTTCGTTCACCGGCAGATGCAAGCGTGATCTACTGGCCGAGAAGGCTACGCTGCTTTGCCTGGTGGGCCGCTATGGGGAAGCGGCCCGAGTATGTGAAGAGGCACAGAAGCAGGGGGCGGGAGGCGACCTTGCGAAAGACGCCCGGCTCTATCTTGTGCTCGGACATGTTCTGGCAAGGCTATGCAGGTGGCAGCAGGCGGTCGTATGTCTGGAACAGGCGGCTACGTTCGGGCGTATGTGCGGCGACCTCACGACCAGGGGCAATGCCCTCAATAACCTCGGCATTGTCCAGAAGAATCTCTGTCGTTTCCGCGAGTCCGCAGCCTTCCTGGCCAAGGCTGCGAAGATTGCGCGACAACAGTCTGATGACGCGAGCCTTGCAGTGCGGCTTCTGAATCTTGCCAACACACTTGTCAAGACCGGCGAGATCGAGAGAGCCCACAAGGCCGTTCTGGAATGCCAGCGGATCGCCACTACACTGAATCTTGCCAGGACCATGGTGCAGGCGTCAATATGCCGGGCCAGGATAGAACTGATCAAGGGCGACTCGGACTCGGCCCGGGCCGTTATCGAGGCCGCGCTTGCCCACGCTGCATGCAAAGAGGATCCAAGGCTCTATCTGATTGCCCGCGAGACGCTTGCAGACCTGCTGATGGCCCAGCACGATTTCACGAAGGCAAGGCAAGTGCTCGAGGAATGTGCCGATGAGGTATCGCTTCACGCCAAGGATGTGGATGCGGAAATCAAGACAAGACTCGCATCCGCTTACGTTGGATTGGGACAGCGCAAGAAAGCCGGACTATGCGCCGAGGCCGCGGCCGGGATTGCGGAAAGCACCGGAGACCTCTATGAGGCCGGTAGGGCGCTCAGGCTCATGGCCGTTGCGGCCCCATCGGATGCCTCATCTGAGCATATTCTAAGGGCCGAGCGCGTCTTTGACCGTATTGGGGCGCGGCTCGAACTGGCCATAACCTTGCATGCCCGATCATGCCTCAATGCCACCGATCCGAGGCAGGCGGTAGCATGTCTTGAGCGGGCGATACCCATGTTCAAGCAGTGCTCGGCACGAAAGCACCTGGTGCGCGCCCTCTGCAGTCTGGCTCTGGCTTATGAAGAGGGACTGGAGCACGAGAAGGCGCTCACATGCTTGGCCGAAGCGGAGAAGTGCGGCTCCCTTCTTGGCGAGCGCAAGCTCATATCAGATACCAGACTCAAGGTGGATCTGAGCTTCTCCAATACGTTCACGGCGGACCCGGCCGAGCCGCCCGCGACCGCTGAGGCCGCGGTATCACTCCTGCGGTCCCGGTTCGGCGTGCAGATCGTGATCCTGGCACGCGGGAACCACATGGGATCTCCGAGTGTCGTCAAGGCATGGGGGATTTCCCAAGGGTCGGCGGAAGAGCTGGTTCGGATCGTAGCGTCCCGGGATGTCAATCCGCTCATCTGCAGCAATGCATCGGATCTCATGGGGCCGCACGGCCCCGGCGATCGGCTGGGTTCGCTGCTGGCAGTGAGATTCGGCTCCCCCGATGGAGCCCTGCTCATAGCGGGCTGGCCGCCCGGCCGGGTGTCCGCCCACGGAGGTACGGAACCGCATCTTATGGCAGCAGCATACTATGAGATCGCACACAGACTTTCCGCATTTAAGACCGCTGCAGGTCCGGACCGGGTCCCCGACCAGCCGATCTGCGTTGGGGGCATGATCACTGCCGACAAGTGCCTCAAGAGCATTTTGCTTTCGCTCCCAAGGATTGCGGAAGGCTCGGCGAGCGTCCTGATAACGGGTGAGACGGGAACAGGCAAAGAACTCATTGCAAGAGCGATACATGCGATGAGCCCGAGGAGGCAGAGACCTCTCGTTGTTCAGAACTGTGCCGCCTTGCCTGAGCAACTTCTTGAGACCGAGCTCTTCGGCCACAAGGCCGGAGCCTTTACGGGTGCACGTGGGGAGAAGAAGGGGCTTCTCGAGATTGCGGATGGAGGTACGTTCTTTCTCGATGAAGTAGGCGATGTGAGTGCATCGATACAAGCCAAGATGCTCCGCGCCATCGAAACAGGTGAGATCAGACGCGTCGGCGATACCGTCTCGCGGAGGGTTGATACGAGATTCCTGAGCGCGACGAATAAGAACCTGGTAGAAGAGGTAGAGGCCGGACGTTTCAGGGGGGACCTCTACTACAGGCTGAACGTGGTATCGGTAAGCCTGCCGCCGCTCAGGGAGCGAACCGGTGACGTGGAGCTCTTAACATCCATCTTCCTCGACAGATTCGCGAAACGCATGGGCAAGCCGGTCGAAGCCATAAGTGACGAGACGATACGCGCAATGGCGGGGTATGACTGGCCGGGAAACGTGCGCCAGCTTGAGAACGAGGTTGAGAAAGTGGTGACCATGGTCGGACCGGGCCGCGTCATAACGCCGGATCTTCTTTCCTCCTGTGTTACCGGAGAGATCAAGGACCGGGGGCCGCGCTGTCTTAAGGATGAATTGAGGATAGTAGAAAGACGGAGTATCCTGGCCGCCCTACGGAGGTGCGGTTGGAACAAGACTCACGCTGCCAGGCTGCTGGGCGATCTCAGCCGGCCGGCCCTCGTGGCGAAGATGAAGCGCCTGGGTATCCCGCTCAAACCGGTTGAAGCGGCGGGACCGACCGCCTGACCAGCCGGACGGCTGCAGGAGACCTTCGGCTTAAGTGAGCGGGTCCTTGACCGATGTCCGTCGGGGCCCGCTCTCCGTATTCTCCGCCAGGCCGGTGAAGAACACCCGATCTGCTTCGCTACGCCGGCGCCTCGGCATTGGTGTGTACGCACAGCGTTGGGCCTCCAAACGCGACGGCCTTCGTTGTGGGTGGGACCACGAAACTGCGCAGACCTCATCTGAGTACCGGTAGCGTCGGGTCTCCGTGCCCGACGTTGGACGCCCATCTCATCCGGTCCCCTGAGTCGACGCGGCTTTGATTCTGTATAGACCCGTGTCGAGGCGCTTCTTGGCGAGGTCGTAGTATGGTTTCACAACCTCGAAGCCCAGGTATTTTCTGCCCAGGGCTTTGCTCATGACCGCAACTTGCCCCGAACCCAGGAAAGGGTCGAGTACGACATCGCCCTCACTGCTGGAATAAAGCAGGATCTTCTCGATGAGCTCGGCCGGGAGTTTGGTCGGAGTTTTCTCGTCGCCGTTCCAGTATTCCCTTTTTATCACCCAGACGTCCTCCTTGTCCCGGTAATGGAGGCTGCGGTCGTTCTGGTCTCTTGCCTCCCGGTCGAATCTGGAGAATGGGAAGAACTTCCTGAGTCTGTCGTCGAGGCACACATATATACAGTGGTAGTGCGACGTGACGAACTTGCGTCTGGTCACAACGCCGAACTGGTACTTCCAGATGATGTGATTGACGGTTGTGAACCCCAGCTCATCAAGGGCATTGAGGATGTCGCGGAGGTTGTTCCATCCGGAAAAGACATACATGCTGCCTGAGGGTTTGAGCACCCTCCGGACCCCGCTCATCCAGGCGCGCGTGAACTCGGGGTAGGCTTCACGCGGCACCTCGCTATAGCCTTCGAGGACCCGGGACTCGGTCCTGTTGTAATTGGCCCGCTTCGCCTTGAAATCTATGGCAAAAGGGGGATCGGTAATGACCAGGTCCACGCACCGGTCCTCCATGAGCTTCATTCCTTCGAGGCAATCCATATTATAGATTCTATCGATGCCGATCTTGCGCATGGTCTTCAGGTCTCTCCGGTTATTGACCCCGCCGCACCCCGCCTTGCTGCCCCTGCCGCAAACGGCCCTCAGCCGAGAATAGCACTTGCAGTCCGGCGCTTTCAATCGATTTCGGGGTCGGATCCGCTTGAGCTTGACTTGGGCGCAGCCTGTGGATAGAGTCGTCCTGAGGTTGGAGCCCATTGGTCTTCTTGGTGGTGCGATGAGACTCCCGTATGGCAAGCAAGAGGTCCTTCTCGATCTGACCGGCTGTCTCGAGGTCAAGACCTTCGCGCCTCCGGAGCACAGAGCCCCGGCGGATGTCTGGTCGATGGTCAGGGATTCGCTCAGCAGCCCGGTCGAAAGTCCGGTCCTCGGCGCGCTGGCGCGCAACACCGGCCGGGTGGTGATTGCCATCCCGGATAGGACCAGGCCCCGCGTGGCACGCGAGATTCTGCCCACGGTTCTCGATGATCTTCTCAGAGGGGGACTGGACTTCGACCGGGTATCCATCTTTGTGTCGACCGGGACACACGCAGAGCACAGTGATGAGGATCTCAGGGGGCTGGTCGGCGACAAGGCCGCCGGCCTGGCGATCTACCAGAACCGTTCAGGCAGGATTGAGGACTACGAGTCTTTGGGCACCACCGGCAGTGGTACTCCCGTCCTTATCAACAGGAGGATACTCGAGGCCGATCTCAAGATAGTTGTGGGGACGGTCGCTTACCATTATTTCGCGGGTTGGGGCGGGGGCAGGAAGATGCTTGTCCCCGGGGCTGCCCACATAGAGACCGCACGGGCGAATCACAGGCTGACTATTGACGACGAGGGCGACATCCATCCCGGGTGCAGGAGCGGAGTCCTCGACGGCAACCCGGTTCACGAAGACATGGTCGAGGCGGCCTGCATGATACCCGGGGTTTTTTCGGTGAACGTGCTGCTGGACGGCTGGTCAAGGATCGCCGGTGTGGTTTCCGGGGACCTCATAGAGTCCCATCTTGCCGGTATCGCGGCGGCCCGCCCCTTGCTCGAGGTGCGGACAGGCCGACGGTGCGATCTCGCAGTTGCCAGCGCGGGAGGTTATCCATTCGATCTTGATTTTATCCAGGCCCACAAGACCATAGATCATGCCGCGGGTTGCGTCAGGGACGGGGGAGTCGTGATCGCACTCGCGGAGTGCAGGGACGGACTTGGTTCGGACAATCTGATGTCATGGTTCGAGCTGGGTGGTGCCGAGGCGGTCTCGAAGAGGCTGCTGTGGCAATACCGGATTCATGGACATACGGCCCTCGCGCTTATGAAAAAGCTTGAGCGGATCAGGGTGATACTTGTATCCTCACTTCCGAGGCGGACGGTGGAGAATCTGGGAATGATGGCTGCCCAGGACATCGATGAAGCCATGACCTTGGCCGATCTGTGTCTTGGCGAAAAAGGACTGACTTACGTTTTCCCATGCGCTTGGGGGATTCTGCCGGTAGCATAGTCCGAGACGCTTTCTGGGTCGTGGCCCTCATGATGGCTGTCGTGACGGGTTGCGGCCTGAGGGCTGTCCCGATATACCGCGATGCCGGTGGCGCCGTCGAGACGAGCCTGCCGGTTGTTCACAGAGACGACCTTCTCAGTGAGCTCAGTCTGTATCAGGGCACACCCTACAGGGAAGGCGGAAACGATCTCAGCGGGATCGATTGCTCCGGGCTGGCCCGAGCTGTGTATGGCGTACTGGGGGTCGACCTCCATCGGCGCGTGATCGACCAGTACGGCCAGGGTGTCCCCGTATCAAGAAGGGACATAGGCACGGGCGACTTGCTCTTCTTCGGTCGGGGCGGGACCCCCACCCATGTCGGCATAGCGATATCCGGAAGTCAGATGACCCATAGCTCCTCGTCCAGGGGGGTTGTCGTCGACGACATAGAGGAGTACTCGAAGTCAATGAAACTCATAGGTATCAGGCGCGTGGCGAGATTGAGATAGGAGGCTACGTTTTCATGAGGCATCTTATCATCGGATCCGGAGGCAGAGAACACGCCCTGGGCTGGAAGCTCCTGCAGCAACCGGAAGCGGAAGTCAGCTTTCTTCCGGGCAACGGAGGTACGGCCGGGATCGGGACCAATGTCGAAATATCGCCCATCGATCTCACTGCGGTGACTTCTTATGTGAAGAAGGCCGAGCCCGATCTGGTCACCGTGGGGCCGGAGGATCCGCTGTCGATGGGAATCGTCGATCGGCTCTCAGACCTCGGCATCCAGGTCTTCGGGCCGACTGCAGACTGTGCCCGGATAGAGAGCAGCAAGGTGTTCGCCAAGACTCTGATGTCGAAGTATTCGATTCCGACTGCACCTTATGAGGTCTTTGACTCTCCGGCCGACGCCCATGCATACGTGGAAAGGACCAGAAAACGTGTTGTGGTCAAAGCCGACGGACTTGCCGGGGGGAAGGGTGTCATTGTGACAAGGCACAGGCCGGAGGCGCACCGCGCGATCGAAGTGATCATGGAGGAACGCGCCTTCGGTGAGGCCGGCGACAGGGTGCTCATAGAGGAGCGGCTCACCGGTGAGGAAGCCTCGGTGATAGCGGTAACCGACGGCGAACGATACGTGCTCTTCCCGCCGTCACAGGATCACAAGCGCGCGTACGACGGCGATCGGGGACCCAATACGGGCGGGATGGGTGCCTACTGCCCGGCACCGGTTGTGGATGGGGATATGCTCGACCACGTGAGGGAGGTCGTATTCGACCGTCTGTTGAGGGGGCTGGAGAAGGAGGGGCTCCGGTACCGGGGAGCCATCTATGCCGGTCTCATTATCACTTCCGGAAATGCATATGTGATTGAATTCAACGCGCGCTTCGGAGATCCTGAAACGCAGTGCACGATGCCGGTAGTGGATATCGACCTCGGCGGCCTCATGTTCGACGCCGCCCGGGGACGCATCGCAGAGACTCGGGCGGTAAGGCCTGCAAGATGGGCGGTCAGTGTGATACTGGCCTCCGGAGGCTATCCCGGAGCGTATGAAAAGGGGAAGCGTATAAGCGGTCTTGACGAGGCGGAAGCGGAGGAAGATGTCATTGTGTTTCACGCCGGTACCAGGCAGGAGGATGGGGGCAGCTTGGTGACCTCGGGAGGGCGCGTGCTTGCAGTGACCGGTATGGGGAAGTCCCTGCGGGGTGCGCGGAGAAAGGCCTATAACGCCGCCCGCGATATCAAGTTCGATGGTGCCCACATGCGTACCGACATTGGGGCCAGGGGTTTGATGAGAGCCAAGAAGATGGGGGTGATGTAGGTTGGGCACGCCCGAAGTGGCCGTGGTAATGGGGAGCAAGTCCGACATGCCCGTGATGGAAGGTACCTGCCGCATGCTCGAACTTCTCGGCATAGCATACCGGGTGCTGGTGTTGTCCGCCCACAGGACGCCCAAGAAGACCCGCGATTTCGCGCGGTCGGCAGCACGCCGGGGAACGAGAGTGATAATCGCCGGAGCGGGGATGGCAGCCCACCTGGCAGGTGCGATAGCATCCGAGACCGCGCTCCCGGTGATCGGGGTCCCTCTCCCGGGCTCGCACCTCAGTGGAGTGGACGCCCTCTACTCGACGGTCCAGATGCCGTCGGGCGTGCCCGTGGCCACAATGGCAATCGGCCCGGCCGGCGCCACCAACGCGGCCGTCTTCGCGGCCGAGATACTTGCCCTGTCCGACCCCGGTTTGAAGAAGAGGCTTGCCGCATACAAGAGAAGCCTCGCAAAACGCTAGCAGCCCGTCGCACGCAGAGCCTCGACCGACGTCGGGCGCAGAGACCGGGCGTTACAGAGACGATCGGTTGCCGGGATCGGCAACGCCACGAATAAGATGGAGTCGGGAGGCCGTATGTCGCTGGATCGGATCTTTCATCTAACGGAGAACCGAACCAGCGTCCGCACTGAGGTAGTGGCCGGCTTAACGACCTTCATGGCCATGGCCTATATCATCTTTCTTAACCCCTCGATGCTGTCCGACGCCGGGATGCCTTTCGATGGTGTGCTCTTCGCGACATGCGTCTCCGCCGCGGCTGCGACGCTTGTTATGGGGCTGGGGGCCAACTACCCGTTTGCCCTGGCACCGGGGATGGGTTTGAATGCCTACTTCGCCTATGTAGCCGTGCCGTTCATAGCGCATACCATGGGTGTAGAAAACGCCTGGAAGGTTGCCCTGGGCGCGGTCTTTCTGTCTGGTTGCATCTTTATGCTACTCACCTTCTCGCGTATCCGGGTGATGATAATAAACGCCGTCCCCGAGGCCATCAAGGTGGGGATCGCCGCGGGGATCGGCATCTTCATCGCCATGATGGGTCTTCAGAATGCGGGGATCATAAGATCGAGCGAGGCGACCATGGTGACCATGGGCAACCTCAGAGAACCGGCGACCATACTGGCCGCCTTCGGACTCGTCCTGACCGCGGTGCTGATGACCAGAAAGGTGAGGGGCGCTATTCTCCTCGGCATCATTGCTACCACGATCGCCGGTATCGTGTTTCGCCTGGTGGATATTCCGGACAAGCTCGTGAGTATTCCCCAAATACGTCCGACCTTCCTTGCGCTTGACATCAGAGGCGCCCTGGAGATCGGCTTCCTCAATATCATCTTCGTCTTTCTCTTTATAGATCTCTTCGACACCATGGGCACCCTTGTCGGCATCGGCGAGCGGGGAGGTTTCATGGTCGATGGTAAGCTTCCCAGAGCCAACCGCGCGCTTGTCGCCGATGCGGGCGGCACCATCATGGGCTCACTGCTGGGGACCTCCACCGTGACAACGTACATAGAGAGCGCGGCCGGTATCTCGGAGGGGGGGAGAACCGGACTCACAAGTGTTGTGGTGGCCCTGCTCTTCCTGGCCTGCACGGTGATCGCACCGGTGGCGGCCATCGTGCCCAAGGCCGCGACCGCACCGGCACTCATAATCGTCGGGAGTCTGATGATGGCTGTGATATCGAAGATCAGGTGGGACGCTCCCGACGAATCCATTCCGGCGTTTTTAACCATGATATCGGTGCCGCTCACCTTCAGCATCGCCAACGGGCTTGCCATCGGATTCATAAGTTACCCTCTGGTAAAAGCTCTTTCAGGTCGCTGGCGCGAGGTCAATGTGATAGTTTATATACTGGCTGGGCTTTTCATTCTGAGATTCGCCATGTTGAGATTTTGAGGTCTTGCGATGAAAACCCGAAGAATCGTTTTGAACAGGCAACTTCCCGGATGGGGAGCTATCAGAGCGGCTTCCAGTGTGATCGATACGGGGGGCATCGTCTGCTTTCCGACGGATACGGTGTACGGCTTCGCCGCCAGCATTTACTCTCGCGGGGCAATCGACCGCCTCCGCGGCCTCAAGCAAAGGTGCCCCGGTGAACCGTTCGTTGTCATCGCTTCGGACATCGACATAGTCCGGGAGATGGTTGAAGTCATAAGCGCCCGGCACAGCAGGCTGATGGAAGAGCACTGGCCGGGCCCTCTGACCATAGTTTTCCGCGCGTCCCGCAAGGTGCCCGATTACCTGATCTGTCCCGACGGTACCGTAGCCTTGAGGATCCCGGACGACATTCTCACGCAGTCGATTTTGAGGGCTTGCGGCATGCCCCTTGCTGCTCCCAGTGCCAACGTGAGGGGAAGGCGTCCGGCGGTGTGTCCTGAAGATGTGCTCTCGGAGTTCGACGGCAAGATCGACTTGCTGCTGGACGGGGGCCGGATAGACAGCTCGCAACCCTCCACCATCGTCAGGGTCAACCCGCGCAACCTAACGGTGCTGCGCCAGGGCAGCGTATCGGTCGGCAGGGTGCACCAATGAAGCGGACCTACTCCGTCCTTTTCGTCTGCACCGGCAATACATGCCGGAGCCCGTTGGCCGAACGCATCCTCAAGGCAAGGATAAAGGACAAGGGGTGGAAGGGGATCAAGGTCTCCTCGGCCGGTACAGCCGCCATGGAAGGTGGATGGGCCTCAGGGGGTACCAAAGGAGCAGCGCGGGGCATGGGCCTATCCATGCGAGGTTTCCGCTCAAAGCCTCTGAGCCGGCAACGGGTCGCGAGGGCGGATCTCATACTGACCATGACAGAGCATCACAAAGCGGACATCGAAGTGAGATGGCCGGTTGCTGCCGGCAGGACTCATGTGCTGTCCGACTATACCGGGTCGGGGAGAAAGGCAATCACAGATCCTGTGGGTGGGCCTGATGCTGCCTATGCGAGATGTGCGGCGGACTTGAGCGATGAGATCGAACGGCTGCTGCCTAGGCTCGAGCGTGCCGCCGCAGCAGCGGCAACGCTATGAAAACGGGAGCCCGCGAAGCCACTCAAGGCGAATATGAGCGTAGGGAGAAAGAAGCCGCCGACGGGAGCGGCAACGAACCATCGGGCTCAGAGATCACGGAGATCGTTTGACATGAAGCCACGACGTGAGGGTGGGGAGAAGGCTGTGGGTGCCAAGGTGGGCCACCGCCCGACATGGGACCAGTACTTCATCGCGATAGCCAACATGGTGAGAACCCGGTCGACGTGTCTCCGGCGCCGGGTGGGTGCGATAGTGGTAAAGGACAAGCGCATCTTGAGCACCGGATATAACGGCGCGCCCAAAGGCATGAAACACTGTTCGGAGATCGGATGTATGAGAGAGGAAGCCGACATACCCCCGGGCGAGCGTCACGAGCTATGCCGGGGCATCCATGCCGAGCAGAATGCGATCGTCCAGGCGGCTGCATTCGGGGTGAGCATCCGGGGGGCGACGCTTTATTGCACCCATTTTCCCTGTGTGCTTTGCACCAAGATGCTGATAAACGCCGGAATCCGCAAGCTGGTTGTCGAGCGGACCTATCCAGACCGGCTGTCCCGGGAAATGCTGGATGAGGCCGGGATCGACGTTTGCCTAATGGACTCGAGAGATTTTGAGCATTTTTGAGATATCTTGGTCTGACATACCCTGCCGACCACCGCTTGTGATCCTCTGACCCAGACCCCCGCCAAAAAGACTTGACAGTACCATATCTGGGGTGTACCTTGTGTCGCGAACCCAACATATTGGAGTAAACGGCATGAGATGCCCCGCATGTGGGTATGGCGAAGACAAGGTAATTGACTCGAGATCGACCAAAGAGGGCATGGTCACGCGGCGCCGGCGCGAATGCCTCCAATGCGCCCACAGATATACCACTTATGAGTACATAGAGCCTGCTCAGATGGTCGTCGTCAAGAAAGACGGCAGAAGACAGGAATTCGATCGCCGCAGGATTCTCGAGGGTATTATCAAGGCCTGTGAGAAACGTCCCATACCCAGGGAACGGATCGAAGAAGTGACGGACGCCATAGTCACCGAGCTCCAGTCGGAATTCAGGACCGAGATCCCGTCGACCGAGATAGGCGAGAAGGTCATGAAATACCTGCGTGAAGTGGACGAAGTCGCCTATGTAAGGTTCGCATCCGTCTACCGGCATTTCGAAGACATCACCGAATTCATGCACGAACTGAGAACGCTTATACGAGAGGCGAAGGGAGCGGGACAACATACCTGATCTGGAGGTTGCGGATGGAACCGACAAGGACGTATATCGAACAGGAAGGACCGGAAGTGAATCAAGAACAGGATGGATCCGAAGAGCGAACCCAGCCGGTTCCGGATCAGGTGCCTCGGTTTGAAGACATTCACGATCTTCATCATCGCTTGGCCTCCCGTATGTTTCAGCTCGTTAGAAAAAGAGACGGCGGTATCGTACGCTTCAACCGCGACAACATCACGGAAGCGATCTTCAAGGCGGCTCAGTCGGTGGGCGGAACCGAGAGAGCAACGGCCGAAGGGTTGGCCGATGAAGTCGTTCTCCATCTCTACGCTTCTCAGGGTGCCGGTCTTCCAAGTGTCGAGGATGTACAGGATGCAATTGAAAAGATCCTGATCGAGAACGGTCACGCCAAGACCGCGAAGTCCTTCATCATTTACCGGCACGAACGCGCGAAGCGCAGGGGCGCTCCCAAGACCCAGGCTGAGGCCGATGCGGACGAAAAGGGAAGAGGCCCTGATCTGGATTCCACCGAGCTCGCGCTCTTCGTGAGAACCTCCGGAGATGAGATCGCCCAGTGGGACAAGCAGAAGATGGTACGGGCCATGGTGCGGGAAGCGGGGGTCCCTGAGAACGTGGCCAAGTCCATAAGTGAAGAAGTCGAGCAGAGTATCCTCAACTCCCAGGTGCGGGTGCTGACGGTATCCCTCATCAGGGAGCTCGTCAATACCAAGCTCATCGAGCATGGTTTCGAGGATGCGCGAAAGAAACACGCGCGTCTCGGAGTTCCGTTGTATGACGCCGAGCGCATCATAACCCGCCGTAATCGCGAGAACGCCAATATCCCTCACAATCCGGAGGCCACGAGCATGACGCTCGCCGAGTCCATCAACAAACAATACGGATTGATGAGGGTGTTCTCGCAGGACGTGGCGGACGCCCACTCGCGGGGCGACATCCATCTTCACGATCTGGGCTTTATCAACCGACCCTACTGCTCGGGGCAATCGTTGGAGTATGTCAAGAAATTCGGCCTGAATCTTCCCAACGCTCTCTCCATTGCCAAGCCCGCCAAGTACCCCGAGACGCTGCTTGCGCACATGGTGAAGTTCTCGGCTGCCCTTCAGGGCCACTTTGCCGGGGCCATCGGTTGGGATGCCGTGAACATCTTCTTTTCGCCCTTCCTCGTGGGCCTGAGCGAGCGGGAGATGAAACAGATGGCCCAGATGCTGGTGTTCGAATACTCCCAGCAGAGCGTCGCCCGTGGGGGCCAGGCCATATTCAGCGACATCAATCTCTATTGGGAGGTGCCCAAGCATTTCGAGAACGTGGAGGCCATAGGGCCCGGCGGCATTCCCATGGGCAAGACCTACAGTGCTTATCAGAAAGAAGCCCGGCGGTTTGCCTGGTCGCTCTTTGATGTCTTCATGGAAGGCGACGGGACCGGTCGGCCCTTTTTCTTTCCCAAGCCGCTGGTTCACATCACCGAGAAGTTCTTCGCCACACCGGGGCACCAGGACTTCCTCAACCACATCTGTGAAGTGGCTGCGGAGAAGGGCAACACCTACTTCGTTTTCGACCGCGGGGAGACCGCGAAGATCTCCGAGTGCTGCCGACTGTCTTTTAAACTCGATGCGAGCGACCTCGAGGACGCCAAGCGGCCCTGGAGGATGAGATACAGCGCGATGCAAAACGTGACGCTCAATCTGCCGAGGGCCGGACTTCTGGCCGGCGGCGACGATGCCAGGCTCTTCTCCATCATAGACGATTTCTTCGATCTTGCAATCAAAGGCCACATCCAGAAGAAGAACTTCATTCTCTCGCTGCTCAACATGAAAGACAGCGGCCCGCTCGCGCTGCTCACCATGGAGAAGGACGGCGAGCCTTATCTTCGGACCAAGCGGGCCACCTATCTCGTCGGGCTCCTGGGCCTTAACGAGTTGGTCCAGGCCCATTTGGGCAGGGAGCTCCACGAGGATGAAGAGGCCTTCAGGTTCGGCCTCAAGGTGGTCGCCTATCTGAACCTCAAGGCCAAGGAAGCGTCCCGCAAGTACGACATGAGGTTCGTGCTGGAGCAGACGCCGGCCGAGAGCGCGGCCTTCAGGCTTTCAAGGTTGGACATGGATCGGTACGGCAAGAGAGCCGAAGCGATCGTCAAGGGCGACATCGCCAAGCGTACCACCTATTACACCAATTCCACCTTCCTCAATGTCAGCGAGGCCATGAACCCGATCGAGAGGGTAAGGAAGGAAGGCAAGTACCATGACCTCATAGAGGCCGGTGCCCTTTCCCATGTTTGGCTTGCCGATTCCAGACCTTCCGGGGAATCGATCGCCAATTTCGTCTTGAAGACCTTCAGGCTCACGCGCAACGCCCAGATCGCCTTTTCTCCGGAATTCACCTCCTGCAACGCATGCGACCGGGTGACCAGGGGTTTGCACCAGACTTGTCCGCACTGCGGCTCCATGGATGTGGACGGCATCACCAGAGTCACCGGTTACTTCTCCAAGATCTCCGGTTGGAACGACGGCAAGCGGGCGGAACTCAAGGACAGACACCGGAGCAACTTATGATCAAGGTGAGCGTTTTCGGCAAACAGGAGTGCGACGCTTGCAAGGCAGCGGTCGAGAAGGTGACCTATTTCTCCGGGAAGTGGGGCAAGCAGGAATCCACCTCCATAGATTTCATAGACATGGAGACCGTGGACGGGCTCGCTGAGGGCGCCTACCGCGACGTATACGACATACCGACCGTGATACTGGAGGATGAAGGCCGGGAGGTTGCCCGCTGGGTCAAGAAGGTGCCTCGATCCAGTGAATTCCGTGATTACTTTCTGAAAGAGAACCTGAATGACGGGTCTGGAGATAAAGGGCTTTGTTGAGACCTCGTTGTGTGACTGGGACGGCTGCATCGCATCGGTTGTGTTTCTGCCGCGCTGCAACTTCAGATGTCCCTTCTGCCAGAACGGGGAGCTGATCCTCGATTGGGCCGGGCTCCCCACGGTCGACTTCGATACGGTAGCCGGCTATCTCGCCACCCACTCCGAATGGATAGACGGTGTCGTGATTACAGGGGGCGAACCGACGATCTGGGACGACCTCCCCCAGCTTGCAGCCAGGTTTAAGGACCTCGGCGTGGGGGTCAAGCTCGACACCAACGGCAGCCGGCCGGAGGCCGTCCGCGACCTGATCCGGCTGGGTCTTGTGGACTATCTGGCCATGGACATAAAGGCCCCTCTCGACGAGAGGTACCATGAGGCCGCCGGGGTCAAGGTCCCCCTGGAGAAGCTGCGGGAATCCATTGAGATAATATCCGCTTTCGGCGACGCCTACGAATTCAGAACCACCCTGGTTCCGGGCCTGGTCGGTGAGGATGAAATGCGCTTGATTGGGGAGGCCGTCGAAGGTGCCAAACGCCTGGTCCTGCAGCGTTTCGTGCCCGAGAATTCGCTTGACAATCGTTTCAGGCGAGGTGTACCTTTCGACGATAGTTTTGTCAATCGCCTGCTCGAAATAGCGGGAAATCACGTTGAGACTTGCTTCTACAGAGGCAAGATAGGGGTGGGGCTCTCCTAGCCGGGGGGCTTATTTAATGGCCAGGACTTTTACAGGCGGCGTTCATCCCCACGAAGGCAAACGGGCCACCGAGACCAAGCCCATATCCGAAATCCCCGCACCCGAGCTCGTGATCATACCTCTTTCCCAGCATACCGGCGCGCCCGCGAAACCCGTGGTCAAGCCGGGGGATGAGGTCAGAATAGGGACCAAGTTGGCCGAAGCCGACGGTTTCATCTCGGTGCCGGCCCATTCCTCGGTCTCGGGCAAAGTCAAAGCGATTGCGGACTATCCCCATCCGTTGGGCAGGCGCCTCCCTGCCGTTGCAATCGAGAACGACGGCAAAGACCAATGGGTGGATCTCGCCGGTTGGAGGGATCTTACCGACGGAGCGCCCCAGGTGGTGCGGGATGCGGTGAAGGAGGCCGGGATCGTGGGCCTCGGGGGGGCTGCCTTCCCCACCCATGTGAAGCTCTCCCCGCCGGAAGGCAAGAACATAGATACCGTGATTCTGAATGGGGCCGAATGCGAGCCTTACCTTACAGCCGATCACCGGCTGATGCTTGAATATCCCGAGGAGATCCTGGCCGGCTTCCGGGTGATTATGAAGGTCGTGGAAGCCCGGCGCGCATTTGTGGGGATCGAGCGCAACAAACCGGATGCGATACGTCTGCTTACCGAAAAAGCGCTGAGCCGGGAAGGGGTGGAGGTTGCGCCCCTCAAGGTCAAGTACCCCCAGGGGGCCGAGAAGCAGCTCATAAAGGCGATAACAGGACGTGAAGTGCCGTGTGGTGGGTTGCCCATGGATGTGGGCTGTCTCGTGCAGAATGTGGGTACGGCGCTTGCGATGTTCGAAGCGCTCAAGTTCGGCAGGCCCCTGGTGTCCAGGGTGCTCACCCTCTCGGGGAGCGCGGCCAAGAACCCCGGCAACTTCAAAGTGCGAATCGGAACACCCTTCAGCCACATCATCGCCTACGCCGGCGGCGCCGGCGAGGAATGCCGCAAGATCATAATGGGCGGGCCCATGATGGGCATAGCCCAGCATACCGTTGAGGTGCCTGTGGTCAAGGGGACTTCCGGCATCCTGCTCCTGGGCGAATCCGAGGTCATCCGTGCGGAGCCCGGGCCGTGCCTTCGGTGCGGCCGCTGTGTGGATCACTGTCCGATGAGGCTTGTGCCCAATGAGATTGCAAGGATGGTGGAGAAAGGGAAGCTCGAACGGGCTGAGGAGTACGGTGTTTTCGACTGCATGGAATGCGGGGTGTGCGCGTATGTCTGCCCCTCCAAGATCAAACATGTGCATCTTATGAAACAGGGCAAGGCCGAAATCCTTGCCAGGCGACGAAAGCAAAAGGGAAGCTGAGCAGATGGATCTTAAACTCTCCGTAAGCCCATCTCCGCATATCCGGGACGGTATGGACATAAAGTCGGTGATGTATGCCGTCATCATAGCTTTGATACCGGCATCGGCAGGTGCCGTCTATTTCTTTGGAATCAGGGCTCTCGTCATAATAGTGCTTGCCGCGGTGTCGGCGATACTCACTGAGGCCGCATGCCAGAAGGCCATGAAGCGCAAGGTTACCATAGCGGACGGCAGCGCACTTCTGACCGGAGTGCTGCTTGCATTCAACGTGCCGCCCGGCGTGCCTTACTGGCTCCCCGTGGTGGGATCGGCATTTGCGATCGGCATAGCCAAGATACCCTTCGGAGGCCTCGGCTACAACCCCCTTAATCCCGCCCTGGCAGGCCGGGCTTTCCTTATGGCCTCGTGGCCCGTCTATATGACCGCGACCTGGCTTGCCCCGTCCCGCGGATCGCTCTCGGGCATAAGCGCCATAACGACGGCCACACCCCTTGGAGTTTATAAGTACGCAAGGGGGCTCCTCGTCGCTCCCGAATCCGGTGTTGCGGAGATAAGCAGGGCCACTTCCTATCTGGGCGAGCTCTATTCGGGCGCCTCGCTCAAGAACCTCTTCTTCGGAAACGTGGGAGGGTGTGTGGGGGAGACGTCCGTGCTTCTCCTCCTGGCGGGTGCGGCCTATCTCATGATCCGGCGCATCATCAACTGGAGGATCCCGGTTTCCTACATCGCCACGGTGGCCGTGCTGACCTGGCTCATGGGCGGCAGGGGCATCTTCGACGGTAATCCCCTCTTTCACATACTGTCGGGCGGGCTCATACTCGGTGCTTTCTACATGGCGACCGACATGGTCACCTCGCCCATTAGCCCGAGAGGCCAGCTGATTTTTGGGTTTGGATGCGGCCTCTTGACAAGTATAATAAGGATCAAGGGGGGGTACCCCGAGGGTGTGTCCTATTCCATACTGATCATGAACATCACGGTGCCGTTGATCGATAGATACACCCGGCCGAGGAAGCTGGGTGAGGTGAGGACCAAGCCATGATAAGACTCACACTTGTGTTGGCCGCGGTCACCTTCGCGGCCTCACTCGCGCTGGGCTTCGTATATGAGAGTGCGAAACCCAAGATCGACCTGGCCGACAAGCTCACCCAAGAGCGGGCCAGGATGATCGCCCTTCCGGAGGCAGCCTGCGGGGTCTTTGTGGAGGAGAAGGGCGAGGCCATGACCTACTACAAGGGCTACAGGAAAGCCGATACCACGGGCTTTGCGGGCTATGTGGTCACGGCCAAAGGTAAAGGCTATAGCAGCACCATCGAGACCGTGGTGGGGGTCGACGCATACGGCAGAATAGCGGGTTTGAGGATCACGAGCCAGCAGGAAACCCCCGGTCTGGGGACCAGGATACAGGAAGTGCTTTCCACGAGAACCGTGGCAGATGCCATCGCCGATATGGTGGGGCGGGGCGAGCCCGAGAGGGTCTGTGTCGAGATCGACGCCGATACCACCGTCCATTGCGTGGAGGTAAGCTTGCGCGACGGCCAGAAGTGCAACGAGCTCGAGCAGGCGGTGGCCGCGATGGATACGGCACGCGTGGCCATGCTTGTGCCGGGGGCCTTCAGCGCCGGCCCGGCAGATTCGGCCGTTTTCCTGACCTCGCCGGCTTCGACCTTCGCTCTTGCAAAGGCTGTCATAGTGGAGCTCCGCATGCGGAATACGCCGTGGTTCCTCAAGCAGTTCATCGGGAAGGCCGCGGGCAACCTCCTGGTGCGTGCCGATGAGACCGATGAGTACATTCAAGCCATAACGGGGGCCACAATATCCTCCGTCGCGGTGAGCGAGTCGGTGAGGAAAGCCATAAAGCAGCTCGAGCAGGAAGTAGGCGGTTTCCAGGAGGTCGGGGATTGAGTCTCGCGAGGGAATTCACCAAAGGCTTCGTCCGGGAAAACCCGGTCTTCCGGCTTGTGTTGGGTCTCTGCCCGGTGCTGGCCGTCACGACCTCGCTCAAGAATGGGGTAGGTATGGGGCTCGCGGCCACATTCGTATTGGTGGGTTCCAATGTTTTTGTTTCCCTCATACGCAAGGGCGTGCCCTCCCGGATAAGGATCCCCTGTTACATTGTGGTGATTGCAAGTTTCGTTACCGTGGTGGACCTTGTCATGGCCGGCTACACTCCGGAGCTGCACAAGAGCCTGGGGATCTTCATCCCCCTTATCGTCGTAAACTGCATCATCCTGGGCAGGGCGGAAGCCTTCGCCAGCAAGAACACCATCGGCCGGTCCTTTGTCGACGGCCTGGGCATGGGTCTGGGATTCACATTTGCCCTAGTAATTACGGCATCGATTCGTGAGATAATAGGCACGGGCAAGATCTGGGACCTAGGACTCCTGGGCGGGCATTACAATCCGGTCTTGATTGCGATCCTCTCGCCCGGTGCCTTCATCACACTGGGCCTTCTGATAGGGTTTTTCAATCTGATGGAGCAAAGGAGGTCATAGAACCTTGGATTGGGGCAGACTCTTTGCGATCGCACTTGCTGCGATACTCATAAACAACGTCATCCTGAAGCGTTTCCTCGGGCTGTGCCCCTTCCTGGGGGTATCCAAGCAGCTGGATGCGGCCTTAGGGATGGGCATGGCTGTCGTCTTTGTCATGACCATGGCTTCGATCGTTACGTTCGGGATATACTACTACGTCCTCGTGCCCTTCGACATCCAGTACCTGAGAACGATTGCCTTTATTCTTGTGATCGCAGCCCTCGTGCAGTTTGTCGAGATGGTGATCGAGAAGACCTCACCGGGGCTCTATAGGGCGCTGGGGATCTATCTGCCCCTGATAACGACCAACTGCGCGGTCCTGGGGGTGGCGGTCCTCAATATCGATAGCTCTTACGGCTTCGTCGAGATGGTCGTTCATAGCTTTTCGGCGGGCCTGGGATTCACCATAGCCCTGCTCTTGATGGCCGGGATAAGAGAACGCCTCGATCTGGCAGATATCCCCCAATCCTTGAGGGGGGTCCCCATCGCGTTCATTGTCGCCGGGCTTATGGCCATCGCGTTTCAGGGTTTCTCGGGGCTTGCGGGAGATTGAGCACTGTGAAGGCTGACAGCGGGAGGTGTCGAATGCGGTTCTTAGGCTTCGTGTTGATAGTTGCCATGGCTTTCATCCTGGGTTGCGGTGGCAGTAGTGCGGTGCAGCAGGCGGCCCAGCCCATAACGCTGGGATTCAAGGACATGGGCGGTGATTATGTCGACTATGTGGCCGATCTCGGTATCGACAGTAACGTCGAAGGTTCGGTAATGTCATGGCTGGGCACCATAGACTTGAGTGCCAAGGTGGACTTGATCAATGCGGAAGGGATTGAGCGGAGATTCAGGTTCGACAAGTTCACGATAACCACGATCGCTGCCGAGAGGCCGGAGCCCGATCCTAACGCCCCGGAGTATGCGGGGGCCACCCTCTGGCTTAAGATGGATGCGGATGGAGGCCTGGTCGACTGGAAGGGCCTGGACGGTGTCGGGGGCCGGACCGTGGACGGAAGGAACTTCAAGCAGTATCTCGTCTACCAGCTTCTCGGCATGTTTCAGCCTCCTCCGGAGGAGCCCGTGAATACAGGTAGCACGTGGCAGAGGGAGTTCGTCATGGAGCTGCGCACCGGGGCTGTATTGGCCGAGTTCTCGACGACCATCGATTACACGGTGGAAGGTTTCGGCATCAGGGACGGACACGAGTGCGCGAAGATCGACATGAAACTCCGGATCGATGCTCAGGGTGAGGGCAGCATCGGGGGCAAGGATACGGCTTTTGAAAGCGGTGCGGACGGAACCGGTGAGATCTGGTTCGATCATGTAAACGGAATGATAGTCGAGTTCTCAACCAAGACCACGACCACTCGGCAGACGGAGATGGAACGCGCAGGCAAGGAAGATATCACAACCATGTCTACGACCCTGGACTCTGAAGTGAAGGTCAAGTTGGCAAAGTAGAGGTACTCCGATTTGTCCGATGTGATCATCTACTCGGTCGTAAGCCTTACCGCGCTGGGCGCCTTGTTCGGCCTGGGGCTTGCCATCGCTGCCCGGAAGTTCGCGGTCAAGCAGGACCCGCGGGTAGCCAAGGTGGAGGCCCTGCTTCCGGGGGCCAACTGCGGCGGCTGCGGTTATGCGGGTTGCCTGGCCTTCGCGCGCGCCCTTGTGGAAGGGATCGGTTCGCCTTACGACTGTGCGCCCGGGGGTTCGGAAACCGCCAGTGCGGTGGCCGAGGTGCTGGGGCTTGCGAAGGAAGAGCGGGTGCCGGTGGTGGCGGTCGTAGCCTGCAAAGGCGGCAACCGCGTCGAAGCCAAGATGGACTATCAGGGCCTGCAATCCTGCAAGGGCGTGACCCTGCTCTCCGATAATCTCAGGGCATGCCCTTACGGCTGCATAGGCCTGGGGGATTGTGTCGAGGCTTGCCCCTTTGATGCCATCCACATGGGCGACGGCTATGCCGTCGTGGATGAGGCCGAGTGCACAGGCTGCGGGAAGTGTGTCCAAGCCTGTCCCAAAGCCATAATAAGCCTGGTCTCCAGACCCCAGAAGGTGAGGGTGGTTTGCAGCTCCGGCGACAAGGGCAAGAGTGTAAAGAGCATATGCGAGGTGGGATGTATCGCCTGCGGGCTTTGCGCCAAGAACTGCCCCGTCAAGTGCATCGAGATAAAGGACAACCTGGCTGTCATAGATCACGACAAATGCACCAACTGCGGCATCTGCGCGGCCAAGTGTCCCACCAACAGCATCGCCGACAAGGTGACAGCCAGGCCCAAGGCCTTCATAGGACCGTCGTGTACAGGGTGCGGTGATTGTGTAAAGGTTTGCCCTTTCAAGGCGATTGAAGGGGAGGAGGGCAAGAAGCACGCTGTGATACACGAGAAATGCATTGGCTGCGGCCTGTGCCGCGATGTGTGCAAGGCGAATGCGGTGACCATTGCAGGCGCCCTGGGCCACCTCCCCGAAAATTGATGATCTCGTCCACATCGACGGCCGACCGTACGCTCCGCCATCGCCTTCGTAGCGTTGCGGCTCCTGTGGCGCCGAATGGTCCGACCGCCCATGCAACATGAAGCCGACAAGCAGATGCCTTTCCTCGATCACCTGGAGGAGCTCAGGTGGACCGTGGTCTGGATCGTCGCGGCCACCCTGGTGGGAACCCTCGTGGCCTGGTACTTCTCCGAGGACGTGCTCGAGCTCCTGAGCCGCGATCTCGCCACGGTGCTCACGCGGGTCCTGGGTGAGGGCGGAGACTACGACCTCCACGTCTTCGAGGTGGCCGAGGCCTTCACCACCAAGCTTAAGATC
Organism: uncultured bacterium; assembly: GCA_964598025.1. Classification (GTDB taxonomy): domain Bacteria; phylum Arandabacterota; class Arandabacteria; order Arandabacterales; family Arandabacteraceae; genus JALGWN01. The sequence continues at coordinate 21,593 of CAZRAU010000017.1, forward strand.
GCGCTCCTCGTCGGTTTCCTGCTTGCGCTGCCTTTGAATGTCTACAAGGTCTGGCAGTTCGTGTCCCCGGGCCTCTTCGCCCGCGAGCGCAAGAGCGCCGGGCCCCTGGTCGCCATGTCCATCGTGCTCTTCTATTGCGGCGTGGCATTTGCGTATCTGCTGATGATCAAACTAAGCGTGGCCTTTCTGTTTAGACTCAAACCCGCTTCCGTCGTAGCCACGGTGAGAATGGGCAGTTACGTATCCTTTGTAACCAAGTTCGTGCTCACGTTCGGCATGGTCTTCCAGCTGCCGCTGGTGCTTGCCGTGCTCTCCTGGATGGGCCTGGTGCCCAGCAGCACGCTCAAGAAGGGCTGGCGGTACGCCATGGTGATTGTGCTCATCATGGCCGCCGTTCTCACACCGCCGGATGTGATCTCGCAGATCCTCATGGCGGTGCCCGTCATTGGCCTTTACTGGATCGGCTACCTGCTTGCGCGGGTCTTTGAGCGAAAGCGAAACACGGACCTTGAGACGTGAGCAAGGGCAGCGCACAATGCCGCACATGAAACTAAAGCGCTCCAAGCGCATTCAAAACCTTAGACACACCTGCTTCGGGCTGCTAAAATCGGGGCCGCTTGGACGGAGGGATTGAGTGAAGGCGTCCGCGAAGCCTGACATACACAAGACTGCGTCGCCGGAATTCCTGGAAGAGATCGAGGCGGCGAGCGGCCAGAAGGTGCGCATCTGCTACCAGTGCGGCAAGTGCTCCGCGGGCTGCCCCGTGGGCTTTGCCATGGACCTTCTTCCCAACCAAGTCATGCGCATGGTCCAGCTGGGGCTTAAGGACGAGGCACTATCGTGTTCCACCATCTGGCTCTGTGCCTCCTGCGAGACCTGCGCCGCCAGGTGTCCCCGGGAGATCGAGATCGTCAAGGTGATGGACACGCTCCGGCGGAGGGCGCGTGCCGAGGACTATCACATGCCGGTGAGGGAAGTCCCCATTTTCATAAGCACGTTTCTTAATACCGTGAAGCGCTTCGGGAGGCTCTACGAGGCGGGCTTCGTGGGCGCCTACAATCTCTTGAGCGGGCACCTCACCAAAGACATGGACAAGGCGCCGGCCATGCTGATGAAACACAAGATCGCGCTCAGGCCCCCGAGAGTGAAGGGGATGGACAAGGTGCGCAGCATCATAAGGAAGGCCGAGGAGATAGCCAAACGGTGAAACTCGCATTCTATCCAGGGTGCGCTCTGGAATCATCCGCCAAGGAGTATAAGGAATCGACCCTGCTCGTGGCCCGTTCCCTGGGGCTCGACATGGAAGAGATCCCCGACTGGATCTGCTGCGGGGCGACGGCCGCCCATATGTCCGGCGAGGTGCTGGCGGTCGCACTTCCGGCCTATGATCTCCTTGCGGCCAAGCGGATGGGGGCCGACACCGTGGTCGCGAGCTGTGCCGCCTGCTATAGCAGGATGCGAAGCGCCAACTTCGAGCTCAAGCGCGATCCCGGGATGGTTGACAAGGTGGCCGAGGTCTTGGGGGAGCGTTATGAAGGCGATGTCGATGTGAGCCACTTTCTCGAGATCGTAAACCAGGTCCCCAGGGAGCATCTCAAGGCCAAGATAGAAACACGCCTCGAGGGTCTTAAGATAGCCTCTTACTATGGTTGTCTTCTCGTAAGGCCGGCCGATGTCACGGGCTTTGACGATCGCGAGGACCCCCAGATGCTCGACCGGCTGGTGGAGGTTGTGGGAGCCCAACCTGTTGACTGGAGATACAAGGTGGAGTGCTGCGGAGCCTCGCTCGCCTTCTCCCGGCCCGAAATCGCCGACAAGATGTCCGGGGATGTGCTCCAGGACGCCAAGGATGCAGGGGCCGATCTTGTGATGGTGGCCTGCCCCTTATGCCACTCCAATCTCGATCTCAGACAATCCGACATAGAAAAGCGTCTGGGGACCGATCTTGAAATTCCCATACTCTATTTCACCCAGGTGCTGGGCCTTGCCCTTGGGGCTTCGCCCCGCGCCTTGGGAATCCACAAGCACATGATAGACCCGCTTCCGATCTTGAAGCGGAGGGGCTTGAAGGTCTGAGGTAAGCATATGGCCAAAATAGGGGTCTTTGTCTGCCACTGCGGCTCCAACATCGCAGGCACGGTGGATGTCGAGGCCGTGGCCAGGGCGGCGGGCGAGTTTCCCGGTGTGGCCTATGCCACGGATTACAAGTACATGTGCGCCGATCCCGGCCAGGACATGGTCGGCAAGGCCATAAAGCAGAAGGGGCTTACCGGTGTCGTGGTGGCCGCCTGCTCGCCGCGGATGCATGAGCCTACTTTCAGGCGTCTGGCCGAAAAGAGCGGACTCAATCCTTATCTCATGGAGATGGCCAACATAAGGGAACACTGCTCGTGGGTGCATGACGACCGCGCGGCTGCAACCGCCAAGGCCATAGAGACCGTACGCATGCTTGTGGAAAAGGTCCGGCGCAACAGCCCCCTGGAGGCGATCAAGATTCCCGTCACCAGGCGCGCCATGGTAATCGGCGGCGGGGTGGCCGGCATACAGGCCGCTCTTGATATC
>CAZRAU010000017.1:24164-38876 GCA_964598025.1 uncultured bacterium
CACATGGCGCAGCTCGATGAGACCTTCCCCACGCTAGATTGCTCCCAGTGCATCTTGACCCCCAAGATGGTGGAACTCGCCCAGCATGAGCTCGCCACCATCTATACGTATGCCGAGGTGGATGGAGTCTCAGGCTTTGTGGGCAACTTCAAGGTGAAGATAAGGCAGAAGGCCCGGACCGTCGATCCCGATAAGTGCACAACCTGTGGGGTCTGTATGGAGAAGTGTCCGGTGTCGGTCCCGAGCGAATTCGACCGGGGTCTGGCCGAGCGCAAGGCCGTCTATGTGCCTTTCCCCCAGGCTGTGCCCAACAAGCCCGTGATCGATCGCGATACCTGTATCTGGTTTACCAAGGGCAAATGCAGGGTCTGTCAGAAGTCCTGCCCGGCCGACGCCATAGACTTTGATGATGAGGACACCATCATCGAAGCAGAGGTGGGCGCCATCGTGGTGGCCACGGGTTTTGATCTCATAGGCAGGGACCTATATGGTGAGTACGGCTACGGCAAGATCGCCGATGTGATTGACGGCCTCCAGTTCGAGCGCATGTCCAGTGCCTCGGGTCCCACCGGGGGCAAGATCATACGCCCCTCCACGGGGGAGATCCCTGAGACCGTGGTCTTTATCCAGTGCGTAGGCTCGCGGGATGACTCAAAAGGCTATCCCTATTGCTCCAAGATCTGCTGCATGTACACGGCCAAGCACGCCATGCTCTATAAGCACAAGGTCCATAACGGCAAGGCCTTTATCTTCTATATAGACGTGCGCGCGGGAGGCAAGGGCTACGAGGAATTCGTAAAGCGCGCCGTGGAGGACGAGCGCGTGGTTTACCTCAGGGGCCGGGTCTCGAGGATTTTCGAGAAGGATGGCACGGTGATTGTGCGAGGGGCCGATACCATCTCGGGCCAACAGATAGAAATAAGGGCCGACCTTGTGGTCCTGGCCTCGGCTGTGACCTCTGCCCCGGGGGCCAAAGACCTCGCGCAGAAGCTCAGGATAGGCTCTGACCAGTATGGCTTCTTTGCCGAAGCCCATCCCAAGCTGAGGCCGGTGGAGACTCCGACTGCCGGTATCATGCTGGCCGGGGCCGCCCAGGCACCCAAGGATATTCCCGATACCGTCTCCCAGGCAGGAGCCGCGGCCGCTAAGGTCATAGGGCTGCTTTCCTCCGATGAATTGGTACGCGAGCCGCTTGTGGCTGAGGTAAACAGCGACACCTGCATAAGCTGCTTCGCCTGTGAAGAGGTCTGCCCCTATGGCGCGGTGGAAAGGGTGCCTTACACCGATCCGGAGACCGGGGCGGCCAGGCAGGTGGCCAGAGTCAATCCCGGCGTCTGCGAAGGGTGCGGCGCCTGCATTGCCGTCTGCCGGCCGAAGGCCGTGGATCTTAGGGGCTTCAGCGATCAGCAGATTTATAGTGAAATCAATGTATTATCAGATATAGTTAATGTAAAAGGTGAGGCTCACGGTGGCTGATTTCAAACCCCGCATAGTGGCCTTTCTCTGTAACTGGTGCTCCTATGCGGGGGCCGATCTTGCCGGGACCACCCGGGTCAAGCACAGGGCCGATGTGCGTATAGTGCGGGTGCCCTGCTCGGGCAGGGTGGATGTGAGTCTTATCATGAAAGCCTTCGAGCGGGGAGCCGACGGCGTCATAGTGGGAGGATGCCACCCCGGCGATTGCCACTACATCACGGGCAACTACACCACGCGAAGGCGCATGTTTGTACTCAGGGAGCTTTTGGGCTTCATAGGCATAGAACCCGAGCGGCTCCAGGTGACCTGGTGCTCGGCATCGGAAGGCTCCAAGTGGGCCGAGGTCGTGGAAGATACCTGCAAGGTACTCGACAGCCTGGGCCCCCTGAAGCAGGTGAAGGACTTGACCGAGAATCTGCGGAGTGAAGCGAAGGAGACAAGGCCAAGTGGCGCTTGAGCGCGAAGCGGCTTTAAGAGAAAAGGCCGAAACCCTGCTTGTCGAGGGCAAGGTCAGACTCATCATTGGTTATGGCACTAACGCCTCAGGGGAGGTGAGACCGCTTGTGGCCCGGACCTCCGAAGAGGCGCGCGGCTTCGTATGGAATTCGAGCTGCGTCCACAACCTCGCCGCCTACCTTACGCGCGAACCTGTTGCCGCCATGCTTCGCCGGGGCGAGCATGTGGGTATCGTCGTAAAAGGCTGTGACGCCAGGGCGGTTGTCACCCTCATCCAGGAAGGCCAGATCGCGCGTGACCAGGTGTATGTAATAGGCATGGTGTGTGACGGTGTCACAGCGTCCGACGGTGGGGCCCTCGCCATAAGGTGCGGCGGCTGCCAAGTCCGCGTGCCCCTCTTCTATAGTGATCTCATAGGCGACCCTGAGGGCATAGCACCTCCGCCCGGTAATCCCCTTGAAGATGTAGCAGAACTCCTGGCCAAGACCGAGCATGAACGCTGGGCCTTCTGGCGGGCACAGATGGAGAAGTGCATAAGGTGCTATGCCTGCCGCCAGGTATGCCCCATGTGCTATTGCCGGGAATGCGTCACAGAGAGGTCCGAACCCCAGTGGATCGATAAGGCCCCCTTGCCCAGAGGAAACCTCGCCTATCATGTGATACGGGCCGCCCACCTTGCAGGCCGCTGCTCCTCATGCGGGGAATGCACAAGGGTCTGCCCCATGGGGATACCTGTGGACATGTTGAATAGATTTCTTACAAGCCGGATAGGCGAAGCCTTCGGCCACGAGTGCGGCATCGACTGTGAGGCCGATCTCTTCCAGTCGAGTTTCAGTAAGGATAAAGACCCGGAAGGTTTCATAAGGTAAGTGCCCATGATCACAGTACCGGAGTTCTTGCGCCGCCTGTTCGATGCCGGTGGCGATGAGTTTGCCGTCTTTGCTCCCGTGGCGCATGACTACGGTGTCATGATAGAGCGGATTGAAGGTCCGGAGGATGTGAGCCTCGACCATGTGCTCAGCAAGAATACCTTGAAAGATGTGATGCTCCCATCGTGCGAACCCATCGCCCGCTTTGACTTAGCCAAAGGCGCAGTGGAGCCCGTCGCCGATGATGCCAGGGCCATGGTGGTCGTCGGCTCGCGTCCCTGCGACGCCGCGGCCCAAGCCATTGTGGACAAGATCTTGGGAGGCGAGCCGGCAGATAAGCGCTATATGGATAGAAGGGAGCGGAGCGTCATGGTCACAGTCGCCTGCTCCAAGTGTGACGCCGCATGCTTCTGTACCTCCATGGGCTACGGGCCTCATGATGAAACCGGTAGCGACGTGCTGCTCCTTCCCGCCCAAGGCGGCCATCTGGTCAGGGCCATAACCGATCGGGGGAGAGAGTTCCTGGCAAAGGTCGGCATCGCCGAGGACCAAGACCGCACGGTGACGCCGCCTCCTGAGCCCACCCGCAAGGTCACCACAGAGGGCCTAAAGGCCTGGTTGGACAAGAACTTCGATCACTGCAGGTGGAATGAGGTCTCCGAGAATTGCCTGAGCTGCGGTATCTGCTATTACCTATGCCCAACCTGCCATTGCTACGACATCGTGGATGAAGCCGGGCTTACCAGGGGCGAGCGCCTGAGAGTGTGGGATGCCTGTTCCTTCAAGGGTTTTACCAAGATGGCAAGCCACCAGCCCCGGGTCGGGCGGCATGCCAGATACCGCCAGCGCATCATGCATAAGTTCAAGTACACCGTCGATAGCGTGGGGGAGACCGCCTGCGTGGGGGATGGCAGGTGCATCAGGTTTTGCCCGGTCGGTGTCGATATCACCGAGATCTTAGAGCAACTGCCGAGTGAGGGAAAAGCGTAGTGGAAGAGACCCTGCTGCCTCGAGGTGTAAGCGTCGCCGACATTTTCGAGGAGACCTCGGACGTGCGGACCCTGAGGCTCGAGTTTGTAGACACGGACGATCGGGAGACCTGGACCTTCAAGCCCGGCCAGTTCTGTCTTATCTCGGTTCTCGGCGAGGGCGAGGCCGCCTTCTGCATCGCCTCCTCACCGCTGGTTGAGGAATGTTTCAAAGTCACCGTCAAGAGGCTCGGCAAAGTCACAAGAGCCATCCATGATCTTGAAGTGGGCGACATGCTGGGCTTCCGGGGACCTTATGGCAACTCCTTCCCGCTCGACCGCCTCAAAGGCAGGGACATCGTGATAGCCGGAGGCGGCATCGGGATCGCTCCCCTGCGGCCTGTGATCTTCAAGATACTCGCCGAGCGCGACAAGTACGGCAAGATCCTCATTCTCTATGGTGCCGCTACCGTTAGGGATTTCCTCTATGCCCGTGACTTCCAGGAGTGGAGAAAGATGGGGAATGTTGAGGTCGTGACCGCCGTGGACCCTGGTGGTGAGGATGGCGCATGGAAAGGCAGGATCGGATTCGTCCCCACCGTCTTGGAGGAACTCAAACCCTCGAGTGATTCCGTGCTCATAACCTGCGGGCCTCCAGTTATGATAAAGGTGATCTTCGAATCCGCCCGGAAACTGGGCTTTAAGCCCAGGGATGTGATAACGACATTAGAGATGAAAATGAAGTGCGGCGTCGGCACTTGCGGCCGCTGTAATATTGGAAGCGTCTACGTGTGTAAGGATGGCCCTGTCTTTACCCTGGAAGAGATAGAGGCGCTCCCCCATGAGTTCTAAGCCTCCTGCTCCACCTACATCGGGTATAGGTCTCTGGATAAGAACCCTCCGAGCCCCGTTTCTTACCGCCTCGGGCGCGCCGGTTCTCTTGGGCGCCTTCGCAGCCTCCCGGCACGCCGGGGTTTTTGCCCTTGATAGATTCCTGCTCACCCTGGGTGCAGTGCTCTGCGTTCATGCGGGCGCCAACGTGGCCAACGACTACTATGATTATGTCACAGGTGCAGACACCATGAACCCCCAACCCACGCCCTTTTCAGGCGGAAGCAGGGTGATTCAAGACGGCCTCGTATCCGCCCGGGCCTCGCTGGCCCTCTCGATAGCCTTGCTTGCGGCAGGCTTCGTGATGGGCCTGGTGCTGAATTCGATGATACCGGGAACCAAAGTCATCATCCTCGGCGTCGTGGGCATACTGTGCGGGTTGCTCTATTCCGCCGTGCCTGCGAAACTGAGTTACCGGGGCTTGGGCGAGATTGTGATCTTCATAGCCTTCGGCCCGCTGACCGTGATGGGAGCCTATCTCTGCCAAACAGGTGACCTCGACCTCTTCTCGTTTCTAATCTCAATCCCCGCCGGCCTCCTGGTCCTCGCCATACTTCTGGTGAACGAAGTGCTCGATCTCGAATGGGACGCGAAAGCCGGCAAGCGCACCCTCGCAGTAAGATTGGGGCAGGGGAGAGCCTATGGCCTGTTCTTGACTGTCTATCTCGCAGCCTCTGTATCTATCGCAGCCCTTCTACTCGCCGATCTCGCGCCCCCCTGGTCAGCTCTCGCCCTTATCCCCGCCGCCCTCGCCTTCCGCAGCCTCATCCCACACCGCGCCCTCGCAACCCGCCCCGCCCTCATAAACGCATCCCGCCTCACCATCCTCACGCAGGTTGCCGCCACCGCTATGCTTGCGGTTTGGTATCTCCTCTGACACCCCGGCGTTTCCCGGATCCATCCGCAGCGTCGGAACCCGTCGGCGAGACCTTTGCTTAAGCCACATCGAAATCTCACCGGGCCCGGACGCCGGCCCAAGCGACACAGCGCGGTTGGGTCATGGGCATCCGCTTCCCCAGGCGCCGATAAGGCCGCAGGCGTATCCGCTCGGATGCTGGCCGGGAAGACAAGGTGAGGAGCTATGCAGCCTCAGATCACAGGTGGCCATATCGCAGAAGAGCGGGTCCTGCGAGAAATTGCCGTCCACACCTAGAGAACCGGCTATGGAGCCAATCCAGTCACCGCCTTCGTTGCCATAGATGTCGCAGCAGGTGAATGTCAGCACACTTGCCTCTTCCTGCTGGTAAACCCCATCGCCATGTGTGCTGAATGCGATTATGGTGTTCTCAAATGTGACCGAAGGGGTCAGGCTTGTGTAGATTCCACCCCCGACTGTGCCCGCCGAGTTGCCGCAGAACGTGCACGATGTGAACTTGATGAAGATATCACCCGTGCAGAGCACGGCCCCGCCATTAGTTCCTGATGCATTGCCGCAGAAGGTGCAGTTCTCAAAAGCCCCGTCAAACCCGCTCAGATAATAGACAGCTCCACCATAGGTCAGGGCCGAATTCTCTTTGAATACGCAATTCACGGCCTCCACGGATGCCTGCTCCGCAAGCGCCAGGGCACCGCCCGAGGAATATGCGGAGTTCCCCTCGAAGATGCAGTCCCGGATGATCGGGGACGCGAAGCGCAGCCGCATCCCCCCGCCGTGGTTTTCCGAGTGCTCTCCAACCGCATGACCGCCGGTGATCTTGAGGCCTTCGATCACAGTGGTCGTATCCGCCTGATAGACATCGATCACCCTGCCTAGGGCGTCAGCATCTATTGTGACATTCTCGGGATGCTCCGGGTCGCCGCGCAAGGTCACGCCTCCCTTCATGTCGAGGTCGTGTTCATGGTAAGTGCCGGATGCAATCTGAACCGTCATGCCCGACCGGGAGACGTCAAGCCCCTTTGCAATCGACGCCAGGGGGCTGCTCACCGAGCCGGTACTTGCATCGTCGTTGCCGGCCACTCCGTCGACATAGACCGTGGTGAAACAGATGGTCACGCGGCAGGTGTCCTGTTCGGCCGCATCCTCTTCCGATACCGCTTTGACCATGACAGCGGCGGGAACAGGAACCTCGTCGGGGGCTGTGTATATCGCCGGATTGGTCTGGGTTATGGTGCCCAGGGTGGAGCCTCCACCCAATATGTCATTGACACACCACTTGACCTTCTTGGTCTCACCGCCACTCACAGTGGCGCCTATGGATACTGTATGGCTCACTTCGACATCTGCGGAGTCCATCGTGATATCAAGTCCTGTAACCGGCTTGGCAGACTCACCATCGCCTCCACAGCCGGTAAGCACACACCCGATTGCCACGAACACTATGATGCACAGTGAGACTCTACGCATGGCGGATCCGCTCCTTTCAGCATGACACCACGACAAGAGGAACAGCCTCTCTCACGCATCGTCAACGCGCAGGTGCTCTATGGCCCGGTTATATCACCGCGGGAGCCGATGTCAATCGAAAAGCGCCGGGTCGTGTCCGGGCCATTGATGAGATCCGGATCTCCATCCTCGTGCCGTAGAGTGTACCTGGCGGAACTGAGCGAAGCCGCCCGGACCGTGCAGCCGTGAAAGGGGGGGGCCAGCGACTTCTTCGGCCTTGCTGTTTCCTAGTCGGCCTCGGAGGACGCCACAATGACCATTGTGAGTCGCCAGCAAGAACTGGACACTGAGGGGCGGGAACGACGATGGCGAGGCCAACTCAAGCAAGTTCGGTGATGCCTTCGATGTCGCCTTCGGGATGGATTTCCAAACAAGCGGTCCCTAATAGATTCGCGCGCGTTCAACGCGAAAGGCAAGGCGCCCGGCAGGTGCCGCCCGCATGCCGGGCGCTTCCTGTTTCTTTCAAGCGTATAGCCCCGGTGTTCCGGCCCGCTCATCTAGAAGTAATAATGTATCCCAAGCCCCAGCATTATGAGTTGCGGGACCTCATAGTCGTATTCCCACCACTTGTCCTCAAAGCCGATGCGGCAGTAATCCACCTCAAGGTTCCATCCCACAGCCGGCAGGCCGGAGAAGAAGTACTCAAAACCTGCGCCGACGCCGTAGCCGAGGGCCGTATCGGTTTGCTCGGTTCCAAGAACGGTCTCTGTCACATTACTATCGCGGAAGTAGCCGGCGAGTCCTGCGAAGTATACGTTGTACTTGGGTTCGGTCTTAACTCTCGCGAGGGCCCTGAAGGCCATAAAGTCCACGTCGATCCCAACTCGGCCTATTGCCTGAAGGCCAAGTCGGGATGATGGATTCAAGATCAGGGCCGCCCCGAAGATCGGAAACGGGGCCGCCTGCATGCCTATCCCGACCTTCCCGCGCCCGGCCTGAGGCACTTCGCCCCCGGCCATGGCCGGTAGCAGCCAACACGCAATCAGACATGCAACAGTCCCCAATGCAGTAAGTCTGCGCAGCATCTTGCCCTCCTTCCGGCTCTTTGCTGTCATCCGGCGCCCGGCGGCAACCGGATCGACCGGCCAACCGGTCCGTGAATGAATAGAATCCTCTAAGAACCCGGGCATCTAGGCGGTGATTGTTCTATCCCCGGCCTGGTCTGTCAAGCCCAAACTACTCTCTGGAAGGACTCGGGCTCGGGGGCCCATCTGCTTTCGGGTGTTCCGGCGAGGTTGCTTGAAGAAACAGGTATCCGAAGGTCCACGGCATCCAGAACTCATAGTCAACCGAAGGGATCGTGAGATCAGCATAGAAATAGCCGAATTCCTCGTGCGGTGGTTCGGGGAGCGTTCCGAAATAGAAATCATGGCTGGTTTCCCCGCCCTTGATGAACGCCAATTGGCTGCCATCGCCGAGTGCGAATGTCTTGTCCCGGGCCAGATCGATGGCGACATTGAACCAGTCGTCACCTATGGTGTTCGAGACAGCATCGCGGGGCAGGTATTGCACGGTCGTGTGGTCGAAGTCCAGATCGAAGTCCCGACTGCTCAATACAACATGAGCACTGCCTGCGACCGGAGGGACGTCCGTGACAAAGTCGAAATCGTAGTCGATGTCCATCACGACCTTCATCGTGTTGACGGAGTATGTGCGAAAACCACCGAAATCATACTCAATATCGCAGTCCATCGTGATTGCGTATTGACAGGCGACGACGCCGGTGGCCTCCGAGTGACCGCTGAAATAGAAGGTGGTGTCACTGACACAGTTGCCTAAGGTGAAGATCGGCCCTTCGAGTTGCGGTAGTTTGAGAGTAACGATCTTCAGGACCTGGAAGAAAACCCCGGCGTTGATGCCGCCGTTCACTTCCCAGCACAGGGGATCAATCTCCAGAGTGCCTTCAACGTAAGGTCTCAGGAAGAGGTCTGCCCTCAGCGCGCAGAAGTCGGGGGTGACTCTACAGACCTGAAACGAGATACCGGGTGTTATCTCCGCGCCCGCGCTCAGGTCTACCTCCGTGCTCGCCGTGACCGGACCGCCGTCGGCACTGAATCCTGGTTTGAAGATGGGTGAGCATCCTCCGCTGTCTATATCATACTTCGCGCCCAACCGAAGTTCGGCTCTCAAGCTGACAGGGTAGGTGGCCCTGATGCCTGCCTCGGCCTCGATCCACACATCGTATGGAATCACAACCAGTACGGTCACGGGGACCTCGATGAAGCCCCCGGGGATCGGGACGGGAACAGGATACGTACCCAGATCGATTTCGGCAAGGGTACCGTCGACCGGCGACCACCTTATGCCTGCGCTGGCCTCCGCGATAACGTCGAGATCCAGGGAACAGACGCCGGTGCCTTCCAGCATCGCCAACTCAAGAACCGAGTCATGCACGCGAAGCCGGAACCGGACGGTCTCCGTGACCGATAGACTGCCGACGGCGCCGAAGGTGAGATCGACGGCGCCAACTGCGGTCTCAAGGCTTATGTCCACGGGTTGGTCTATCGAGGCGATTTTGAACTCCTCATCAATGTCACACTCGTGGAACATCTCAGGCAACCATGCCGGCACCACTATGACGCGCATTCGGGTGCCGACAATCTCGACCGAAGTCACTCCGCAGAGAAGCCCGGCACCCGCTCCGCTGTATAGGATGTCTCCAGGCTCGATGTCGGGCGGCGTTTCCGTGTAGGTCAGGGTCAGCACCGAGTCGGCGAGGGATTCTATCACAAGGCCTGTCTCATCCAGCAGGACCACGTTGTCGGCCAGAATTGCCTCCTCGGCCTCAGGCCCAGGCTGCGTGTTGCTATCGCTGCACGAGAGAATACAAAGCGGCAGCCAGAAGGTGCAAAGAACCAGGATCCGGGCGTTGCTTCGGAGTGCTGTGTGGTTGTTCAGACAATGGCCCACGTGATGTCTCACCTCGCCCGGCACCCGGGCGTCATCCACCGGCCTTTATACCAGAGGGATTAGTCCAAGTCAAGCGGTAGGTCAGGCCGGGCATAGGCCTGGCGTCTCCCACTATTCACGCCACAACGCAGAAGATTGTTGACCTTGACGGCCTTCTGTGCTACAATGTCGCGTTGTCTGGGAGCTTGCCTAGGCTTCCGGTACCGCATTGGTTTGGGAGCACACCACACGGACGTGGACATTCGGAATAGGAAAAGACACCTCTAGACCGGGGTACGACCGGCAGGAAACAGTCGGGGGTTGGGTGGTGTTCACCGGATGCGCGAGCCGGCCTACCCCAGTAAGCTTGAACGACAAAATCGCATGAGAGGGGGTGTTCCAGGGTTCATACATGTAGTGTCGAAGATGGAGAGAAGATGGAGAGTGGATCGGTCTTGATTTTGTGAAAGGAGTCGAACAATGAATAGGCACGGTTCAAGGCGACTGAGCGGAACGCTGGTCGCGATCCTCTGTGTCTTGGCAGTCTCTGCGCTGGGAGCCAGTCTCGGGAAGTCCGAGTTGCCGGCAACGGAAAACCCGAAGGACAATGTCGGCTACCGCGCTGTGGTTCCCATACCGCCCGTGCCGGAGCAGCCTGCGTTGCTGGGGTTGGGCGATCCACCGACGCTCACTCCACCGGTGCTCAGTGTCACACTGAGGCCCGGAGAGTCGGTGGTGGAGCAGAAGCTGCTTCACCTTCCGGAGAGTCCTGCGCCTACGAAGGCGGACATCATTTGGTGTTTCGACCTTACCGGAAGCATGGGTGGCGAGGTGGATTCCATGAAGGCCAACGTCCTCGCCATTATGAACGGCATCAAGGGTCTTGTTCCGGACAGCTATTTCGGTGTGATCTCCCACATGGACTATCCGGCCACGTATGACTTCTGCGGATACTACGAGACCTATGGGAGCGCCGCCCACGGTGACTACCCCTATGTGCTTGACCAGCCTCTCACAGACAATCTCGCGGCTGTCCAGACTGCGATAAACGCTCTGGCGCTGGGTTACGGAGTGGACGCTCCGGAGAGCTATGCCCGGGCTCTCTGGGAGACATATAACGATCCCAATATCGTATGGCGTGACGGGGCCGCCAGATTCGTGGTTCAGTGGGGAGACGACCATCCTCATGATTGCGATCTGGAAGCCTGTCTGGGGACACACGGGGTGTCGACCGGTATCGATCCCGGCCGTGACGGTATCGCGGGTACGGCCGATGATCTGCCGATAATGGATGTCTTGAACGGCATGGCCTCGGCGAACATCTGCCTCATGCCGATGTTCAGCGGAGCAGGCCTCTACGGCATGGATCTCTGGGAGTGCTTTGCGGCTGTTACCGGGTGCGATGCGTTCGAGATAAACGCTGATGGGACAATCCCGGGCGGAGTCGACATCGTTGACTACATCGTGGCCGCGATCGGCCAGCAATTCAATCACATCAACCATCTCACCCTGGCGGTATGCACTCCCGGATACGCGGGCTGGCTGGTCGGCGTGACCCCGGCCGAGTATACGGACATCGATCTTGACACGGCCCGTGACTTCCCCTTCACGATCACAATTCAGGTGCCGGCGGGCACCGAGCCGGGACAATACTGTTTCCAGATCTGTGCCGTCGGTGACGGCGCGGTCTACGCCGCGCAGGACGTCTGCGTAACCGTCCCGGGCGACGACTGCATCCACCTGGATATCGGCGAAGTGTGGGGTAACCCCGGCGATGACGTTTGGGTGCCCATCTACATTCAGGACGTGACCGGCTGGGGCATCGTGGCAGCCGAGGGCCAGATATGCTGGTGCGGCGTGCCTTCCGGGCTCCTCCAGTTCGTTAGTTGCGAAGGTGGGGCCATGGCCCAGGCAGCAGGTTGGGATGGCTTCTGCAATGAGTGTTCACCCAACTGCATAAGCATTGCAGGCGCGGGCGCCAACCCGCTCGAGGGTGAGGGTGTTCTCTTCTATCTCGTGTTCCATATCAGCGCGAACGCCAAGCCCTGCATGTGTTGCGAGCTCACGTTCGAGTACATGAATCTCTACGACCCGGAGCGGGCACTCACGGTCTGCCTGGAGGACGGCTGGGTTTGCATCAACAAGTGCGAAGTGGACGGCACCGTGAAGTACTGGAAATGCTGCCAGGACGAGTGCGGCGAGTGGTACCTCAGCCACCCTCTGAATGGCGTAAATGTCGATCTGTATGATTGCCATGGGACAGTTGGAAGCCAGTATACGGATGCCGACGGCTACTACCACTTCGACTGCCTCGATCCGATAGATCAAGGCTGTCCGTACTGCGTAACGGTGGAAACCTGCGAGCTGCTGGAGTCGTGCATCACTGCCTATGATGCGTCGCTCATTCTCCAGTATCTTGTGTGTCTGGATCCGCTGGATGACTGTCCGTTTGCTACATCATCGGGCGCGATCTATCCGCAGCGCGTGGCGGCCGACGCCAATTGCAGCGGCCAGATCACGGCGTACGATGCATCGCTGGTGCTCCAGTACATCGTGGGTCTCATAGACTTGCTGCCGTGCTACAACCCGTGGAAATTCTATCCACTGGGCGACGGCCGTTGCGTCTTCGAGTGCCCTGGGACAGTGGACTGGATCGGCGTTCGCGTAGGCGAGGTATCCGGGTGTCCTCCTTGTCCGCGCCTGGGTCCGACGATTGTTGCAGCGGCCGAAGCCACAGTTGTGAAGCTGGGGCGCGCGAGCCACGTCGGCGAGATGGTTGAAGTGCCGGTGATGGTCCGCGGGGCAAGCGGCATCCAGTCGGTGGAATTCGATCTGTCCTACAACGTCCGGGACTTCAGCGTGGTATCGGTGGAGCCCGCCGGTCTGGCCTCCGATTTCATGACCTTCTGGAATGTGTCAGAAGGCAAGTTGTCCGTGGCGATGGCAGGAATGGCGGCGTTCGATGGACGCGGTCAGATTGCGGTGGTTCGGCTTGAAAAGCATCACGAGCCTATACCCGCCGTGGGCGGCCGGATTTCACTGGATCGCGTGCTGTTCAACGAAGGCACGCCTGAGGCGGTGATTGAAGGTGCCGCCGGCGAGTTCGTCGAACGGTTTGCGCTGGGCCCCGTGGCCCCGAACCCGTTCGTGGGAGGGACCGCGATCAGTTTCAGCGTACCGGTAAGCAGCCGTGTGACGGTAGGTGTATATGACGTGAGCGGCAGGCTGGTTGCGACACTTGTTGACGATGTCGTATCGGCCGGTCGCCAGAGTGTTTCCTGGAACGGCACGGACACTGCGGGCAGGAGTGTGGCCCGCGGAGTCTATTTCTGTTGTATGGAAGCAGGCACCTTCCGGGCAACGGAGAAGGTAGTAGTGCTCAAGTAGGTTTATGTCTCGGCTTACAGGGGGCATGTCACAACGGCTGCGTATGCGACGTGCCCCCTTGCCAGTTCGGCGATGCCCGAGGTCAGGGTGGGAATGGCCGGCGCCGGCATGAGCCGGCCGGGGCCGGAACCGGACTACAGGAAAAGTGTGCAGGAGGTGTCCGCCATGAATGTGAGATCGCTTCAACTGGGATGCTGTATGGTCCTGCTACTCGCTGTGGCGGCACAGGCCCAGCCGCCGGTCATGTCAATACTGGACCTTTACGCCGAGCTGCCGGCCATAGTCGGCACTACGGTCACGGTGGAAGGGTTTTACCACTCTCCGGAGTATCCGGTTCTGGGCCTGGACCGTGACATGTTCCTTGTCCGAATCGAGCCCGAGCCGAATGCGATCGTCAAGCTTGAAGGTAACCTTCCCCCGGTGCCTTTCACATATGTCACGGTCACGGGCGTAGTGGACACCGTTCCTTTGCCCACACCGCTCTGGGGGGTGACGTACCGGGCGAAGATCACGATCTCCGCATATGAGATGGGAGAGCATCTTGAGAGCCCGCTGCTTGACGGCGATGGCCTGACGCCTATCGAGAAGATGGGACTGGCCGGGCCGGCCGACGACTGCACGTTCGCCCTGCTTCTGTGCAGCGACGACCAGGACCCGGGTATGTGGCAAGACATGGTCAACTACTGGAATTACGCCACCGGACATCTTGGCATAGCAACCGGAAACATCTACGCATTCTATCATGCCGGGGTATCCAAGAACCCGGCCGAGATCCCGAGCTCGGAGCTGCGTCCGGCCACGCACAGCAGCATCCGCGATGGTTTCCGGGAGATGGCCGGCCGGATCGCGGATTGCCAGCGCCAGGGCAAGGATGCGACGCTCTACAAGCTGGTCACCGATCATGGATCGGGTTACCACACGGGGTCGGGCCCTGGGGGGCCGCAGAACTGGTCGGACGGTCACCAGGGGGGGCACATCGACCGGAACGGCGATGAGAGCGACCTCATCGCCGAAACCCAGTTGAAATTCGACTATGCCGGTCCCGCGCCGGGCTGGCAGTATCAGTTCGACCTGGACGGCGACGGCACCCCCGAGACGTTCCTTCGCAACAACGCCGGGGTCAAGGAACTCTGGGTTGTAAACGCCGCCGGCAATACGGTACTCGCCGGCAGGGATACGAACGGCGACGGCAGCATAGACGCCGCCGATGGGGGAATCGACCTTAACGGCGACGGTGACCTCGGCGATTCGTTCGCCTGGGATGAGGACCTGGCACTCTCCAATGACACGCGGGACATATTGGATGACGAATGGGCCAGCTGGCAGAAGATGCTGTCGGATTCCTGTCTCGATAATCTCTACGAGCTTATCGACTGCTGCTTCAGCGGTGGGT
>CAZRAU010000018.1:0-5771 GCA_964598025.1 uncultured bacterium
TGTATCCGTGAAACCATTAGTCCCATGGACCGATCCAGCGGGTTGCTGGATGGCATGAACCAGAATCGCTGGCACTACCAGAGTTGCTCCGGTCCAAGCATGGTACCGATCCTCTGGGTATGAACAAATGTGACCCGCCGGGGCCCGGGTGAAGGCCTTCAGGCCGGGGATCCCAGCCCCTCCGCTTTTCCGCCAATTCGTATCCCCGGAAATCGAGATGGCTCCCCAAACTGAACTCGAACTGGCGGCTGTGAGAAGCGGGCACGCGACGGGGGCGGCGGGCATCAAACGGCCCGCCGCTACGCTCCGGTCATCAGCATCTCGCAAATTGAGAAACCGGGTATCTCGATCCGGGCGACTATATCATCCACCGTCTCCGCCGTGACCTTCCCTGTTGTGTTGGCGGGTTGATCAGCCCCCTGTACCAGCGGAACCCGATTCGATAAGTGAGACTCGGCGGTGTGGCCGGGGGCTGCCATTGCAGCGGCGATAATGCATCAGCAGACGACAATGGACAACGATACCTTATGCAGCTTCTACCTCCCATGTAGGTGAGTCTTACAGATTCCTATGCGCACGACCTGTGGCAGTTCTCATCCGTGAGGAATACAGCATTTCGCATTTTATAAGATCTGGGGTAAGTCATCAAACGTATGACCGCGAACAGGCAAGGTGCGGTGCCTTAAAGGAGGGAACCCCGGCCCGTGGAGGACCGGGGTTCTGACTTATGCTCAGGCCCGCTATTCCATCCGGACCCTCATCTGCTACCGTGCCCGGTCAGCGGACCCTCAGCAGTCGCTTGATCTCCGCGCGATCTCCGGAGCTCACACGGATGAAGTACACGCCACTGGCGGTCTCACCACCCTGATCGTCCCGGCCGTCCCACACGGTTTCCACCCAGCCGATCTTCGATGCATGAGTCTCGATAGTGCGGGAGCGCCTACCGGCGACATCGAACACCTCGACCTGGTAATAGCCGGGTGACGGCGCGAAGAACTTCATATTGGCCTTAGAACCGAAGGGATTCGGGTAGACCGAGAATGCGAGTCCGGTCGCGGCCAGTGCATCGCCGTCCACAAATGGGATGCCGCTCTGGTCGCCGGAATGGATGGTCATGGTGTAGCGCTGGACTCCGTTACCCGAGTCTGCCTTCCTATAGACCTTGATCTGATAATCGCCGGGCGAGGCCACCGTATTGTGCAGGACCTCGGTTTCACCGATCCCGCCTGAAGTCGCACTGGCCAGGAGGGTTGTGCCCAGGGCATTGTAGAGCTCGATGTCCGGGTCCGAAATCGAGTCGGTGGATACGCTCGACGTCGATCCCCCCTCATCGCCGATAAGGTAAGTGGAGCCGACCGGGTCCACTTCTATTGTGATATCCGTACCCGTTAGTGTTACCAGATACCAATCGACATCGCTCGTCCCCCTGTCGATCGACAGATTCTCCACAACCAGCGTGTCGCTGCCGATCGTCCCCAAACTTGTGGGCTCGGCATTGGTGTCGTTGTTCTCATAAGGATCGCCGTAATTACGCATGGCGCCGCGGATGTCGTCATCCTGCGGTCCCACAAACGAGCCACCGCCGCAATGGTACGCCTCCATAAGCTTGGTGCAATCGTTTGGGATCGAATGGCCCAGTCCCATGCCGTGGCCGTGTTCATGGGCGACAACGTTCTTGAGGTTCGCGTAATTGTACGCGGGGTTGCTGTAGAAACTGTCATCGCCGGTATCGAGCACCATGTCGCCTCCGGCACTAGGGTAGTAGTCGTAGGCCAGAACGTTGCCAGCCCCATCGATATACCGGCCGCCGATCCGGACATCTCCCCGAACCCCGAGCTGCCCGCCGCTTCCCGGCATGTTGGCGCCATCGTCTGAGACCTCGATATACGTGATGCCCGTCACCCAACTCCACCTGTCGAAAGCGTTACGGATCTTGTTCATCCAGCCGGAACCGCCGAATGCCGCATCGAAGACCGCGAACAGATCGCTCGATCCGCCGTCGGCCCAGGTGCCGTCGGGCACAAAACCCCAGGTCAGTGTTATGGGATCGCCCTGTGTGCCGGTCGCTCCGTCTGTGGCCGTCCAGGTCCAGCGCCCCCGGATGTAGTAACCCAGGAGGCCGTCGCCCAAGCCCGTATAGGTCGGCAGCTCCCTGAGGATTCGCTCTGCATCCTCAGGCTTGGTGTCGGGATGAAGACAAACATCGACCTCCCTGGGATCGAAGTCAGCCGAGGGGGCCCCATGCAATGCGAGGCCGCGCATGGTCACCTCACGAGCAATCGTGTCGAATGGGTCCTGAGAAGCCATCAACTCCTCAAACCCCCGCTGGGAAGGACAGAAATTGCCCGGGCTCCGGGGTGCCAGGGCGAACGCGACGAGAGGAACAAGAACCAGAATCGTATTTCTGAGCATTACTGCAAGGGCGCGCCTATTGACTGGATTCATGCCTTCTCTCCTTTCACAAGCTATAGTTCACCATTCAAGGGTACAAAAACACAGATCAGCCAGCATGTGTCTGAGTACTATTATATCTCAAACTGTCCGTGATGTCCACACCATTCCTCAGGCTGGAGCGATTCGGCAAATGGGGTGTCGGGTCTGCTCGGGCTGGTGCGTGCTGGTATGGGCCGCAGTCTCCTGTCCGTTTGCCACTATGGCGTCCTCAAGTCCCCCGGACTCCGGAGCACAAGCCAAGGTCCAATGGATGTACGCTATTTCATGGCCGGCAGGATGTAATCGGGAAACATCTTCAAAGGGGCTAAATGCATGGAATTATCGTCATTGCCGCCTGTTGTAACGACCACCAAGTTGTATTCGGGGATTATGAATATGAACTGGCTGCCCCAGCCGCTCGCAAACACGCCCTCAATCATCTTGCCCTCGAATGGGGCACTGCTTCGCCACCAGAGATAGCCATAGTCCTCAGGGCCTTCGACATCCATGTGCAGAGCGGTGGATTCCCTGATCCATTCGGAAGATACGATCTGCGAACCTGCCCACTTACCTCCATCGAGCACCAATTGGCCGATCTTCGCCATGTCCCGGGGCTTCAAGGCCAGCGAGCCGTCCATGAGGGGGTGTCCATTCCACCTGCCATAGTCCCATTCATACTCGGTGATTCCCAGCGGCGCGAAGAGGTACTTCTCTGCGAATTCGTCGGCGTAGATGCCGGATACGTTCTTGATGACACCGGCCAAGAGATCCATGTTGGGCCCCACGTATTCGAATCGCTCGCCGGGGATGTCTACAACAGGTTGTTGGAAGACCGTGGCAAAGCGGTCGGCACTGTCGTAGAAGCCGTCGAGGTCCGCCTGGGCCCACTCGACCCCGGCACTCATTGTGAGTATATGCCGTAGGTGCACCCTGTCCCATCCCGCCGCGGCCCCGGGTGCATAATCGGGGAAGAAGGCCAGGATATTCTGATCCGGTCCCTCCAGGAGCCCTTGATCTGTGGCAATGCCGATGAGGAGCGATGTGACACTCTTGGTTACCGAAGCCAGGCGGTGAGGCTCCTCGCGGTCATGATTATAGAAGTACTCGTCGAGCACAAGCTTGCCGTTCCGGACGATGAGCAGTGAGTGCAGGAACCCGAAGTCCCCAGCCACTATTGCGGTGACCAGCTTATCCAAGATCTCCGGGTCAAGGCCCTGGTCTCTCAGGTGGGATACCTCCCATCCATCGCCCAGGCTGTCGGGCACGCGATACTCGTAAGCGTATGGTTCTCCGGCTGCCCCATCTCGGGCGGTGAGACCGGGTAGCGTGGCCGAATCGACGAGATTGAGGGTCATCGCCAGGGTGGATCCATCGGCGTATTGAAACTCGCCGGCGATGGCCCGTGTTTCGAAATCGACTCTCCCCTGGTACCTGACGTCATTCATCTTCACGTGGAGCCTGATCTCATTGCCTTGGTAGCTGATCTCGTCGATCGGGACTTCCTGAACCTTCCGGTCGTTCTGGTAGACGTGTATCACTCCGGAGTATTCACCGCGGGCGTCGCCGGTGAACTCGAACACAAATGCCCAGGCACCATCATCCTGTATGCCCTTCCAGAAACCTTCTATCGATTGCCCCGCGCCCTCCTGGGCAGATACGCCGTTTGCGGCGATCGATATCAACAAAGAAAAAGCCAGAACTGCTGCCAGCTGGATCCCGGTTGCCTTTTTCACCACTGCGCTCCTTTGTATCCTACCTGCGATCAGCAAGCCTGTTTCAGAAGATCGGTGAACTATACAGAAGCCACAACCGATTGCCAAGCCCGATAATAAGCAAGTGCGGCGATCGGCGCTGTCAGACACCGTGATCCAGGTCTCGCTTCACGCATGGCGCGGTCTTGTCACAGAATTCGTAAAGGTCCTCCACCTTCGGCGCGGTAACATCTATTATCAGCTTGCCGTCAGGCGTACGTTCGTGGCGATTCAGGGATTCCCGCTTCGCACTTTTCATGTCGGTTTCACCCTTGCGGCCGCCATCCAGGCTGCACATCGTCCTATGGCCACTTCCAGGGCGACCTGCATGCTGTGAAGATGGAACAGGAGTAGGGCGGCGGGATCATCGGAGCAGAAACCGGGCAAAGGAAGCTCCGATGGGAGCTTCCCAAGCCGCTCTCACACGCTAATCCTGTAACACCTGATACAAAAGCCGCTAAGGTTTCCAGGCCTCCCACACCCTGCCCACAAGGTCGGGGCCCGGTGTCAAGGTGGTGTCACCCGGCTGCCAGCCTGATGGGGTCACCTCGCCGGTGGATGCCACATGCTGGAATGCCTTGATCTGCCTGATCAACTCGTCGGGGTTCCGTCCCACCTCCGGCGTCAGGACCTCCATGGCCCTGATAACGAAATCGGGATCTATGATGAAACGACCACGGATATCGACTCCGGCGCCTTCATCATAGACTCCATATGCGGTGCCGATCTTGCCTCCCGCATCAGAGAGCATGGGAAACGGGACGCCGCCATCCAACATTTTTGAGAGCTCTTGCTCCTGCCAGATCTTGTGGATAAAGCGGCTATCGGTACTCATTGCCAGGACTTCCGCGCCGAGCGATTTAAACTGAGCGTAGCGGGCAGCGACCGCTGCCAATTCGGTAGGTCACACAAATGTGAAATCGCCGGGGTAGAAACAAAGCACAATCCACTTGCCTTTGTAATCCGACAGCTTAACAGGCTTGAAGCCATCGCCCGCCACAAAGGCGTTGGCTTCGAAATCCGGGGCTTCCTTACCCACGCGTGCTTGCACCGTTTTCACCTCCTCCGATGACATCGGCTTTCCGGCGGCGGAAACGGCCGCCGCATCCGCAATGATGCCGCGTGCGGATTTGACACAGCCATCCTTCATCTTGGCCACAGCAACCTCCTTCCCTGGCGAACGCCGTCTACTCGCACTCCGGCGACAAGGCCGTGGCTTGGCTTTCACGGATCTCCATCTTCACGCGTTCATAAACATTGTAAACTATGGGGCAAACCGAGCAGTTTGAGAAAGTTATGCCGAGATTCCGTGCGAAGCCCTTCTTGTAGAGGGTTGGATATGCGCGGCAAACATCGGGCCTGCCCGGATAGACCGTGCAGGTGTTCTCGAGCAAGAACGGGCACGGCGCGCGATTAAAGAACAGGCCTCCGCCGGCCTCATACTCAACAATGTATTCGGCAGTGAACTCCTCTTCCGGCATCTTCAGATGGCCGGCGAGACGCACGATGTCTTGAGGCATGAGCTGGGGTCTGAATACTCTGCAGCAGTTGCCGCATTCCCGACATTCTATCTGCTCGGATACCTCT
>CAZRAU010000018.1:5871-16127 GCA_964598025.1 uncultured bacterium
CGTTTGTCAAAACCTCCGCTTAGGGCCGGTCTGTTCAACTTGAGGCTACGGCGTCTTCTCGGCAAGCTAAGAGGGACCCGGCCTGAATGGGCTCGAAGTCGGAGCCAATGCCCGGCGAGGTTCGGACATAGGTCGGTCGTGCCGGTATTACAGGATACGTTGTTCTCCTGTGTTGTCATATCTCGCGGTTTGTGATACCATGGTAGTAACCGTCAGCAGGGAGACTCCTAATGAATAAGCTTACCGTTATAGCTTGGCTCCTATCGCTCGCTGCCGGTGTGTCATCGGCAACTGCGACGACAATCACGGTGGCCTGGGCGGGTTCGGGTGATTATCTCACCATCCAGGCGGGTATCGACGCGGCGGGTCCGGGCGATACCGTGCTTGTTCTGGCCGGGACTTACGCCGGAGCCGGCAACCTGGATCTGGACTTCGGGGGCACGAACCTGGTACTGGTGTCGGACGGCGGGTACGCCGCGACCGTGATCGACTGCGGGGACGCCGGACACGGGTTCGTCTTCCACAGCTGCGAGGATACCAGTTCGGTGGTACGGGGCTTTACGATCACAAACGCAGCCGCCGACAGTGGGGCGGGCGCTTTTTGCTGGAACGGATCGGATCCCCGGTTCGAGGACTGCCTCTTCCTCGGTAACACAGCTCAGCTGATGGGTGGGGGTCTTTGCTGCGTCGGCTCATCCCCGATTGTCCGGGACTGCAGGTTTGAAGAGAACACCGCCGACCAGGATGGGGGCTCCGGCGGCTACGGCGGGGGAATGGCGTGCCTCGACACTTCCTCGCCGCTCATTGTCGACACCGAGTTCGCCGCCAACCAAAGCCGTTACTCCGGAGGGGGTCTATACGCGGACTACTCGATAGTCACTTGTGCCAACTGTGTCTTCATCGGGAACAACCTGCTCAACTTCAGCAGCGAGGGTGGGGGCGTGGCGCTTTCCTTCTGCAGCGGACCCGTATTCACCGGATGCACCTTCAGGGAAAACGGAACCACGGTCACAATTGTCGGCGGCGGCCTATATGTAGGAGCCTCCGACATTACAGTTACTGACTGCGCCTTCATCGACAACGTGGGCGGCGCGTCAGGTGGAGCAC
Source organism: uncultured bacterium (assembly GCA_964598025.1). Classification (GTDB taxonomy): domain Bacteria; phylum Arandabacterota; class Arandabacteria; order Arandabacterales; family Arandabacteraceae; genus JALGWN01. The sequence continues at coordinate 6,979 of CAZRAU010000018.1, forward strand.
ATTTTATCTACGGAGCGACCGGAACAGTCAGCGGCTGCACGTTCGCAGGAAATGTGACTGAGTGGGGTGCTGGAGGCGGCATCTCCTGTGTGTTCAGCTCCAATCCTACGATCGCCAACTGCACATTTGTTGAGAATCAGGACTATCACATCTGGTGTCAGGAATCGTCTCCAACAATTGAGTACTCGATTCTCGCCTTTGCCCCTGTCGGCAACCCGGTCTACTGCGACCAGGGCACGGAGACCCCGCATATGCACCATTGCTTTGTATGCGCCAACGCCGGCGGAGACACACTGTGCGGCGGCAACTACCACGACATCGATTACTCCGACCCGCTCATCTGCGATAGGGCCAATGAAGAGTTCACTCTCTGCGAGAACTCGCCATGCCTTGCCGGCGCGACCTGGCCTTCACTTGTGGGGGCGCACGGCCAGGGCTGCCCACCCTGCGAGAGCGCGACGGAACCGACGTCCTGGGGAGCCATCAAAGCGATATACCGGTAAGCGTGACCCACATCATCATGATGGGTCCGTGTGCGATGTTGGAGAACCCGGAGTAACAAAGGCATTTCCGTCTGCTGAACGGCCCGGCCCCGTGTAGCCATAGCATCGATAGATGTAGAAAATCCTGAACACGCAATTGCCGTGAACAATCTTCAGCGGAGCATCTTCTTCCACCAAGTCAAAAGACTCCCTTATCCTGTCGATATTTCGATAGCGGCGGGCGTCGCTTGCCACGAAGATTGCGTTCTTGCCGAGCAGATCTCCTGTATTGGTCCAATAAGCATATTGCAGGCCCTCTTCTCCGATTATCTCTCCGCAGTGTGTGGGCTCGTGGTTCGGCGTGTAGAAAGTTATCTCGCTCGGTATTCCATACTCATGGCCGAAAATGAAAGTGCCCTCGCCCATCTCCTGCTTGATTCGCATGACGTGAGTTGCAAGCTCTTGCCACCCGCTCCATGTATCGCCTCGACGCATCGGAATCATCGGCGTGACCGGCAGCAAATGCGCCAACAGAGCCATTCCGAGACCGAGAATCAACCCCGGCTTGAGGCACTTTCGGAATCGATTTGCCAATCTTGTTTGGGCTGAATTCAACCACACAATCCCTGCAATGATCGATGTGACATAGGCAGGGGCGAGCCAATTCATCTTCACAAGACTCGTGAGACTCGCCAGACCGAACACGACATATACCGGGGATGCGATCCAGAATAGCAGGGCGTATTTCGCATTGCGCTCCCTGATACTCAGTCGGCCGATCTGGGCCCAGCCGATGATCGTGAGAAAGAAGACATAGGGCGTTAGCAAGCCCAATTGAGTGAGGAAAAGCTGGAGGACATAATCGAACCTCAGGCGAGTCATATGTGAGAAACGGTTGGGGAACTGAAATACGAGTGACGCCCAGTCATTATGATAGTTCCATACAACGACGGGGCTGAAGATCAGACAGGCGACAAGAAATCCCAAGTACGGATGTACCGTCAACATCCATTTTCTCTGCGATCGTGACAATAGCACATAGATGAAAATGCCCGGCACAATGAGAATTGCGGAGTACTTGCTCAATAGCCCCAGCCCCACTCCAATCCCGGCAAGGTACCACCATTTCCAGTGATCCGATTCCTGTAGCCTGACAAGGCTGTAAACACTGACTGCCCAGAAAAACAGGAGAGGGACATCCGGTGTGAAGATTGTCGAGCCCACTGAGAAAATTATCGTGCAATTCATCGTCAAGACTGCGGCAAACGCCCATCTTTGATCCCTGAATAACCGATTGGCAATTGCATACATGAGGATGGCCGAACCTGCCGAGAAGATGGCGGCACCCAAGCGGACAAAGAAGACGTTATCTCCGCCGATCCATGTAAAAAAAGCAATGGTGTAGGCTGTCATCGGAGGGTGATCAAGATAACTCAATGCCAGATGCTTGGCGTATTTCCAATAATAGGCTTCTTGCGGCACCAGGGGGACCAGATTGATATAGATCAGCCTGAAGGCGGTGGCGGCGCCAATCAGATAAACCAGCAGTCTCCTGTAGTCTCGCATAATCATCCGATCCCCAAACAGGGACGCCGCTGACATACTCCGTGTTGCCAAGGCACCCGGATTTCCACATGGTCTATTCTAAGTTGCGGTTCGTGACCCCGCAACCGGTGTCGTGAAATTACCCCGGACTCAGGCGGCTGTCAACACCGGTGCATGCATGATGCATGACCGGCTGAGGCGCGCTGCTTTCTGGGTTGACCCCGATCGGGCGGGGTGAGAGAATCGAGCGGCGAAAGGAGTTGAAAGGCCGCTTGTGGATGACGCCCGGACGAAGAAAGTCCTCTTTGTAATCGCCCACCAGTATCATAGGGCATCTCTCGATCCCATCTACGAATGCATGAGCGGCCGTCCGGATTATGACATCTATTTCACCTGCACCGAGGAGAAGGCGGGCAGATGGCGCTTCTTCCAGAGGTCTCTGCGCAAGGAGATGGAGACCCAGCTCCGCCGGGAAGGTCTCAAGACCACTGATGAGACCGGGGGCTTCGATGCCGTCATAACCGGCGACATCCTGCGCGACGCCCGGCCTTACGGTAACGCCCTGCTTTGTTTCATCAACCATGGGACCGGGATAAAGACCATTCTCTATAGACATCTGGCCAAACACTTGGATACACCGTATATGATCTTCGTCGAGGGGAAATATCGCGAGCGCAAGATCGATGATTTCGGGGTCCGGGGCGCATCGATGGTCTTCGTGGTCGGATATCCCAAGCTCGATCCCATCTTCCAGGGCAAGCTCGACCGGAGTCGCATAATGAAAAGGTGGGACCTCGACCCGGCACGAAAGACCGTGCTGTTTGCGCCGACCTACAAACCCACATGCATAGACGTCGTAAGGGAGAGCATACTCACCCAGACAGCTGGATACAACCTGATCATCAAGCTTCACCATTACAGCTGGCGGGGCAGGTATGCCCCCCATTGGCATCATAGACTATACCAAAAGGCGGTGAACGATTTTCCACATGCGAGGCTCATCCCGCCTGAGGAGCACAACATATTGCCCTTCATACATGTTGCCGACACGATGATAAGCGAGGCTTCGAGCACGATCTTTGAGTTCCTCGCCCTCGGCAGGGTGGGCATAATATTCGATCTTGACTGTGGCCGACTGAAACACAGCGATGGGATGCCGATCCTTGATGAGGACAACAGCCGGTTTCTGGAAGGAGCATTCATACACATAAGCAGCCCGGAGGAGATAGGACCAGCCATAGAGAAAGCCCTGAATCCTAATGACGGGATGAAGGCAGACATCCGGAAGTACAGAGACGATCTCTTCTACAAGCTCGACGGGCACGCGTCAGAGCGGATTGTGCAGACCATCGACACCCTCCTCGGAGATCAGCGATGACGGACAAGACGTGTAGAACGGCGTTAATCCTTGCGGCGGGGATGGGATCAAGGGTAAGGTCCCTCACAGGTGGCCGGCCGAAGTGTCTGACGGCCCTCGAAGGCAGACCCATCATTGCATGGATCCTCGCAGCCCTGCGCAAAGCGGGCATTCGGGATGTAGTGATGGTAACAGGTTTCGGTGCGGCGGCTCTGGCAAGGGCCTTGGGGGACGGAGCCGCGTATGGAGTCAAGATCAGATACGTGTTCAACCGCCGTTGGCGCGAACCCAACGGGTTATCGCTGTATGCAGCCAGGAGAGTGGTCGGACGCGAAGCCGGGTTTCTCACCATGATGTCCGACCACCTGTTGTTTCCTGATGCTATAAGGGCCGCCGCTCGCGCGCAGACCCCCAGCTGCCTGCTGGCAGTCGACACCGATCTGGAACATGTTTTCGACATTAGCGACGCGACCAAGGTCAGACTGGTCGACGGGAAGCCCGTGGCTATAGGGAAGAGACTCAGGAACTTCAACGCCGTAGATTGCGGCCTCTTCAGACTCGACAGCCGCATTTTCGATGCCCTCCGGAACGCCATCGCGGACGGTGAGATGAGCCTCACCGCAGGCGTCAAGAGACTCATGAAGACCGGCGATCTCGATGTCGTGCCTGTGGCCGGATCGTTCTGGATCGATATCGATACGCCCAAAGCCTATCGCGAAGCCGCTCGCATGGTGCACCTCTTGGAAGAGGCGTTGTAGCCTCCGGGACGCCTGTCCCCGAACAAGGATGAGCACCACAAGGATGGTCACCGGTATTTCCACATCGCCTGTGCCGCCGGGCATAGCCCCTCAATCCGGCTCCCCCAAGGGGCCCGAGACGGGCACGCGGTCGAATCGACGCGAATGTCAATTGAGTGACATATTGTCGGGCATTACGACAATGACCATGCTAACTCATTGTGAATTAAGGGGTTATCAATAATGGGTCGACATTCGTCACAACGGGAGTCACGACGCTACGGTTCCAACGTGCAGTTTACCGGTACAGCGCCTTGATCCCACCCCAGGTGCTGGGCCGGGTCACCGATGGGCCGCAGATGCACCCCTCGCCGAGGGCCCCAATGAGGCCGCAGCCGGACCCGTCGGGGTGATTACCGGGTAGGCACGGGGACTGGTCGCAGAGGCTCAGATCATAGGGCTCAAACTCGTAATTGCAGAAGGCGGGACACGCCGAGAAATTGCCGTCTACCCCCAGCCTGATTGCCAGGCTGTCAACGTAATCGCCACCCTCGTTGCCGAAGATATTGGTGCATCGCAGGCTTTGACATGACGGGCCATAGTGGGACTGAGAGTAGCCGCAGCCTCCGGTGCCGTAAGCGATAATGCAATTGCGAACATCTGCCAGTGCCCGGTCCCCGTAGTATGATGTGGCGGTTGAAACCCCGCTCCCGCTCTCCGCATGATTGGCGTGGAAGGTGCAGTTATATATGTCCGCTATCATGTTCTCCACGCATATGCCGCCGCCTGCTGCCGCCGAGTTGTGAATGAACACGGAGTTCCGGATGTGGGCTTCGGCTTCGTGCTGGTAGCAGCAGATCGCACCTCCCGAACTCGCCTGATTGTCATAGAAAGTGCAGCTGTCAACCGTCACCCAGAGCACAACACCATCAATGAAGATGGCACCGCCCCCACCATAGGTTCCGCCTGCCTCATTTGAAATGAACGTACAATTCTTGAGTGACGGTTCCCCATCGGCATAGAACATAATGGCGCCGCCGCAGTAGCCGGATATGTTTGACTCGAAGACACAGTTTCTCATCGTGACCGAGCCACAACAGTACACGGCGCCTCCAGTGCTATTGTAAGCGTCATTGACGAAGCCGTTTCTTATGGTCATTCCTTGAATCACCGGGTAATTCGACGACCAGGCCGTCTGGATTTCGAACCCTCGTCTCGGTGAGCCCAGGTGCCCTTCACAATCTATAATACAATCCGCAGGGTCGCCGCTTTCGGAGATCATGAGAAAGGCCTTCTCGTGTACCAAGATGTTGTAATTGCCGGTGCCGGTGTATACGCCGCTTGCGAGAAGCACTGTGTCTCCGGGCGCTACCGAATCGACGGCCGCCTGGATGGTAGGGACGTCACCTGTTCCATCTGGTTTGACATACCACGTACCGCCCTCGGCACTTGAGGCAAGCATGAAAAAGCCTACGCAAACCGAGACGACTGAACGTTTCATTGTCCCGCACCTCCTTGTTTGCAGCATACCACATGTGAGGCCGGCATTCAAGGGCGGCCTCGCCGTGGCAGCCATTCTCCACCGTGAAGCCTTCAAACAGAAGGTAGCCGGCATCACAGCGGAAAGCCCGGGGCCGTTGGTCTCATCGGACGAGACGCCCGCGCCCGGGATCGTGCGATACCCGGGGACTTCCGGCGGGGCCTGCGGTATAACTCCATGAAGCCCGCCCGGAATGTCAATCCCCTCTGATTGCCGAGTTTGACTAATAACGCCCGAGCGTCTATTGTATTATGGCACGTCTACAGAGAAAGCTACATGCTATGAAGTGTCCCAAGTGTGATGCTGAAAACCCAGCCGCGAGCCGCTTCTGCGGTACCTGCGGCGCGGAATTGCCCGGGTCTTCGGACGGGTCTCGACTCTCCGATACCAGGGCGATCCGTGCTGAGAAGCCAGGGCTTTCCCCGGGGGACCTTTTCGCCGGCAAGTACCGCATCCTTGGCAGCCTCGGCAGGGGCGGCATGGGGGTACTCTACAAGGCCGAGGATGTGAAACTGAAGAGGGTCATCGCCCTCAAGGTCCTGCCTGCCGATCTCACCCGCGATCCCGCGGCCCAGGAGCGTTTCATTCAGGAGGCCCAGGCCGCTTCGGCACTGGACCACGCTAACATCTGCACCATATATGAAATCGGCGAGTGTGAAGGCGCGGGCATGTATATAGCCATGGCCTTCTACGCCGGGGAGACCCTGAAACAGAAGATCGAGCGTGGCCCCTTGAGGGTCACCGAAGCCGTTGGAATTTCGGTCAGAATCGCACAGGGTCTTGCACGCGCACACGAGGCGGGCATCGTACATCGCGACCTTAAGCCGGCGAATGTAATCGTGACTGAGCGGGGCGAGCTCAAGATCATCGATTTCGGTCTGGCCAAGCTCGCCGGGCAAGGGGATCTGACCAAGGTGGGCACCATGATGGGGACCGTGATGTATATGTCCCCGGAGCAGGCCCAGGGTGAAGGCGTCGATCACCGTACCGATATATGGGCCCTCGGCGTTGTGCTCTACGAAATGCTCGCCGGGCAGATTCCCTTCAAGGGCGATCGCGATCAGACGGTAATCTACTCGATCCTCAATGCGGAACCTGAACCCCTTCGCCTTGTCCAGAGGCACGTCCCCGTCGCACTCGAGAAGATCGTCAGAAAAGCGATGCAGAAGGATGTGAAGGGCCGCTATCAGAGCATCACCGACATGCTTGCGGACCTGATTGCCGTGAGCGACGCGCTCAGGGTATCCGACGCCACCCAGGTTTCCGCCGTGCTCAAAGCCGATGACGATTCCAGCCAGGTGCTAGTTCCGAAGCCGGTGGCGGTCATAAGCTTCGAGAACATGACCGGAGACATCGCCTATGACTATCTAAGGAAAGCCATACCGAACCTGCTCATCACCAGCCTCGAGCAGTCCAAGTATCTCAGGGTCATAACATGGGAACGGATGCAGGATCTCCTGAAACAGGCGGGCAAGTATGATGTGGAGATCATTGACAAGGAGTCCGGCTTCGATCTGTGCCGCAGAGAGGGTGTGGATTCCATCGTGGTCGGGAGTTTCACAAAGGCCGGCGACGTCTTCGCTACCGATGTCAAGGTCTTGGAGGTTGACAGCAAACGGCTTGTCAAGAGCGCGAGCTCCAGAGGCAAGGGTGTGGACAGCATTCTCCAGAACCAGATAGATGACCTGAGCAAAGAGATATCCCTGGGTGTGGGTCTTCCGGAACACAAGATAGACCGGGAAGCGGTGGCCCCGATCGCGGATGTCACCACATCCTCCATGGAGGCTTACGAGCACTTCCTTGTGGGAAGAGAAGCGTACGAGAAGATCTATAACGACGAAGCAAGGCATGCGTTCGAGAAAGCGGTGGAAGTCGACCCGACTTTTGCGGTCGCGCATCTGTATCTCGCCTGGACCTACGGACGGCTCCGCGAGACCGCAACCCGGGACCGGGCCTTCGAAAGGGCGAAAGCGTTCTCCGGCAAGGCCACCAAGAAGGAACGCATGTATATCGAGGCATCTTACGCCGACTCGATGGAGCGCGATCTGGAGAAGCGATTCAGGATTCTCCGACAGATGGCTCAGGAGTTCCCCAGGGAGAAGCGCGTGCACCACCTGCTTGCGTCTCACTACAGGGTGCGGAAGCTCTTCTACCAGGCGGTGGAGGAATATAACAAGGTGCTCGAGCTCGATCCGGCCTACGGATGGGCCATGAATGAGCTGGCTTACATGTATGCGGACGTGGAAGATTTCGAGAAGGCCTACGAATACTTCAAGCGCTACGGCTCGCTCTACCCGGCAGACGCTAATCCCATCGACAGTCTGGGCGAGCTCTATTTCCGCATGGGGAAGCTCGATAAGGCCATAGGCCAGTACAAAGAGGCTCTGAGGGTGAAACCCGATTTCTATTATGCCTACTGGGAGCTGGCATATGTCTACGCGCTGAAGGAAGACTATGACGAGGCGATGGCGTGGATCCAGCGGTATGTCGAACACGCCCCATCGATCGGGACCAAGGGCGCAGGGCGGCAATGGCGGAGCTTCTACCTTCTCTGGCATGGGCGTTTTAACGATGCGCTCGCCGAAGCCCGCAGGTTGGGAGACATGTCCGAGGATGCCGGCAGCGAGATGTGGAACGCTGAGGCCCGGCGGTTGGAGGGATGGATCTACCTGGAGAAGGGCGATCCGGAAAGCAGCAGGCACAGTTTCGAGAAGTGTGTGGAGTCCATAAAGCAACACGAGGCCGATTATGTGCCGGCCCAGCTCAGCTACTCCCTCTGGACGCCCGATAGAATCCCCAGTCTGCTGGCGGGTCACGCTTTTGCATTGGGCCTTGTGGACATTGCCGAGGGGAAGGTGGACTCGGCGCGCGCAAGGCTGGAGGAGATGGGGGATCTGCTTCCCGACCACTCGCAGCTGCTCCATGGCGAGATTCTGCTTGCCGAGGGCGCGTTCGAGAAAGCTATTACGGTATGCGAGACATGCGGGGCCCGGCCCGTGCCCTATATGAGCGATACCGATAGCATGTTGGGCTATAACCTTCCGCCATGCAAGGATGTTCTCGCCCGGGCCTTTCTCGCGAAAGGCGATATGGCCAAGGCGCAGGGAGAGTACGAGAGCCTGGCAAGATTCGATCCGCGAAGCAAGGGACGGCAATTGATCCACCCGGCGTACCATCGCAGTCTTGCGAGGATCTACGAGCAAACCGGCAACCGGACCGGTGCTGAGGAGCAGATCCGGAGATATCGAGAAATCCGGAAGGCCGGTGACTGAAGTAACCGGTCCGATCCATACTTGACCCCTTCCGCTTATGTTGAGTATGCTATCCGACGGGCAAGATTGTGGGAGAACCGATATGAACGCCGTGGAACTTCGAAATGTGACAAAGACCTTCGGCAAGGTGCTCGCCGTGGACGCCCTTTCGCTCGATGTCCCGACGGGCAGCGTCTATGGTTTCATAGGACCCAACGGCTCCGGCAAGACCACCAC
>CAZRAU010000018.1:16137-38702 GCA_964598025.1 uncultured bacterium
GCTCAGAATGATTATGAACATCTTCTATCCGGATAGCGGGGCCATCCATGTGCTGGGTGGAGATGCGGGGGACTGCTGCAACGACCGCATAGGCTACCTTCCGGAAGAGCGAGGGCTCTACCGGAAGATGAAGTTGCGCGACCTGCTTAAGTTCTATGGGGAGCTCAAATCCAACAGGGATGTCTCGGAACAGGTGGATGCCTGGCTCAAGCGCCTGGATCTCGATGGCTGGGCCGACAACAAGGTGGAAGCACTGAGCAAGGGCATGAGCCAGAAGGCTCAGTTCATATCGGCGGTGGTATCGCAGCCCGATCTTCTGATCCTCGACGAACCCTTCAGCGGCTTGGACCCGGTGAACGCAGATGTCCTGAGAGAGGCCGTGCTCGATTTGCAGTCCAAGGGCACTACGGTGATATTCAGTACTCATGATATGGATGTGGCCGAGAAGATGTGTGATTTCATTTTCATGATATTCAAAGGCAGGAAGGTCCTGGATGGGACGCTTGACGCCATCCAGGAGGAATACGGACATGATACCTTGCGTATCGGTGCCGAAGGTGGCATTGCCCGCTTGCGCGACCTTGAAGGCGTGGACAAGATAAGAGACTTCGGCAGGATTCAGGAATTGCGAATGAAGCCCGACGCCGACCCTCAGAAGATACTTGCCCAGATCATGTCAAGGACGAGCATCAGGAACTTCGAAATATCCAGACCGTCGCTGCACGACATCTTCGTGCGGATAGCAGGACCGGAGGCCGAGGAGGTCGAGGTTGCGGAAAATCCTTAGGATCGCAAGGCGTGAGTACATAGCAGCTGTTCACACCAAGGGCTTCATTATCGGCCTTGTGATTGCGCCTATCATAATGGGTGGGGGGTTCATCGCGCTGGCAATCTTCAAGGACAGGGTCGATACCAAGGACAAGGTGATAGCTCTCATCGACCATTCGGGTGTGGTGAGCGAGGCGGTTGTGGAAGCCGCCGAGGTCCACAACGAGAAGAACCTCTTTGACGAAACCGGGAAACAGGTGAGGCCGGCCTATAGGATTGAGATCCTCGAGCCCGATCCTGATGGGGCAGGAGCCCAGAAGCTCGATCTGTCCGACCGCGTGCGGGGGGGCGACATCCATGCATTTGTGGAAGTGGGGCCCGAAGTGCTCCATCCGGGTGACGATCCCGATGCTGCGATGCTGGCCTATCACTCGGAGAATGCGGCCCTGGACGATATTCGCGCGTGGGTCGAACAACCGATCAACGGGCGGCTGAGGGAACTCCGGCTCGAGGAGGCCGGAATCGACGTTGCTTCAATGGGGGATCTTTTCGACTGGATCCGCGTCCAACCCATGGGGCTGCTCTCTCGGGATGAAGCATCCGGCGACATCCGGGATGCCAAGCGAAGTAGTGAGGCCCGCGCCTTCGGAGTGCCTTTCTTCATAGTCATGATAATGTTTCTCCTGACCATGATGGGGGCCGTCCCCCTGCTCCAGGCGGTCATGGAGGAGAAGAACCAACGCATCGCGGAGGTGATGCTGGGCTCGGTGAGACCCTTCGAGTTCATGATGGGCAAAGTCCTCGGAGGTGTCGGCGTATCGATGACGGCGTCTGTGGTCTATATCGCCGCAGGGGTCTATGCCTTCAGGCGTTTCGACCTGGGCGACGGGATCCCTTATAGCCTGGTGGCATGGTTCTTTGTCTACATATTTCTCAACATAGTAATGCTGGGTTCCATTCTGGCGGCGCTTGGTTCCACCTGTAACGACGCCAAGGAGGCCCAGTCGGTGACGATGCCGGCCATGGCCCCCCTCATGGTTCCCATGTTTGTCATAGTGCCGATTGCCACACAGCCGGTGGGCGGCTTCGCGACAGCCCTCTCACTCATACCCATCTTCACGCCGATAGTGATGACGCTCCGGCTGAGTACGACCGCTACCATACCGGCTTGGCAACCCTGGATCGGCTTGATAGGGGTCATCGCCTTTGCCTTGCTGGCTGTATGGGCCGGCGGCCGGATATTCCGTGTCGGCATCCTCATGCAGGGCAAGCCGCCGCACTTCCCCTCGATGATCCGCTGGGTACTGCGCGGCTAGTCGGATCTAGTGCCGTCCCTTTCAGGAAAACGCACGGGGTCAGATCTTGAAGATTGAATTCGATTTTCAAGATCTGACCCCGTGTGTTATAATGGATTAAATGTGGTTATGTTTGGTTGCGGCCACGAGATGCTGTGGGATCCCATGGCTGGAGTGGCCGGCGTACGAAGAAAGGAGCGCTGAATGTATAGAATGTCATTCGGGCGTGCGATATCGGGGCTTGCTTTGCTGACCGTTACTGCTCTGGTCTTGACGGGATTGAGTCTCCTGGGGGCGGACGCCGTTTGGGCTCAGAGCAAGGGCCCTGGGGACATCTCGGCTGAGATAGCGCGGGCGAAGGCTGATTTTTATGCGCGATTTGCCTCGCTGGCATCCGATCCCACTGCGAACCAGGACAAGTACGATGTCACCTACTACTGGCTGGATCTTAATATGGACCCCACCACCGAGACGGTATCTGGGACGGTGAGGATGGTCGCCGCGGTGGTGGAGGGACCTCTATCCGGCGTTGATATAGATCTCTATGATAACATGACCGTCGATTCGGTGGTGGCGACCGGGGGGGCGGCGCTTGCCTACTCCCATTCGGGAGATATTCTATCTGTCACACTCGACCGATCTTACGCCGCGGATGAAGCCTTCTCAATCGACATAGCCTATCACGGTACCCCGTCCACAACTGCGGGAGCGTTTGAGTTCACATCCTACGGGGGTGAGGACATGATCTGGAGCCTGAGCGAACCGTTCGGTGCCCGGACCTGGTGGCCGTGCAAGGACTATTCCCATGACAAGGCGGATTCGGCGGACATCTGGATCACGGTCCCGGACAATCTGATTGTGGCCTCGAACGGCACTCTCCGGGAAACCGCGGATAACGGCGGTACGCTCACCTACAAGTGGCACGAGCAGTACGCGATAGCGACGTATCTCGTCTCCGTGGCGATTCATCCGTACACGGTCTTCTCCGACTACTACCACTACTCACCGATGGACTCGATGGAGATTCGGTACTACGTCTTCCCGGCTCACTATGGCAATGTGCAGGCCACCTACGCGCTGGTCCCCGATATGATCGCGGCATATGCCGGCTTCTTCGGAGAGTACCCCTTCTTGGAGGAGAAATACGGCCACGCGGAATTCACATGGGGCGGTGGAATGGAGCACCAAACCATCACCAGCTTGGGTGGTTGGGATGAGTATCTCATTGTCCATGAGCTCGCGCATATGTGGTGGGGGGACATGATTACCTGTGACGATTTTCATCACATCTGGCTCAATGAAGGGTTTGCGGTCTATAGCGAGGCCCTCTGGGCTGAGGCGACCTACGGTTGGGCGGCCTACAAGCAACAGATGGAGTATTCGAAATACCTCGGAACCGGGACGATCTATGTGCCGGATCTTTCCGACTGGGACCGCATCTTCGATCCGGACCTCACTTACGACAAGGCTTCCTGGATCCTGCACATGCTTCGCGGGATAGTCGGGGATTCCGTCTTCTTCGATATCCTCAAGGCCTACTACGGCAGCGAATATCAGTACGGGTCATGTACCACCGAGCAGTTCCGTGACATCTGCGAGTCGGTTGCAGGCCGTGATTTCGATCACTTCTTCCACCAGTGGGTATATGAGGAGGGGTTCCCCTATTACCACTACTCCTGGAGCTGCGAACCCGTACCAAGCAGCTACGAAATCTCGCTTACAATCGATCAGCTGCAGCAAAACGTAGTCTTCCATATGCCCATTCAGGTCACGGTGACCACAACCGCAGGTGAAACCACCTTCGTCGTCGAGGACACGCTGGCCACACAACAGTTCACACTTGTGGTGGAAGACGAACCCCTGGGCCTGGAGCTGGACAAGGATGAGTGGATCTTAAGGATGATGTCCGAGGAGATCACCGATGCCGGCTTCGATCGCGGCATCCTGGTTGTCAATGGTGTTCACTGGTCCACATACGGCGACGAGATAGTCACAGCGTATGAGGACAGCTGTTTCTGGGGATCCCATGACATAAGTTTCTGGGACGTCTTCGACGAACCCGCAGGCGGTTATCCGGCGGGCTTGCCGGCGCCCTTGGGCCACGGGTACATACCCCCGGATACTCTCAAGAACTTCTCATCGGTGGTCTGGGTCGGCAACAACTACGGTGGCGATCTGAGCGCATGGTACGATGTCCCGGTACTCAGCTATCTAAAAGCCGGCGGCAATGTGCTTCTGCTCGCGCGCATGGGCCAGGATTTCGTCTATGACGCCCTTCGATCCTATCTGGGGATCCAGTGGGCGGAGGAGAAGGAGAATACCACACGTCAGGCGACAAGCGTATACACCGGGCTGGTTGATATGCCCAGATACGGCACACAATCCTACAATGCAGTGATCGACACCTCGACCGTGGAAGACAAGAGCACCACGCTCTTTGTGCAGCTCAACATCTTCCCTACAGCCAGGGGGCTCGGCGTGTGGAGCAACCCGCCGGAAGGTGGCACGCTGCGCGCGAGCGGGGGGCAGTTCGTCTTCATATCGGGCCGGCCCTACCGGTATGACCATGCCTCCATCATGAGCAATTGTGACTACATACTGACGAACCTGTTCGGCGAGCCGTACGATCCGGCCGGAATAGATGATATTGTCGAGGGCGGCAGCATCCATCTCGAGCAGAATTCACCCAACCCATTCGCCCCGACGACCAGAATCGCCTTCAGTCTGCCGAAGGCGCTTCAAGCGAGCATGAGCGTTTACAACGTGGAGGGGCGCCGGGTGGTGAACCTGTTTGATGAAAGGCTCGATGCGGGGAGGCACGATGTAACTTGGGACGGTAGAGATGCTTCGGGCCGCCCCGTTGCTCCCGGGGTCTATTGGTACAGTCTGCGCAGCGAGGGCAGGGCTTTGACCAGGAAAATGGTGCTTATGAAATAGTGCCGGGCTTGGACATCCCCACAAAGCAATTGACAGGCAGTAGTCGTCCCGTCATCATTCACCCGCCCTGGGTCTGCCGGGGACATAAGGAGAGGAGGGACGGAGCATGTCAATGTTCAAGGAGTTCAAGGACTTTGCTATGAGGGGCAATGTCGTCGACATGGCCGTCGGCATCATCATAGGTGCCGCCTTTGGAACCATCATCAAATCACTGGTGTCGGACGTGATAATGCCCCCGATCGGGCTGGCACTTGGAAACGTGGACTTCTCCCAGCTTTTCTTGGTGCTGAAACAGGGAGCCCCCGGCGGGCCATATGCCACGCTTGTCGATGCCCAGACGGCCGGAGCGGTTACGGTCAACTACGGAGCCTTCATCAATACCATCATCAGCTTCATTATCATCGCATTTGCTGTGTTCATGCTAATACGCCAGATGAACAGGTTGAAGCGCCAGGAACCGGCTCCGGCGCCTAGTACCAAGGAATGCCCCTACTGCTTCTCAACCATACCTATCAAGGCAACGCGTTGCGGGTACTGCACCTCGGATCTCAGGGGATCGGTGTAGGGTATTAGAGGCGAAGAACCAATCGGGTTTGTGTGGGGAGGGAGACCCAACGGGTTCCCTCCACGCTTGCTTGTGGGGCGCCACCGCCGGCTTACAGCCACCCTTTTCGTTTGAAGTAAATCACCATGGTCGCCCCGATACATCCCATGACGCCGAGAGCTCCGAAGTAGCCCCATGGCCATGCGAGCTCGGGCATGTTCACAAAGTTCATGCCGTAAATGCCGGCGACGAACGTGATGGGGATGAAAATGGTGGCGATGATGGTAAGGACTTTCATCACCTCATTCATCCGGTTGCTCACGCTTGACAGATAGGTGTCCAGCATCCCCGACACCATATCCCTGTGGGACTCCACGGTATCTATCACCTGAATGGTATGGTCGTAGACGTCTCTGAGGTATATCGGTGTGGTATCGGCGATGAGGGGGGATTCGGATCTCTCCAGACCGCTTATGAGTTCGCGAAGCGGCCAGACGGATTTTCTGAGGAAGATCAGCTCCCGCTTGAGCGTATGGATGACCTGAAGCTTGTCCGGTGATGGCTTGTCGATCAGTTCATCCTCGATGTACTCTATCCTCTCGCCGAAATTCTCGAGAATGGCGAAATAGTTGTCCACGATCATATCCACCAGGACGTAGGTCAGATAATCGGCCCCCATCTTCCTTACCCGTCCCTTGGCGTTGCGCAGTCTCTCCCTCAGCGGATCGAAAACGTCACCCGGCTTCTCCTGGAAAGAGATCACGAAGTTAGGCCCGAGGATAATGCTCACCTGTTCGGACACGACCTCGTCCTTCTCCAGATAAAGCATCTTCAACACTACGTAGATATAGTCCCCGAAATCTTCCATCTTGGGGCGCTGGGCGGTGGTGACGATGTCCTCGAGAACAAGCGGATGGATGCCGAAATGCTTGCCGAGGGTTTCAACAAGATCGGGGTTGCTGACGCCGTCGATGTTTATCCAGGTAACCGTGGGGCTCTCCTTGAAGGGGAAGCTCTCCTCGATCTTCGGGATCACCTCCTCCTTGAAGTGAGTTTCGTCATAGTCCATCAGGGAGATTCGGGCCTCGTCGGTTCTGTCTGTGCCTGTGGGGACCAGCGTGCCGGGAGGGAGCCCCGTCTTCCCGGAACGTTTCTTCGATCGGCGACTCATCTGCAGTCACCTCCTTCGGATCCAAGGAACCGCCAAACCAGTGATCCTACCACTCCATGGCCTCCAAGCGTCTGCGAAGCTGTGAGATGGTTCTGAACTTGCGCAGGATCAAGGAGCGCTTGAGCCCGCAACAGATATCCTTGATCGCAGCGGGCTGCCTGGAATAGTGGCTGGGCCCGCCGATCGAGTCGTAGAGAATCCGGATGAGATCGCATATGTCATCCTGGCGGTTATCTCGCTTCGGGCTGTCCCAATGGAACAGGTCCAGCAGTTTGAGATCGAATTCCAGGCCGAAGCGGTTTACAATGATATTCCCGGTATGAAGATCGCCGTGATACTCGTTGGTCCTATGGATGCATTCGACCCCTTTGACCAGTGCGAACAGAAGATGAAGCGCTTCATAGGATGACAGTCTCTTGCCCGGGCGTTTTGCCAGAAAATCGGGGAGCACCTCTCCACCTACGAACTCCGAGACCAGGAATGATATGGATGTTCTCCTGTATTTGAATATCTCCTCGGTATGATACTGGATCACGATTGGGCAATGCCGCAGGTTATGGAGCCTTTTTGCGTAGCGCTTCAGCGTCGTGTTCTTGGGGTTCCTGTGCGGATAGAAGAGCTTGGCCGTCCGTTCGATGCCGGTTCGTATCTCGGTTATCTTATAGACCTCGCCCTCCCAGCCGGCACCCAGCCGCGACACCAGCCTGTACTTGCCGGCAAGCGACCTCCCCGGGGGAAGATCGAAAGCCTTGATGCCGGAGTGTCCCATAGATAAATGCCTTGAGCCGCGCTACTCGACCAGGTTCTGCCACTTACGTGCCCGGAAGGCCATTATCAGCCAGAGGATGCCCAGGATCAGCACAAACAGCCCGACCAGCCACATTATCATCGCCCCGGCCATGAGAGGAGCGAACATCAGGATAACACCGATCACGATGGACGCGACTCCGATTATGAGTGGTATCCACTCACCCGCGATATCCCTCCGAAGCCGCATGGCGGCGTGTATCTCGCCGATACCGTGTATCAGCGCCCAGAGGGCTATAAGGTACACGAGGAACACGGTTGTGATCTGAGGCCACGCGACGGTTATGATGCCCACCACGATGCCCATGATCCCCGGAATCAAGTGCCTGATCCAGTGTCGATCCGGACCGCGGTGAGCCACCGCGCCCACGGTGAATACAATACCCACGACAAGGACGAAGATGCCCAGGATCTTGACCAGCACCTCGAGTACGCGGTCGGGCCAGAAGATAGCCAGGATACCGAAGACGACGGCCGCTATCCCCCTGGCAAGAAGCGACCACCATGTACGCTGATACAAAGAAGCCAGTATACCGGGCATGAAGACCACCTCCTTGGATCTACCAGGGCAAGATTATGCGATGCGGGCCTGCTGTGTCAAGCAGCGCCTGGCCGCATTATTCACAAACCTCTCCGGGCTACAGCGACCACCAGTAGTTGACCTTCACAAGGAACGTGTTGTGTCCGGTTGTGTCCTTGAGGCTGCGCCAGTCGCGGGCAAGATCGAAGTCGCCCTCCTGCCCGGTGGCCTCCCTGGCCTGGGTCCACACGAGATACAGGGTGCTGCCCGGCATATACCCCCACCTGAGGATGACGTCGGAGTTCAGCGAGCTCCAGGCGAAGTCCGGCTGCTCTGCCTCCTCGTCATAGACCGAAGCGTCCACATACTCGAAGCTGTCGGGCGGGAGGAGCCGTTTGAAGCGCCTATAGTCCACCGCTGCGAAGTATGGCTGGGCATAGACTTGGAGCGTGAGGTCTTTTGTGAAAGTGAATGTGCCCCTCAGTGTCATGTCGGTCCTTCGCATGTATTGCTCGCCGAAGATGTAGTCGGTCGGTGTGCCCCCCTCGTCCACCATGGTCTTAACCCATGCCGATCTTCCTCTGGTATCCGAGTATCCGGGTCCCACACTGAGCTCGATGTTGGAGCGGGGACGCACCTCCATCCAGAGACGGTACGCGTTGTAGCGCCCGTCCCAGGTATCGCCGCCCTCCGCATTGATGCTGACCTGCCACGAGCGGCGGCCATCGGTATTGAGCCAGGCCCACCAGTTTTGCCCTGCTGGGATGGGTGAGAGGGGCCCGCCTCTTGTCTCCCGGTCTGAATAAATGTCCTCGAAGTCGGTCCATATCCCGCCGCCCAGCTCCCAGAAGTTCACGAGCTCGATGGAGTTGTTGTAGTTGGCCCCTCTGGTAAGCTTGACACCGTCAAGATTGTCGGCGAAGCCAACATTGACGTTGTGCCAGGTTTTCCTGACGATCCACCAAGGGGCGGTTGTCCTGTATTGTACCCAGCAGAAGGTCTCCTTGTAATCAGGGCGTCTCAGGTAACCCACACGATTGAGATCGAGGTTCCTGCCGATGTATTGCCCGGATATCGACCCGCGGATGTGTTCCCCTCCCTCCTTCTCGATGGCGGCCATGCCGCCCCAGCCGTTCCGGGCGCTCCCCGTCTTGGAGCCGGCCACCTGGCCGCTGCACTCATAGTCGCCGTCCAGGAACCGCAGGTTCCAATCGACCCCGCCGGTATAGTCCGGATAGCGGTCCTTCTGGTTGACCGCAGTCCCCATTATTCCAATCGTGGAATTGGTGAGGATGTCCTGCATGGCCCGGACAGCCACATAGTTGGCCTCTGGTTCAATGGTCTCCGTTCTTGTCCGGCCGCCGTCGTCGACGAATCTTGCGCGCTCGCGCTGGGCGACCGACTCGAGGATGCCGATGGAGGTCCCGCCGCCGGTCTTCCCGCTCACCTTCGCAGCCCCCAGAATGGTGGTGGCGGCCGGCCGATCAACATAGTAATCCGCCTCTTCGGGGTATCCTGAAGGAGGTCTTCCTATCCTGCGCGTGTAGAACAATGTAAACGGCGTTTCAAATATCTTTCTCCCCTCGAGGAAAAAGGGACGCTTCTCGGGGTACCAGGTCTCAAAAGTGGAGAGATTGAGTATGGTCTCATCCGCCTCGACCTGGCCGAAATCCGGGTTGATTGTGGCATCGAGTGTGAGGTTTGAGGAAATGCCGTACTTCAGATCGATACCTGTGTTGCCGGAGTAGTCCCTGCCGTCCGGGTTGCCTGCGCTCTTGGCCTCGGTCTCGGCATATGAAACCGCATAGGGCAGAGCCTCCAGGCGGCCTGGCGGATCAAGCCCCCGGAGGCCCTTGAGATGGCCGAAGTGGGAAACGAAGCCACTCGCGCTCTCGGGGATATACACCCATCTGGCGAGTTCATTCTTGCGGCCGATGTTCCTGCTGAAGTAGATTCCCCAGACCGGGTTCTCCTCTCGTGGAAACCGAAGACAGTGGAAAGGGATCTTGAATTCAGCCGACCAGCCCCAGTCGTTTATCCTCGTGGCAGTCTCCCATACCGCATCCCAGTCTTCGTCATTATAGACCTCGTTGAAGTAGTATGAATCCCGCTGGGTGCCCGATGCATAAAGCGTGAAGGCGTATGCGGTCTGATGGTCGTGGTGGCTGTCCACGATCACGTGAACCAGGTCGCCCTCGACCCATCGGTCCCTGCGTGTGAGCCGGGAGAGAATCTTGTCCGGTTCGGAATCGTACATCTGCATGCCCACATAGAGGGCCTCATCGTCATAGGCAACCCTGACGAACGTGGACTCGCTGGCCGGGCTACCCTCGTCGGGTTGAAACTGGGTGAAGCCGCCCGAGCGCGGTGCTCTGCTCCAAAAACCCTCATCGAGGACGCCGTCGATCTTTGCCCCGCCGTCGATTCTTATGGCGGTTATGCTCTTCACGCTATCCGCGTCGGCGCTCTGTGCATACAGGCATGGAATCCCCGAACTCAAAGCCATTATCATGGAGAACCCAAAGATAGCCCGAGATGCTGGCATGAAAAGGCTCCTGTGTAGGGGAGTCGACATCAATTCAGGTGCCGGGGTGTCGCGCATGCTCATCCGCTTACATTCTACATCTAATCAGACGAAGAAGTTCAAGCAAAAGCGGCTGCCGGGATCATTTCAGCACGATGATCTTTGCGGACTTCGCTCCATCGGAGCCTCGCATGAGGAAGACCCCCGGCCCGAGCCGTGCGGTGTCGATGAGCAATCTCCCCCGGCCGCATGTCGGATAGAGGTGCATAAGCTCTCTGCCGAGCACGTCATACACATAGGCTTCGCCGACGGGCTCAATCAGCACAGGAGCGCCCAACCGAACGGGATTAGGTACTGCAACAGGCCTCGGTAGACCGCCGGCAACAGAGCCGTTCCCATCGATGCCGGCTTCCGCTTCAAGCAGGAATTCCGGGTAAGCCACCAGGATGGTGTCGCCTTCCCCGAGATTCTGTATTCTGAACACGACCCTGTCGACCTCATCTTGGATGTCGATCGAGAGCTTCCAGTAAAGCGAGGAGTCGATCCTTGTCCATTCAGCCGGGCACTGAATCGCTATAGTCCTGCTGTCGAGTATCGACCGGTCGAAATCGTACTCGGCGTAGGCGATGGAGAAAGAGGCATCGGTTTCGTCTGCCGACCTGGCCCAAATCGAAAAGGCGTTGTCACCCACCTCCGGCCCGTAGCAGATCCACTCAGTCTGTCCCCAGATCCGGCAACAGCGGCAGCTGTCGACAGGGGGAGTGGTCGTAGTATCCCAAGCGCATGCACCCGTGAAGCCGTCGGGCTTGCCGTTTTCATCGAGGTCGGTGAGCATGCGGGCCTGGGGAAGCTGGTTGGCGAGCGGATCCGGATAGCCGAACTGTATGCGGTCCCGGCCGTCACAGCACCGGACTACCTCTATGTCGGTTTCATCAAGCCATGCTGCAAGTGTTTCGATCTTCGCCACCTCCGGCATCGTGTAGGCATGGTCTACCGCGCAATACCATAGTCCCGAGGCCACGGCATCCGCCATGCCCGTCTTGATCTCCTCCAGCGGCAGAAAATCGATCATGACGTGGGGGACATTGAAGAAGGGAAACTGTTGAGGATAGATGTGGCCGCGGAGATTGAGATGCGCGTTATGCGGATAGACCCCCCAGTTACCCATGGCGTAATCATACTTGGACGCGATTACCGCGTAGAGGCTGTCGTTGATACGGCTGGCCGTGGACCACTCGGGATGTTCGGGAATTACCCCGGGCTTCGTTCCACCCGGCTGATTCCAGCCCGTGACCGTGATTCCGAGGGAATCAAGAATGGACAGACTTCGCTCGCAGAGGCTATCCCAGATCGCGACATTTGCAAATACATACTCTATGTATTCGGTTACACCGTCATCCAGACTGTCGAGAAGAGTGGCCCACATGTGATCGTGTCGCGTCGTATGGTCCTGGATCTCATGGCCTGCCAGGTACATTTCCTGGACGGCCCATGCCCTGCTGTTCTCGATACCCAGGTCGGAGGTTTCCGTGACGATTGCGAAGGTGCCCTTGAAGCCATGGGCTTCGAGTATCGGGTAGATATAGTCGTAATGGTAGCTGTGGCTGTCATCGAATTGCAGGGTAACGACGCCCTTGCGCGGCGTGAACTCCGCCTGAAGAGGCGATACCGCCCATAAGCAGACGCCGGCAACAAGGACAGCAATACTCACGGCCGGTTTGCAGGCATTCACTACTCAACTGCCTCCCGCCGATGAAGTCTCTCACAGGCTAGCAATAGATCTACCAGTGTCATTATACTATAATTGTACCACTTGCCGGCCGGCGCCGTCAATGGCTGCCGTCGATCGGGGAAGGTCGGATAGACCCCGCAAGGCGTGATGGAGGCAAGAGCAATCGGCCTATGACGGCCACGGCCTGGACGCCAAGGCCGCGGCCAAGAGCGACTTTCGGATTGACTGGGCCATGGGCGTATGATATTTTAGAGTCAATCCTGTGGAACATCTTATGGGAAAGGGAATCCTCGTATGTTATCCGCAAAGGGCCTACCGTTTTACAGCAAATCCCAGATGCTGCTCAGGCATATGCACACGGTCCGGAAGCATGCGACCCCCAAGAGAATGGCCAACCTGATAACCAATGAAGCCGAATTCCGGCTGAAGAAGACTGCTTTGCGGAGCCTGCCCTACGCCGCCAAGATCGAAGTCAGCGCCTTCTGCCACCTCAAGTGTGCGTGGTGCTCCTTTGGCCAGGGTGAGGGAGGCACGCATACCAGAGACATGATGATGCCGCTTGACAGGTTCGAGCACCTTATAGACTCGCTCTCCGATGCTCTGATGATAGTCAGCCTGAGCCGGGTCGGAGAGGCTCTGCTTCACCCGGAGCTCACCAAGATGATTGCCTATTGCAGTGGTAAGAATATCGGGACCGAGTTCCCCACCACGTTCTCCGTCAAAATGGACGAGGCCCGGATCGAGGAGCTCGTGACAGGCGGGCTCGATCATCTCATCGTGTCCATAGACGGCACCACGCAGGATGTGTATGAGACCTATAGGAGAGGCGCCAGCCTGGACCGCGTGCTCAAGAATGCCTCGATGCTCATAAAGGCCAAGGAGAGGCTGAGATCCAAGAATCCGCTCTTGGAGTTCAAGTTCATCATCTTCGATCACAATCGCCACCAACTTAAGGATGCCGAGAAGCTGGCGGGCGACATGGGCTTCGACAAGTTCAGTACCGTCCTCGACAACAGCTCCAAGAGGACGATGGAGCACATGGGTAATGTGAGAAGAAACCATCTGAGCAAGAAGAGGGCCTGCTACTGGCTGTGGAACACCATCATTGTCACCTGGGACGGCACGGTCTATCCCTGCTGCAACCGCGAGGTAATAATGGGCAATGTCTTCGAGACCGATCCTCGCACCCTCTGGAACAATGAGCAATTCCGCAAGATGCGCCGCTTCTTCAAGACCCATGAGCTCGACGACGACACGCGCATCTGCTTCACGTGTATGCAGTTCTGATCGCCCGCCCGAACCTGGGCAGTGTATCCAACCGGCAGAGATCCACGTCGGCCGAGGAAGCCTCTCTTGCCCGGGAGAAAGGACTTGACAACTCAGTCCAAATTGGAGTAGAAACTAATTACAAGCTATTCTTAAATAGGAATCTTATGACATGAAGGTTGATCAGAACGAGTATCGGGCCAGGATGAGTCGCTTCAGTGAGCTATTCAGGTGCTCCGGGGCGAAGATGACACACCAGCGCATCGAGGTCTTTCGCGAGGTGGCGCAGACGCGAGAACATCCTGATGCGGAGACTGTCTTTCAGCGCGTCAGGAAACGAATCCCGACAATATCATTGGATACGGTTTACCGCACGTTATGGGTGCTGATGGACATGGGCCTGATCACCACGCTGGGAGCTCGGCACGAGCGAGTTCGTTTTGACGGAAACACATCTGCTCATCACCATTTCATCTGTAGTGTATGCGGTATGACCAGAGATCTTCAGCATGAGGAGTTCGATAACCTGCGGATTCCGGAGGAAGTGAAGCACCTGGGCAGCGTGGAGACAGCTCACGTTGAGTTCAGAGGGATATGTTCCAAGTGCTCAAGTGATGTGAAGCACGCTTAGGACACGATTCATCGGGCGCCTGGAATCTCAATTGCAAGGAGGTGGAGAGATGGTACAGAAGAAAGAGGGCAAGAAGAAGGAAAAGAACCTGACCACGGCATTCGGCATTCCCGTATCTGACGATCAGAACAGTCTCACGGCAGGTGAACGGGGTCCGGTGCTGATGCAGGATGCTCATTTGCTCGAGAAACTGGCGCACTTCGACCGGGAGCGTACTCCGGAAAGGGTCGTACATGCAAAAGGGGCTGGAGCGCACGGCTATTTTGAGGTTACCGCCGATGTTACCCGGTACACCAAAGCCAAGTTCCTCTCGAAAGTGGGTAAACGCACGGAGGTCTTTGCACGGTTTTCCACAGTCGGCGGTGAGCGCGGTTCGGCGGATGCCGCACGGGATCCGCGTGGCTTCGCGGTGAAGTTCTATACTGAAGAAGGCAATTACGACCTAGTGGGAAACAACACACCCGTATTCTTCATCCGGGATCCACTCAAGTTTCCCGACTTTATCCACACGCAGAAGCGGAACCCTGCTACCAACCTGCCTGATCCTAATATGTTCTGGGATTTCCTGTCGCTGACGCCTGAATCCATTCATCAGGTCACAATCCTCTTCTCAGACAGAGGGACCCCTGCCACCTATCGCAACATGAACGGCTACAGCAGCCATACCTATAAGTGGTACAACGCCAAAGGGAACTACTTCTGGGTGCAGTACCACTTCAAGACGGACCAGAAGATCAAGAACCTGACTCTGGCCGAGTCCAAGCGGCTTTCCGGCGAGGACCCCAACCACGCGACACGCGACCTCTACGGGGCCATTGAAAAGGGCGACTACCCTTCCTGGACGCTCGAAATGCAGATTCTCACCCCGGAGAAGGCTAAGAACTTCGCCTGGGATATCTTCGACATCACCAAAGTCTGGCCGCACGGCGAAGTTCCGCCCATCAAGATCGGGAAGCTGGTGCTCGACCGTAACCCGGCCAACTACTTCGCCGAAGTTGAGCAGGCCGCCTTCGGCCCGGGCAACGTTGTGCCCGGGATCGCAGTGTCGCCGGATAAGATGCTGCAGGCAAGGGTCTTTTCGTATCATGATACCCACCTTCACAGGTTGGGGCCGAACTACCACCTGATTCCAATAAACGCGCCCAAGCATGCACCTGAAACCAGTTACCAGCGTGACGGCTTTATGCGTGTCGACGGCAATGCGGGAGGCGGGCCCAACTACTGGCCGAACAGCTTCGGCGGACCGGAGCCCGACCCTTCGACGGGTGAGCCCCCGTTTGAACTCTCAGGCAAGGCCGGCCGCTACCCGTATGCCTATCCCAACGACGACTTCGTGCAACCCGGTACGCTCTATGGCAAAGTGATGACAGACGAAGCCCGGGATCATCTCGTCGGCAACATCGTGGATCATCTGGGCAACGCGCAGACGCGCATTCAGTTGCGTCAGACCGCTCTGTTCTATAAGGCGGACAAGGACTACGGTACTCGAGTTGCCGAAGGTCTTGGCCTTGATGTGAAGAAGGTCAAACGCTTGGCAGGCATGACGCAGGAGGATCGGGCCAAGGCTACCGCCGCATAGGCTGCGGACAGGGGGTCTCATTAGAGGGGCTGAGAGACACGGCGGCTTGTCGTGCGCGCCTTCCCAGGCTGCACCATAGGCAGGACTTTCAGGGTTGTGTTCGAACCGTGATGTGGCTCCCCGGACAGGAAGACTTCCGAACTTTTCTTATGAGTGAGGAATGGGCCGAGACGGCACAGATGGTCGCCAATCTGGCATGATGTGAGCTAGGTCCGGCCACACCTATTGTGAAGAAGCACCCGATTTGGGATAGACTGTTTCTGAGGAACATCGCTCACTTGAAATCGCCGGCAGTGTATGCTATGATGGCCAAAGAGGTGGGAGTCGATGCTACCGGCTATGACGCACCGTAAATTGATATTGTGTGTGATCATATTCATGGGCTTCAGCCGCCCCGCGGTGGCCTCCCAGCCCGAGCCCCGCAAGTTGTGGGACGACCTGTGCCCCTTCGAGGCCGAGGCCTACCAGATGGCCGATGACTTCGGGACCGCGCTCCCTCATCATGAGTGCGCCCTTCAGTACTACTACTATGTGCCTTGTCCGACGTATTCGTGGTTCTGGGCCTATTCCGGATGGACCCCCGGGGACATGATAGGCGCGTGTTTCACGGTCGGCGAAGAGGGGACCGGCGGCTTCGACATCTGCACCGAACTCTGCTATGATGTGGTGGGTATCCGCGTGCTGGACTTTGCGGGTTACGGTACGGTCTACCCGGGGCTCTTCACCTTCGAGATGGACTTCTACTGCGGGGACTATACTGCCGAGCCACGCGTTCATCTCTGGAACAGCAGACCGCTCGAGAGCCACCTGGGCTGGAACTACTTCGAAATCGATCCCCCGGTGGTGCTTAGCTGTCCAGGCCATGAGTACGGCGATATGACCAATATGGTGGTTACCATGACCATGATCGGTGTCGAAGGGGTCTATCCTGCGGTCGGCTTCGACAACGTAAGTACGCCGGCTGAGGCGGGCTGTGAGATGCATGACCGAGGCTCCATGCCGGCGGTTTATCCCCGGAAGCCGGCTGGTTCCATGGGGACGGCCGTTCGGTCCGGCTATATCGGTACGTATCCTTTCGAGCACTGGCCTCCGCTGTCGTTCCCGGACGGCAAGCATGCCGGTGACCCTGCGGGTCCGACCTGGTATGGATACGCTGAATTGGCCTGGAGACTCTGTGTATTCTGTGATTATCCGACCGAGACCACCGGGGACGGTAGGCAGGTGGGACGGTAAGGCCCGGAGCCCCAATCCGGGCAGGAGGCTTGATCCCACCTGGAGGGGTCGGGGAGAGTGAGCATGAGAGGCATACTTCGAAGAGCACTGTCACTCATGTTCATATCGGCCGGGTGTGTCCTCCTTGTCTCGGCGGTGGCCCAGGACGGACTTGGCGCCGCTCCTCAAGTCGGGGGTGTTGAACCCTCAAGCGCACACACCGGTGAAGTGATTACCCTTGACATAACCGGGCAAGGCTTACTTGAACCTGATTCGATCTATCTGGAAAGGGTGGGGCTAGCTCGCCTGGTGGCCGCTCCACCAATCCAGGTCTCGGATTCAACGCTCGTCTGTGATCTCCTGCTTAAAGGTGCTGAGCTGGGTCTATGGGATTTGGTGGTCGCCAATGCCGCTGGGGAAAAGGACACGCTGCCTCAAAGTTTTGAGGTACTGCCGGGCTTGGTCTGGCGGGATGTCGCACGCCTGAACACCGAACCTTCAGGGGCCTATGCCGGTCGTTCGCGGTGTGTTGCCGTGGCCCGCGATGGGGACGTGCATGTGGTTTGGTGTGACACGCGACACGGTGTTAGGGAGGTCTACTACAGGCGATGCGAGGCAGGGATCTGGGGACCCGACGAGCGCCTGACCGACGATCGGGGCGGAGTGTGGGAGCCCTCCATAGCTGCAGACGCCTCCGGAAACGTCCACCTTGTCTGGCAGGCATCGGCGGCCGGCGGCTATGAAGTTTATTGGATGCGCCGCGGCGCCTCAGGCTGGAGTCCGCCGGAGATGCTCGATGACGAGTCGGGTTTCTCTCTCTATCCTGATGTCGCTGCCGACAGTGCAGGCCGCGTTCATGTGGTCTGGAGCGACAACAAGGAAGGCGAGTTCCAGATCTACTACCGGCTTTGGGATGGTGCATCCTGGGGGCAGGCCGCCCGCCTCACCGATACGCCCGGGGCATCTTTGTATCCTTCTATCGCAGTCGGGTATGACGGTAGCGTGCATGTGGTATGGCAGGACGATTGGGAGGGTGCATGCCAGGTCTACTACAAGGCCTTTGACGGTATCTCGTGGGGGACGGACGAGAGAATCACCGCCGCACCGGTATCAGCCACGGATCCTTGTATTTCCCCAGGCCCTGACGGGACCGTGCATGTCGCATGGGTTGAACCCTCGACCCGCGCGCGCCGAGGGATCTACTACAGATCCATGAGCCGGGCCGGCTGGGAGGAGGAGCAAGAGATATCCAAAGGCAGCATGTATTCGATCGGGCCTTCCATTGTGACCGATCCTTACGGGACGGTGCATATCGTTTGGAAGTATGCCATCTCACTCCACCCGCCGGGCGCGATCTACGCGGTAAGAGGGTCGGGCAGGATGTGGATTCAGGATCTGGCTGTACCCACCTTGCCCGGAGGTGTGCGCCCCTCGATTGCAACGGGCGAGGACGGCGTTGTTCACCTGGTGTGGGCAGACAGTATTGGGGGTGAGTCCAATATGGCGTACCGCCCCTTGCCGCGCGAGCCGGCCCCGCCCCCTCTGGTTTTAACCGTGTCGCCCGCCGAGGCCTACAATACGTTCCCAGTACACGCAGTTGTGCAGGGTACCGAATTTCTTCCCGACCCCGAGGTGTGGCTGGAGAACGCGGCAGGAGGGAAGATCGCCGGTACCGGTGTGACGCGGAAGACACCGAGGCTGATTGAATGTGATTTCGACCTGGCCGGCACGTCCCCGGAGCTTTGGGGGCTGTCTGTACGGAATAGCGACATGCAGACCGACCTGCTCCCCGGCGCCATCAATGTCCATGACAGCCCGTGGACGGCAGAGGAAGTCATCTCGGGCGGGTCCGGCACCGCTATCACAAGCTCGAATAACGCTAGGTGCGTCGTCCGGGGTCCCAACGGAGTGACCCATGCGGCATGGCAAGATGACAGGGACGGCAACCTCGAGATATATTACCGCAAATGCCTTGGCACCACCTGGTTGAGTGAGACCAGGCTTACCGAATGCGATGGCAATTCAAAATCGCCATCCATCGTGCTGGATACCGGTGGGCTTGCTCGCATATTGCATGTGTGTTGGAGCGATGACCGGGACGGCGTGGCGGAAGTCTATTACAAGAAGTTCTATGGCACATTCTGGGGCTACGACACGCGCATCAGCCCCAACGATTCGATTCAGTCCGGCTCCCCGTCCATGGTGCTTGACGCCTCGGGTAGACCGTTCATCTTCTATGAAGACAGGAGGTACGGGGCCAGGGTTATCATGTGCTCAAGGTGGAAAAGCCACTGGATCGAGGAGCAGATCTCCGAGACCGGCCCCGGTGCAGCGGGCCCAGCTTGCTGTGCCGACGGCCTTGGCAATGTCCATGTTGTGTGGGAGGCCAGGCCTGATAACAAGTGGTATGTCTACCACAGGCAGTGGGATGGCACGGCCTGGGGGGAAATACGGCAGATAAGCAACGGAAGCTATGCCGGCGTCAACCCAGACTGTGCCTGCGATGAAGCAGGGAGGCTGATGGTGGTTTGGGCCTCGTACGGCTTGAAGGGAGTGATCAAGGACGGCGATGACTGGATGGATCTCGGCAGTATCTCCTCCCCTAGCTATATGGCCAACCTGGCTGCCGACGGGATGGGTGGATTTCATCTGGTTTCAGATTACTATGGTGTCCTTTATTACCAGGCATACCGGGGCACCTGGTCGGCGCGCATGCGACTCAACCCGGGATCATACGGTAGGAAGCCTTTCGTCTCGGCTGATGAGGACGGGCACCTGATTGTGGTGTGGACCGACGGCAAAGACGGCGGCAGCTCCATCGTGGCGCGGCGCTGGGAGGGTGACCCGGGTGTGGCGGGGTCGGAAGTGGTTGAGGCCGGGCCGGTTGGATTCGGGATCGCGCACCTCACTCCCAACCCCTTCAGCGTAAGTGCGGAGATCAAGTTCACCCTGGCCTCGGTCTCCGATGCGAGGGTGTCCATATCGGATGTGAGGGGCCGGCTCATATGGCAGGAAGATCTGGAAGCCATGGCCCCAGGTTACCATGCCATTAAGTGGAATGGCGAGGATACCCGCGGCAGGCATGTATCTCCAGGCGTCTATTTCGTGTGCCTCACCGCGGGCGACAAGACAGCTCATGCCAAAGCGGTGCTCCTCCGCTGACCCCTGCTTCTGTGCCTACTTGATCTGTCTGACGCAGTGGATGACGATACCGTCCGCCCACGTGATGGTGGCCGCCAAAGAAACGAGCCAGAAATCTCTACCTTTGGCTGGATCAGCTTCTGGGTGAAGAGCTGACATGTTCCCCACGCCTCCCCAAACTGCACCATAGGCAGGACTTTCAGGGTTGTGTTCGAACTGTTTAGCCAACAGACCAAGTGTATCAACCGAAGTGTGGGGTCTTATACTTCTTGTGGGTTAAAGCCGGAGTGGTGCCAGGAGAGGACCTTCTCTCGGATCTCAGGGCTCATGAGGTCTTTAGACACCAGGAATGTGAGCACTTCGTGAGCCAAGATCGACAGGCAGGATTCTCATATGTTCTGATTTCGGAATGAAGATGGAGCCCGCCGGGAGAACCGATACGACGCCCATGACGTCAACTGTCTAATCCCTGAAGAATGCCTATTAGCACACTCTTCGTTTCGGTGTTGCTGGACGGCGTGCTCGGCCAGGACATCCCATTGACGGGCTCCATTCTCATGCCGATACCTTCTCAAAGAGACGGCGTTTCGCCTTCGGATGCTAGGTGGACCTTGGCCCAGACCTGCAAGGTCTGCGACGCTTCGCGTTCCCCACCCCCGGATCCTCCTCCGGGCGGACCACCACCGCGGGGCATCCCCCCTCCGGGCGGACCACCACTGCCGGACATCCCTCCTCCGGGCGGACCACCACCGCGGGGCATCCCCCCTCCGGGTGGACCACCACCGCCGGACATACCTCCTTCACCATCGCCCCCTCTTGCGCCCCCCATCATTGCTTCCTTGTCCGCCTGAGCCGTCTCAAAACCGATGCCGACCGTCCCCTGCCGCTCTGCGCCATCGGCGTAAATGGCATACGGGTGGTCTCCATCCTCAAACAGCGGGACCTTGAGCTCATAGACGACTGTGTTTTCCACAACGCCAACGGCAATCTCCAGCCCATGCAGATCTGTCATCGCCAGACGCCTCGAATCGTTCTCCCCAGGCCCCAGGATCTCCAGATCCTTGAGCGAGCTTGCGAACATGTCTTTCAGCGTCTTGAGATCCTGCTCGCTGTCTTCCGGTGTCTTTCCCTTTTCACCGCCACTCATATCCGGCTCTGGCCCGCCGCCCCCCATCCCCAGGGGGAACTTTATGCCCAGGGTCCTGCCCTTGCCTCCCTTCGGATCCAACCACACGGTGAAACCCTGTCCCATGATCTGTCTCTGCACCTGTGTATCCACCGGGATCAGACAGAGGTAGAGATACTCGTCATCGTTCATCAAACCGATGGAGACCTTCTTATCCTCAACGTACACCAGCCCACCTCGCCAGTCCGCCCCCTCCCCATCAACGACGATGTCGCGGTCTTTCCAGATGCTGCTCAGCTCTACCTGGCCGCATCCCTGAGAAATCAAGCCGATCGCGATGCCGATACACACAAGAAGGGGCAAACAAATAGAATGGACCGCTTTCACGATTCTCTCAGACTTTCCCATTCTCCCTACTCCTTTCCACCCCACCGCTCATGATCGCGAGCGTGCTGCCCGTGCCCGAGGCCGGGAAAGTATCCCGCCGTCCCCGGCATGCGGGACTGATGAGGGTCCGGGGGGCCCTGAGGGCCCTGGAGATGTCGCCCGTCGTATTGCATCCTCTGTTCGGGCGGCAAGACCTCCCGGATATCGAGATCCGTGTCTATTCGCTCCTTCCTGATTGCGCCATGCAGGGAACTCATTTCGTCCATCTTTCCGATGACGGCCTGTTCATCGGGCTCGTCCAGTACAAGCAATGCGTCAAGCTCAGCCTCCTTGATTCTAAGCTGACTCATGAGAGGAACGATGCTCCGCTCACACGCCATTCGGAGTTCCTCGATCTTCTCTCTCTGCTCCTCTGTGAGATCGGGAAGACCCGCCGGCCGTCCGGGCTCCTTTTCTTCACTCTGAGGCCCCTGTCCCGTAGCTTCAGCCGGGCTTCGGTCCGGCTCGGAGAGCTGCCCTCCTCTTTCCGAACGGCGTCCCCGACCGCTGTAGGGTCGCTCCTCCTGCCTGGTATCTCTCCCCTCGCCTTCCCCGGCTGTCCACCTGCTCCGGGTATCGTGCGGCATACTCTCCTCGTCTCCTGAGGGGGCGCCTCGTTCCATGCCACGCCGGAACCCATCGTGCGACGCCCGACCGGCACCCGCCTCGCTGGGGTCCTGCCCCGGCCCGCTGAACATCCCCAATGGGCCCGGCCCCGAACGCGGACCTCCGGGGCCCGCAGGACCGCCCTGACACATGGAAGCCAGATCCGGACCCATGCCGTGCGGCCCGGCCCCGCCAAGTCCTCTGCGAGGCCCCCCCGCACCAGCAGCCTCGAGCTCCGCACGAACCGCAAGATGCGCGTCCATATCGGCCTTGCGAATCG
>CAZRAU010000019.1:0-8132 GCA_964598025.1 uncultured bacterium
AGAAAAACCCTGTCTTTTAGAATCCTCAAGCCCATGTCACTCATGCTCTGACCTCTATGCTGGTTCTCCTTATCACGTACCTGCCTATGACGTTCACTACCATGGTCACTGCGAACAAGAGAAGCCCGATCTCCACAAGACTGGAGACATAAAGCGTCTCCGTGGCCTCGGCAAACTCATTGGCGATTACACTGGCCATCGTATTCGCCGGGCTGAAGATACCCTTCGGTATGAAGTTCGAATTGCCTATCACCATGGTTACGGCCATTGTCTCTCCCAGGGCGCGTCCAAGCGCAAGCAGAACACCGGCCAGGATGCCCGAGCGGGCATAGGGTAGAATCACCTTGCGGATGACCTCAGACCTTGTCGCCCCCATCGATAAGGCTGCTTCCTTGAGGTCAGCCGGTACCATCTGAATCACCTCGCGCCCCAGGGCCGCCGAATAAGGCACTACCATGACCGCAAGCACCACCGAGGAAGTGAATATGCCCACGCCGAAGGGCGGGACGCCCAGTTTGATCTGAAGGGTCCGCACCACGGGGACCAATACGAACAGGCCCCAGAAGCCATAGACGACAGACGGTATTCCTGCAAGGAGGTCTATGGCGCTCTTCAAAAGGGAGCAAAGCGGTCGTTCCCTGAAATACTCCCCCAGTAGTATGGAGACCGCAAGCGAGAAAGGGACGGATATGCCCAGAGCCAGAAACGAAGTCACCAGCGTACCGACTAGAAAAGGCAGGGACCCGAACTCACCGGAAACCGGGTCCCAGGTTCTGCCATACAGGAACCCGAGCCCGAGCTTCTCGAGGGCCGG
This sequence comes from uncultured bacterium, assembly GCA_964598025.1. Taxonomy (GTDB): domain Bacteria; phylum Arandabacterota; class Arandabacteria; order Arandabacterales; family Arandabacteraceae; genus JALGWN01. Next base: position 815 of record CAZRAU010000019.1, read on the forward strand.
CCCGGACCCCACTACAAGTGTCACGAGAATGCCGGCCATGAGCACAAGGACACACAGGGCTGCGAAGTAGAGCACCCGCACAAACGCGGCCTCAGCGCGCGCCAGTTCGCGCTCGCTTCTGCTCAGCGCCCGGGGATCTTGTCCATTTGTCATTTCCTGTCACTCTCCGTGGTCAAAAACCACGCCGACGGCCGCTGCGAAGAGTGCAGCCATCCTAAGCCTTACCATCAAAAACATGCCCAAACCAAGTCCTAATCTTGCCCTGCGCCGCCGGTCATAGGCGTTCGGCAGGAGGCGGACGGGGGAGGCGAAGCTCCCCAATGGGACTGCCCCTGCTCATTCTCGTTCCGCCCCCTGCCTCTTCAGCCCTACCCCTACTTGCGCCCGCCTGGTTTGAGACCTAGCCCTTCCGCGACGCCTTCTCTGCCGTAGGTCACCGAGTTCAAGATGGCCTCAGCCTTCCGCACTGCCTCGTCGGGCAAGGGCGCATAATGCAAGGGCTCTGCAAATTCCTGACCTTCGTGTACCATCCACCACATCAGTTTCACAAGTTCCTCCGCCTTCTGCCTCGATCTGCCGTCGTAGTTCTGCTCCTGGTAAAGGATGAGCCATGTGAAACCGCTGATGGGGTAACCACCGTCCGCATCGGTGTTGGTGATGGAAACCCGGGTGTCTTCCGGCAAGTCGGTCTGCGCGGCGAGACTCACCGATTCGAGCGCCGGTCGTATGAACTTGCCGGATGCGTTGCGCACAAGACCCACGGCCATATCGTTCTGGATGGCATATATGAGCTCCACATACCCGATCGCTCCGGGCAGCTGCCTCACAAGGCCCGCCACTCCCGGATTGCCCTTGGCCCCGAGCCCGGCTGGCCAGTTGAGGGATTTGCCTGCCCCCACGCTCTTCTTCCATTCTTCGCTGACCTTGGCCAGAAAGTCACTGAAGATGAATGTGGTGCCACTTCCATCCGATCTATGCACAACGACGATGGCCATGTTAGGCAGAGTAACGCCCGGGTTGAGCGCGCCAAGCCGGCCGTCATTCCACTTCGTGATCTTGCCCAGAAAGACATCCGCGAGCACGTCAGGCGTGATGTTGAGCACGAGGTCGCCCGGAAGATTGTAGGTCACCGCCACCGCCCCAAGGCAAGTGGGGACGTGCAGTATGGGGCTGTCGAGATCCTTGAGGTCCTCATCACTCATGAATGCATCGGTTCCGCCGAAATCAACCGTCTTGCCAATGAGCTGCTTTATGCCTCCCCCCGAACCTATTGCCTGGTAGTTGACCTTGACCCCGGTCTCGTTGTAATAGACATCAAATGTCTTTGAATACAGCGGAAACGGGAATGTCGCCCCTGCTCCCAGGAGCTCGGTGTTGCCTGACAGGCCTGCGCCCGCCAGGGCCAGGACGGTAAAACAGAACAGAATACATGGCGCGGTAGTCCGCATTTCGAACCTCCTCAGAATTTCACCACCACGTCCACTTGCAGAAGATCGCGAGGCTGCTTATCGCCCGCGATCCGCTCAGCCCGGTAGTAGTCAAGCCCCAGAACAAGATCCTTCACGAGACCATTGTCCAGTATGAACTCATGACCAGACGCAAGCCCGATAAAGGTGTGTCCGGGCCTTGACAATCCGAAAGCATACCGTCTGATAGTCTGATAGTAGGAGGCCCGCGTTAACCCTGTATAAAGACTGCGTTAATTTTGTGTTAAGATTGAAGGTGTGGCAAAGGCCTCACAAAGGGCTCGAAGGCAGCTTCACCGTGAAAATGGTACCATGGCCCGGCGAGCTCTCCACTTCGACCGCTCCATTGTGCAGCAGGACAATGTGTTTGACAATCGAAAGACCCAGGCCTGTTCCTCCCACGCGGCGGGACCTCGATTTGTCTACCACATAGAACCGCTCGAAGATCCTGGGGAGATGCTCCTCGGATATGCCTATACCGGTGTCCTCCACACTTACCGTCACGTCCGAGTTCTTATGATCCAGTTTCAGGGTCACACCACCGTGCTCGGTATACTTCACGGCATTCGCCACGAGGTTTATGAACACCTGCTCCAACTTGAATCTATCGCCCGTGACGACCGGACCGGCACCCGGGCCCTTGAGTTCCATCCTCAGGTTCTTCTCGCCGGCAGGCTGCTCGAAGATCCGAAGCACGTTCCTGATCAGCTCGGTCAAATCCACGTTCTCGGACTCCAGCCGCGCATGCCTGTCCTCGAGCTCCGAGAGCAGCAGCAAGTCATCGACAATGTGGGCCAGCCTGTCGGTGTGGCGTTTGATTATGGCAAGATAACGCTTGCCATCTCCCCTTACCTCGCCTTCCAGCGTTTCCAAGAAACCCTTTATTGCCGTGAGCGGAGTTCTCAATTCGTGCGATAGGTTTGTGACAAAGTCCTTCTTGAGTTTTTCGACCCCTTTTATCTCGGTGATGTCATGAATAACAACTACCACCCCGGACCTCGCAGCAAGATAACTTCCTCCACAAAGGCAAATCCTGTCGCCGAGGCCCATCTCCCGGACCTGGCTGTCCCGGCCTTCCGAGACCGACTTCACCAGATCGCCGAACTCGGCTACACGGATGACTTCCCAGAATGGCCTGCCCTCGACATCATCTGTTCCGACCATCTCACGGAAACTGCTGTTTGTGAGTATGATCTTGCCATCCTCATCCAGGACCACCAGACCGTCCTGAATGGCTGCGACTATGCTCCTCAGCTCCTCGCCGGTCCTTGACAGTTCACCGAACAATCTCTCGAGATGTTCGGCCATGTCGTTGAAACCGTCCGCAAGATCTCCGAGTTCGTCCCGGTTCTTAAGGAGAACCCGGGTACTGAAGTTCCCCGAAGCCATCTTTGCTGAGGCGGCACTTAGCTGCCTGATAGGTCTGGTGAGAGTCCGGGAGGATACGAAGGCCGCCAGAAGAGCCAGGATGACCACCACCGATGTAAGGACCACTATGGTCGTTCGGAGTTCTGCAAGGGAGCGGTCGATGTCACTCATGGGCAAGCTCACTCTCAGCACACCTGTGATATTGGCACCGGACCGTATGGGCACTGCGACATACAGAAACCTCTCTCCGATCGTAGTACTTTGGCGCCTCGATGTGCCGATCTCGCCGCGCAGGGCGCGCATGATCTCAGGCCTGGTCCTGTGCTTTTCCATCAGGTCGGGATCATGCCGCGTTTCGGCCAGGACTTTGCCCTGATTGTCCACCAGCGTTATTCTGACACCGATAACGCCGCCTGCGTCCTTGGCCAATGAGTCCAGCGAGCCGGTGTCACCCCGTTCGATCGCCTCGCTGAAGGGTATCTCGAGGCTCTTCGCGACCCGAATAAGACCCGCAGCCTGCATTGAGACATGATGTCTTTCGATGCTTCTCAGGGACAGCCCCAGGATCAGTCCGGCGAGAACCACTATGACCAACAGCTGCGTGAGAAAGATCTTCAGATATATGGAGATCCTCATTGGTCCACCTTGTACCCCACACCCCTCACGTTCTTGATAAGATTGGCAGCCTTACCCAGTTTTTCCCTGATGTTCCTGATATGTACATCCACTGTGCGGTCCACCACCGCCTTCTCGTGCCCCCACAGATGGTCGAGTATCTGGTCCCGGCTGAACACCCTTCCCCGGCCGGAGACAAGGAGTCTAAACAGCCTGAACTCCGTGAGGGTGAGCTCGACCTTCTTGCCCTGCACCCTGACCTCGTACCGATCCGGGTCCATGGCCAGCATGCCGCCAATTCTTATCTTGCCGGTGTCGGTCTCCGTACGCCGCCTCCGCAACACCGCCCTTACCCTGGCCACAAGCTCCCTTGGCGAGAAAGGTTTGGTGACGTAGTCATCAGCTCCGAGCTCCAGACCGAGCACCTTGTCGGTCTCCCCGGTCCTGGCGGTCAGCATTATGATCGGAATCGAGGACCACCTGGCTTCACTTCTCAGGCTTTTGCATATCTCCAGGCCGTCCATGTCCGGCAGCATGAGATCGAGAAGGATCACGTCCGGTATGCCGTCGTCCATGAATTTGAAAAAAGCCGCAGCTTCTCCGAAACCCCGTACTTCGTAACCTGCCTTCCGAAGGTGCACCGACACCAATTCCACTATGTCGGGCTCATCATCGACTACTGCGACCAGCAGGGCCATCCGGCGTTGTCTCCACCTGAGGTGTGATCCGGCCGAAAATCGATCACGGCAGGGGCGGCGTGATACATTCTCGTGCTTATTATAGTGCCGCGAGGGGGATTCGCAATACCAATCACACCCACGCCCCGCGGTGCCGGAGCGAAGCGACCCCCGCCGTGGGCGGCCCCACGCCGCCCCCGGAGTATGGATCCATATTCGCCGACAGGCCTGGCCGTCCCTTTTCTTTGCGCTGACAGCTCCCGTATGGATATAATCGAGTGTAACATGGGGAGGTCAAGAGATCGGTATGCGAAGAGTTCGGATACGACTTGCAGTCGCTGCGTGCTCTGTTGCCGCGCTGTGCTGTGGGGGCGGACCTGCGGCGCTGAATGTCATGATCATAGCCGTCGATACGCTTAGAGCAGACCACCTCGGATGCTACGGATATACGCGCAATACAAGCCCGTATATCGACGATCTTGCCTCTCATGGTGTGCTCTGTGAAAGGTGCGTGAGTCCGGCTCCATGGACCCTCCCTTCCTTCTCCACGGTCTTCACGTCCCTCTACCCGACCCAACACGGCGCCAGCACCGTCAATAGCCGCCTTAGAACATCATTCCCGACGCTTGCGGAGATTCTCAAGAACCACGGTTACGCCACCGGCGCCGTTGTCAACGCACCGGCCCTCAAACCTGCCTACGGCGTGAACCGGGGCTTCGACCACTATCACATGACTCCCGAAGAGGGCCGGATTGCCGACGGGACGACCGGCGACGCACTTGCCTGGCTGGATACGGTCGGCGATAGACCCTTCTTTGCATTTGTCCACTACTTCGATCCTCATCTCTCCTACTCGCCGCCGTCTCCCTACGACGAGACATTCAGCGGCGGTTATGCAGGCCGCATAGGCGACTCCTTCAACCTGGAGGGTTTCTCGAGAGTGCGCGACAGCATGTTCGTACAGATGGAGGACCTCTCCGCGGCGGACTGGGGGCGGATCGTTGCGCTCTATGACGGCGAGATCGCCTTTACCGACAAGGCCATAGCCGATCTCATAAGTGGACTGGATGAGCGCGGTATTCGCGAAAACACGTTGATAGTATTCCTCAGCGATCATGGGGAGGAATTCTTCGAGCACCGCGGCTTCGAGCACGGTCATAGCATGTATGATGAACTGCTCCACGTACCCCTGTTATTCTCCCTGCCGGGCAAACTGCCGGAGGGCGTAAGGCTCTCGCGCCCGGTGAGGCTCCTGGACGTTGCTCCCACGATACTCGACTTCCTCGGCATGGAACCACCCCTCCACTACGAGGGGGTATCGATCGCGCCGCTGCTCCAGGGCAAAGGCCAGGCCCTTGGCGGGGACGGTAAGTTGCTGCCGCATGATGTGGCTTATTCGGAAGCCATCATGCACGGCCGGGAGAAGAAGAGCGTCACAGCCTATCCCTGGAAACTGGTTTATGAGATGGGCACCGAGGAGCAGATGCTGTTTAATCTCGATGAAGATCCCGGGGAGATGCAGAACGTCATCGAGACACATCCTGACAAACACTATTATCTGGAGAAATTGCTCTTCCGGGCCCTGTTCGGCATATCCGATACCTGGTATGTGGAGATTTCCGCCGGGGAGGACCGCCCGGTCTTCGACATCGATGTGACTGTCGAGAAGGACATGATGCCCGGCGATATCAACCTGCATAGAATCCTGGACAAGAGCCATGACCTTGTCGAGACGCCTTGCCCGCTGATCATTGACAGAGCAGGCTCCCACCTTCGTCTCAAGGGCCTATGTTTAAGCGGGTCTCTGGTCCTTGCCTTCAAGGTCTACCCGGAACGATTCCCCGTGCAGTTCGATCTCAGTATCGACGGCAGGTCGGCCTTGAAGAGCACCTACATTGGGGAAACGCTTGAAGCACCGGATGCCATGCCTTTCACGCTGAAGGGGAAACGGGCCAGGGCCAGGTCTGCGGGTCGGCCGTCCGGCGACCTCACCCCCCCCTATATTCTGGTATGGTATGAAGAGAGCAGCTACCAGGGTGATACTTCCATAACTCTTGATGACGAGACCAAGAAGGAGCTTCGGGCTCTGGGCTACATACAGTAGCACTGTCCGTTGCCACAGGAGCGGAAATGCTGTGGGGAGTTCCGGCGTTTTTGACCGGCCTCCCCCGGCAAGCCGCCCAAGATTGCTTAACACCGGGACTCAGTTCATACACTTCCGGGCTGGAACTGTCATGCCTGTCGTGCTAAGATCGCCGGGAACCCGAAAGCCTAAGGAGGGCATCATGTACGCACGCACGATAGTTGCGTCGACGGTATTGTTTGTAGTCTGTTTCACCGCACTGGTTTCAGCCAAGCCCCTCGACCAATACGTTGAGCAGGCAGCCGCCTATGAAGAAGCCGGCAAACTTGATGAGGCCTCATCCACCATGAAGGCCGCAATTACTGAGTATCCCGACAGCGCGGTAGCTTATGCCTATCTCGGGCTGTACAAAGGTATGCAGGCAGGGGCGACCGACAACTTCATGGAAGCCGGCCGGCTGAGCTCTGAGTCCTTCGATCTTCTCGACAAAGCTGTGGAACTCGACCCCGATCATCCAAGAGCGCGGCTCTACCGGGGACTCATGGGGGTCAAGGTGCCTGAGTTTTTGGGGAAGCTGCCCGGCGCCATTGGGGACCTCGAGGCTGTTATCGCCCTGCATGAGAAGAGCCCCGAGATGGTGTCAGGAGAGACGCTGACAACCGCCTACAGTCTTCTCGGTCAGGGTTATGCCAAGCAGGGCGCAGACCAGAAGGCAACCTCGGCCTGGGAGATGGTCATAGCACTCTCGCCGGGTACGCCTGCCGCCGGTCAGGCGGCGGAGGCCATAGCCGAACTTGCCAAGGGACCTGCAAAGCAAGAAGCCGCGGCAGGGCAGCCCACGCCGTCGGTCGCGGGAACCGGGAAAGACGTGGAGGCCGGCCCGGAGGCCGCAGCCAAGTTGGCCGAGCTGGGGAAGGCATATCTCGATGCCGGAGAACTCGAAAAAGCCGAAGCTACCCTAAGGGAAGCGGTCGCTCTGGGCCCGGACGCGCCCGACGCATACAAGTGGTTGGCTACCACAATCGGCGAGTCCTTGCAGGGGGAGCTATATGACGAGAGGATTCATGAAGACACCCAGTGGGCAACCAAACTGGTCTTCGAGATGGTGC
>CAZRAU010000019.1:8142-36337 GCA_964598025.1 uncultured bacterium
GGACAAGGCGGTAGAGCTCGCGCCCGAGGACATGGAGACCCGGCTGTTCCGCGGAATCATGGGTGTTCAAATGCCCTTCTTCGCAGGCAAAATCGACCAGGGGATGGCGGACCTCCAGATGGTAATGGATAGCGACGCGCCGGAGGATATTAGGGCCCAAGCCGTGTACTGGCTGGGCTACGGTCACCAGAAGAAGGCCACGACTTACTGGATCAAGGTGCTGACCGATTACGACGATGAGGAGGCCGCCGGATTGGCCCTGCAAGCCATGCAGCCGCCACTATGCAAACTGGACCCCTCCGAGATCGAGACCCCCGCAGTGGTAGTCGACTTCTGTCTGGGCTTCCGGGACGAGCTGTTCCCCCAAACCGCCGTATGGGTTGAAACACCCAAAGGCGATTTCGTAAGAACTCTCTATGTCTCCGGCTTCAGCGGGCACGCAAGGGAGGTCCAGATTGTGCTCCCGGTATGGGCGGCGACCTCGCACTTCGCCGGGGCGGATGCAGTGACCGGCGCCAGCATAGACACGGGCCAACACATCTATGTCTGGGATCTCAAAGATGAGGCCGGCATGCTTGTCGAGCCGGGAGAATACGTGGTCAAAGTCGAGACCCACTTCTGGCCGAGCATGAAGTACGAGATGGCATCGGGCACCATAATGGTAGGTGGGGACAAGCCCCGGATAGCCACACGCGAAGGCACATTCATTCCATTTCTGGAACTGAGGTACATGCCTTAGCCGCCGGGACAGTCAGCAAAGGAGCGTTCGAATGAGAGCATCTCTGAGATCCACATCACCGGCAATCCGCAAGCCATGGCTGGTTGCGGCAGTGCTGCTGACCTGTCTGGCCGCGTCAATCGCCCTTGCCCGGCCGGGCGAAACGGCTTTGCCCGCTCCGCCGCCGACTCTGCAGAAGGTCATCGCCGATACGCTGCACGGCGTTGTGATTGAGGACCCCTACAGGTGGCTGGAAGACCAGGAGAGCCCCGAGACAAGAGCCTGGATCGACAGCCAGAACGCATACACCCAGTCGCTTCTGAAAACCATGCCCGACAGCAAGGCACTCAGGCGTGAGATCGAGCTATTGACGCGAACCGAGGACATAGGGATCCCCATGCATCGCAACGGGCGCTACTTCTTCACGCGCCGCCTGCCCGAACAGGATCTTGACGTGATCTACGTACGGTACGGACCGGATGGTGAGGACCGGGTCCTGGTGGATCCGCATGCTCTGAGCGCGGACCACCATATCAGTGTGGACCTGGTTGGCGCCTCGGATGACGGCAGGCTTCTCGTATACGGTTTGAGAAAAGGCGGTGAGGACGAGACTGCCGTCAGGATTCTTGATATCGATACAGGCGAGCATCTGCCGGACAGCCTCCCAAGGGGCCGATATTGGGATATCCAGCTGACTCCCGACGATTCCGGCTTCTATTACGGCCTCTACATGGGTGAGGGGGACCGCGTCTACTACCATAGGTTGGGCACACCTGTTGCCGAGGACAGGGTAGTATTCGGTGAGGGCTATGGGCCGGAAATGGGAATCGGCGTGGATCTGTCCGAAGATGGCCGCTATTTGCTGTTTTCCGTACATCACGGTTCGGCCGCCCGCAAGACCGAGCTCTATTTCCAGGACCTCTCCGCCGGGGGCGAGATCGAGACCATAGTAAACGACATCGATGCCCGATTCACAGGCGTCGTGGGTGACGGCAGGCTCTTCATGCAGACCGACTGGGAGGCGCCCAACGGCCGGATTCTGGCGGTGGATCTCGAAAACCCGGGTAAGGAGATGTGGAAACAGATAGTACCTGAGAGCGATGCGACCATAAGACATTTTACGGCGGCCGGCGGGCGGCTCCTGGTCAGCTACCTCCGGGACGTTATCCCCACGGTCGCAGTCATTACGCCTGACGGCGAGACCATAAGCGAAGTCAGAGCACCCGCCATTGGCTGGATCAGTTCGTTTTACGGCCGGTGGCACGACGAGGAGGCCTTCTATTCTTTTTCCGCATACCATATCCCCAATACTATCTATAGATACGACCTTGCGACCTTGACTCAGACGGTCTGGGCCCGTGAGGAAGCCCCTATCAAGAGTGATGATTTCGAAGTAAAGCAGGTCTGGTATGAATCCCGCGATGGTACCAGGGTTCCGATGTTCCTGACCCAGCGGAAGGATCTCCAGCTCGATGGCTCAAACCCCGTAATGCTTACCGGCTACGGCGGATTCAGGGGTGTAAGTCTACCCTACTTCTCATCCTTTGCGGCTTTGTGGCTCAAGATGGGGGGGGTCTATGCGATTGCCAATCTCCGCGGGGGCGGCGAATTCGGCGAGGAATGGCACCGTGCCGGGATGCTGGAACAGAAACAGAACACGTTTGATGACTTCATTGCCGCGGCCGAATGGCTGATCGCGAACGGCTATACCACACCGGACAGACTTGCGATAAGGGGCGGGAGTAACGGCGGGCTTCTGGTGGGCGCGGCCCTCGTGCAGCGGCCTGACCTCTTCGGGGCCGTGATCTGCACCTATCCTCTTCTCGATATGGTGCGTTTCCACAGGTTCCTGGTGGCGAAGTGGTGGGTGCCGGAATATGGATCAGCGGACGACCCAGAGCAGTTCGGGTACATCTATCAGTATTCGCCGTACCACCGAGTAGAACCTGGAACCGACTATCCCGCGGTGCTCTTCGTGACCGGTGACGCCGACACGCGTGTGGCGCCGCTCCATGCACGCAAGATGACGGCGCTGCTACAGGACGCTACGAGCGGCAACACACCGGTTCTGCTCCATTATAACACGGCTGCAGGCCATTCCGGGGGCAGACCGGTGAGTGAGATAATAGACGACCTTCTGGTCCAGGTCAGGTTTCTTATCTGGCGGCTCCACATGGACCCCGATGTCCTGAGCTCCGCAGGATAGGAAGCCGGCAGAACACTCGCAGCCGGTCGCCCCGGCAGCGAGTCATAAATATAGGATTGGGTTCGCCGTACACATGGTAAGAGGAGGAAGGGTCAATGGCTAAGAAAGTCCGGTGTAATGTCCATAAGCATAAGAAGGAATGCCCCTGGTATGCCAAGGCCGAGACCGAAGAGGAGTTGATGAAGAAGATCGAGGAGCATGCTGAAAGCGTGCACGGCATCAAGGACATGTCCGACGAGATGCTGAAGAAGATCAAGGACTCGATCACCGAGGAATAGCGCGACCGGCAGGACCAATAGGTCATTCGAGACAAAGGGGAGCCCGGTCCGCGCTCGCCGGAACGCTCCCCTCATACTTGCTTGAACTTGTCTCTTGGAGCGTTCGCGGTCATAATCGGTGACGGCAATACACTCGGCGGGCGTCTCATGATTAGAGCCGTCGGGGACCATTGTGAGGTAAGCAGTGAACAAACTGGGAATTCATCATTCGTTGATCCTGGGAATCTGCATCGCGATAGCGGGCATGAGCATCGGCATGGGGTTCTACAAAGGCCGGGGTGTCGACAGGTATGTAACCGTCAAGGGGCTTGCCGAACAGGAGGTCAATGCCGACCTCGCCATCTGGCCGATCACGTTCAAGGTCGCTGAGAACGACCTCATGACCCTCCAGCGAGGCATCGACTCGGGCAGGGACGCCATCAAGACCTTCTTGCTCGAATCGGGTTTCACCGAGCAAGAGATATCGTTTTCGGCCCCCTCTATAATCGATACCGAGGCCCAGCAGTATTCAAATCATAACGAGAGTAAGTACAGATATATAGCGGAAGCGACCGTGACCACGCGCACCGACAAGGTCGGACAAGTCAGAAAGACCATGGAGGATTCACGCAGACTCATTGGCAAGGGTGTGGTCCTTGCAGCCAAGAGCTGGGAAAGCCCCACGGAGTTCCTTTTCACGGACCTGAATCGAATCAAGCCGGAGATGATCGAGGAAGCTACCAAGAACGCCCGTGAGGTTGCCGAGAAGTTTGCCCAGGATTCCGGCAGCAAGGTGGGTAAGATTCGTAATGCATCGCAAGGTTACTTCTCCATAAGCGACAGGGACAGGAACTCGCCCGAGGTCAAACAAGTCCGGGTGGTCACGACCGTCCAGTATTATCTGGTGGATTAGCACCGTATCACGTGCGGTAGCGGAGACCGAGATCAAGACGCAGGCATACAACAGGGCTGTGATCGCCGGTTCCCTTCTCGTGCTACCGACCTTGGCCTTCTGGATCTTGGTGTTGCTCTACTCGGCTCTCGGGCTCGGCCGCCCGGTAATGGAGGTGTTCGCAGGCCTCGAGGCAAGCCAGGCGGGGAGTACCGTCATGGTGACCGTAGTTATTGGATGCCCCTTCTTCGCCCTCCCTCTCACCGTAATGGGAAGGTGGCTCGCCCGGGTCAAGGGGCAGAGGGGCATCCGCTTGGGCAGTGCCGTTCTCGCCGTGAGCGTGATCCTTCTAGTGCTGGGCCTTGCGCTCCCCCTGGTCCTGAGATAGCGCACAGACGGCGTAGGGGGGCCGGCTGATTACGCTACTCTCTCCGGGGTTTCACGGCCCAGAGTACCCATGTGAGCGGAGTGAATTGCTGCGACTGCAGTTCCATGCCCAGACTCTCAAAGATCGCACTCATCTCGTCGATTCGGGCGAAGTACTCATCCTCCATCCAGTCATAACGTTCGAGAGCCGCCTTCTCGGCCGCCTCATTCCGGAAGATGAGGTCGCCCAAAACCCACGAACCACCCGGCACCAGAACACGTAGCATCTCATCTATGCAGGCGGCTTTCTTCGGCGGGAAGACGTGGTGAAAAGCATACGTGCTGACAACCGAGTCGAAAGCCTCATCCGGATAGGGAAGGCTCAGGAACGGCTCCTTGAGCCGGACGAGCTTGACGCCCCGGCAGCCGGGCTTGACGGCAGCTCTGTCCAGCATCTTCTGTGAGGGGTCGACACCGATAACCTCCGCCCCACATGCCAGAAGACGCTCCGCGAGTTTGCCCGTCCCGGTTCCGATATCCAGGATCTTCCGGCCACGAGCCGCACCTGCGAGATCCGAGACCCGGTCGAGCACATCATCGTAGCGGGCATAGACCGGATCGTCGGATGCCACCCAGCCTTCGTAGGTATCGGCCCACTCATCGAAATCCCAGATCTTCTCCTCGCTCATACACCTATCCTCATTCCCACGGGGGGGCAATGCTCCGGGCGTGTCAGTCGATGACATCTGTGCGCGGATAGAAATTGCTCCACGCAAACCAGTAGGCGGGAAGAACCTTGACTTCGGTGAGCCTCGTACCCCGGAGCCGGCCGCTTGTGCTTATGCCTTCTTTCAAGTCCCAAATGGAGTCTGTCTCAGCATCGTGGATCCCGCCGTCTTCAGGTGACACGGTAAACCGAAAATCGAGGCCGTTCACACGAGACACAAACGCTCGCACCCCGCCATCGTCACTTCTACAAATCACCAGGCTGTCTCTGCCAACCCTGGTGTTGAGAAGAGGTGCGGAGGCAAGCCTGTCCCCCGTCACAGCAAGAGCAGAAGATCCCCGGGTTATGCCGTAAACGATGCTTTTGCCCGGCAGGCGCTCCCTCAACCATTCCACTCGGAAGAGGCCGGTGCGCTCCGGGTCCTGGAAATAGCTATCATAGCGCGAACCCCTGACCGCACTCTCCTGCTTGAGCACCTTGGTATCGGGGTGCTCACCGATCCATTGACTCCACGTTGTCTGAACCGACGGGATGGTTTCGAGGATCTCTCCCCTCATAGGACCGTCGAACGCTTCGCCCGTAATATGGCTCCAGAGGGTGCCGGACTCCTCATCCTGCATGACCAGGCTGTTCCGCCATAGCTTGCCGGATGCTATGAGGGTGATTGTCCTATACCCTACTTCCCGGACATAGACCACCCCCGTATGGCAAAGCGGTTCCCAGGTGGCGGCAACCGGGATGCCTGCAATACTATCATTGACGATCCCATGGGCATCGAGATACCAGAGCGAGTATGCCCTCGCCTCCCCTCCCACAAGAATACCCATGACCATCTCGTCCGGTGACATCTGGCCGGCGGCTTCACGGCCTGAGAGGAACTCAGGCTTCTTTATAGCGGTTATCCCGCCGGGGGGCAACACTGTATACACGGTGTCTCCTTGAAAGACACCACACACCTTGGGCTCCGGCGGTTGAGACATGGCAGGGCCCGGCCGGACGGTCAACCCCAGCAGGAATCCCGCCAGGAGCACGATGACCGCACCACCAAGAAAGCGCAAGTCCTCCTCCGGCAATGTGCTGTGGGTCAAGTCTATTCCTTGAACTGAATGTCCGCAGCGGCCTTCAGCTGATCGGTGTATGTCTTCATCGCTTCTTGCTTGCGCTGCCCGTCCAGCATAGCCTTGATGTTGTCCTTCGCCTCGTCAAATGGAACTGTGCGGCCATCCTCACGATCGGTCACCTTGATGATGTGATAGCCGAACTGGGTCTCCACTATGCCGCTGACCTCCCCTACATCAAGCGCAAAAGCGGCATCCTCGAACGGCTTCACCATCTGACCGCGCTGGAAGAATCCGAGGTCTCCACCTTTCTGACTGCTGGGACAGGCTGAATGCTCCCTGGCCAGTTCGGCGAAGTCCGCCCCCTGAGCCAGCTGCGCAACGAGGCTCTCGGCCTCTTTACGCGCTACGGCTTTAACCTGATCGGTGTCGGTGGACTCGGCTTTAAGCAGGATATGGCTTGCCTTCACGCGTTCAGGCTGCTGGAATTGCGCGGAGTTATCATCATAGTAGGCTCTGGCATCGGCATCCGTCACTTCCTCGGTCGGGGCGTACTTATCAATCAGCTTCTCCACTGCAAGTCCGGTCTCCATCTCCTTCTCGAGCATCTCAACGGTCATGCCCATCATCGCAAGCCGGTTCGTTAGATCCTCTTCCGAGCCGAAACTGGCTCTGACCTCAGCCATGCGTGCATCGATCTCGTCCCGCGAAACCGTGATGCCGTCTTGCTTGATCTTCTGCTGAAGCAGAATCCTGCTTATCAGATTCTCGCCGGCCTGTTGACTCAGCGCCCCCTGCATCTGCCCCATCTGTTCGGGGCTCATCCTGCCGCCGAACTGTCTTGAGAGCCTGGCCACCTCCTCGGCGATCTGGCCCTTGGTGATGGTCTCACCGTTCACCGTGATCGCAACTGTCTGATCGGCCGGGTCCAAACGCTCGGCCGCCTGGCCCTGAGCCTGTTCAGCAACAGTCTCTTCGCCTTTTTCCTTCGAGCAGCCGGCAAAGGCAACCGTCAGGCCGGCGACCAAAAGCACAATGATCGTCAGGGACTTCATCTTTCCAACCTCCTCAAGTCTCCTCAAAACAAACAAGGCTCCGGCAAGGACGCCTGGACGCCTCACTGAAAAAACTCCTCTTACCCATATCGGATAGGTAACATCCGACATCCGATAACTTAATACAGGAGCACCCTTCTGTCCAGCACTCGCGGGATACCCCATCCCCTGTCAGGCGTCGGTGCTATCTGCCGGGTCCCTCTCAACACATCAACCGACGCTGTCCGGCTCAGCCCCCGTATATCCCCTCCAGCCTCTCTATCTCGGCCGCGAGATCCGTCACAAAGGTCACGGATCCGGGGTCCAGTGCGATGGCGTCAGGCAGAGAATCCACATGGGACTTCGCTTCCAGGAATTCGCCCAATCCATAGTGACTCTGGGCCATAATGAGATGGAGATCACGCCAATCGAAGGAGGTATCATGGCTGAAAGCGTAAGTCGCCTGCAGCACCAGTGCCTGAGAAGCGACTGCTATCGCGCTGTCGAAATGAGCCGGTTCAGTCTCATAATCCCTGTAAACCGGCGCACATCCGGCATAGGCGTCGGCCAGGGTGCTATTGAGTGTCAGGCACTCCCCGAAGTTGCTCAGACTTATTCCGAGCGAATCCAGTTTGGCGTTGGACCATCCAAGGCCGTTGTAGGCGTCCGAATAGTCGGCATCAAGATCAAGCGCCTGATCGAACTTGGTTATGGCAGCTTCATATTCACCCTTCTCGAAGAGGGCCCATCCTGCCGCGGTCAGGGAGGCCGCGGTATCGGAGGGTCCTCCCCCACCATCACCACCACAACCGAAGGCCGTCAGCAGGCAGGCAAGACAGGCCATCGAGATAAAGGTCTTCATAGGACACCCCTCCTAGCGTAGGTTCACCATCTTCTTGGTTACGTTTTCAGATCCGAATCTCATCGTGTAGAAATATACACCACTGGCGACCTTCTGACCATTGCCGTCACGGCCGTCCCATTCGATGCTGTGGCGTCCCGGGATCATGAAGCGATCGCAGAGCGGGGCGACCAGACGGCCGTCGATTGCGATCACATCACCGCTCACCCGCCCCGCACGCGGCAGGACAAAGGCGATGCTGGTGGTGCCGCAAAACGGGTTGGGCGCGTTCTGAAACACCGAGAAGTCCCCGGCCCCATAAGCCTGGGTCTCCTCTTCAGGGTTCCACATGATCCCGTAGGTGCCGAACTTGTCGACAAAGGCCAGCACTCTGTCGCCTGTCCTGTCCAGGTAGGAGACAACCGGGCTCGGGGCTCCACCCTCCAGCCTCACAAGCGTAAGATGCTCCGGCGCTCCCATGGCTTCATCGTAGGCGATCGAGATCTCTACGAAGCCCTCAAGACCGAGGCCCGGTGGCGACACCTTGTAGGCCGCTGCAACCCCGGGAACCTTGGTGCGATCCTTGTCTATGAGCACACATGCATCTTCCCTGAACGACCCCGCCGGAATCTCGACCACTAGCCGGCCGTCCGGGCTCGAGGCCGCACCTCCCGCCGCTTTCGACACCAGGGTGGCTGAGAAGTCATGTGTGACCTCCGCCCAGTTCCGGCTGACGTCCCGGGCCATCGCATAGACCGATATCAAGCCGGTCTCATCGACCTCGTAGTTGCCCATCCAGACGTTCTCGTCGGAATCGACGAGGTCCATGTCTATCGCGTTGTCGTCGACCGTGCAGTATACACTGGTATCGGCCAGAGCCTCCGACCCAATCAGATAGACATCGAGGTATTGGGTGAGATATGGGTTCTGGAAGATGGAAAGCGCCAGCTCCGGGGCGGTTTCATCATGCGGTGTGGCATACATGCCGGTCCGCCCGGAGTAATTGGGCACTTCGTCGAAGGCCCAGAGAGCGTAGTAATAGGTCGTATCGGTCAGGAGCCCCCTGTGGTAGAAAGTATCCCTCTGTGCCGGTTCCGTGTCGAATATCCCGGCATTGCCGTTTGGCACAGGCAGGCCGGCGTCGATTGTGGCGGGAGCGTACCCGACCGCATAGCGGATCAACACACCCTCAAGATCGGCATCGGCGGGTCCCTGCCAGTGCAACATTATCGAACCGTCGGCCAGCGCGGTTATCCCGACCACTGGAAGATCCCCCGGCGGGTATATGTCCGCAGGCGTCGCACTCGCCTGGCTCACAATGGAGTAGTTGGGTACCTCATCAGCGGTGAAAGCCGCATAATAATACGTGGTGCCGTTATCGAGCCCTGTGTGGACGAATCCGTCGGAGGTGCCGGCAGCGTTGGGGAACTTCCCGTCCACACCATCCACCGGCAAGCCGCTTGTCGGGCCGGCGGGATAGCCTGAAGTGGAATACCGGATAACCGTGTGATTGAAATCGCTGTCCGAAGGATTGGTCCAGCTCAAGGCGACCGAGCTGTCCCCGGGCTCTGCTGTGAATGAGGGCAGAGGACCCGGCGCCACGCCGTCGAACGGCGTGGCGCTATCGGCCAGAGCCGCCGAGTAGTTGCCGGAGGCATCATAATCGAATGCCGCATAGTAGTACGTGGTCCCGTTGATCAGGCCCGTGTGCGTGTAGCTCTGGCCCCCGCCCACGGGAAATTCGCCGGAAGCACCGTTCTCCACGGGCGTACCGTCGGCAGGTCCTGTCGGGAAGCCGGAGGTCTTATACATGATCAGGGTCCCGCTCAGATCCGGATCCATCGGGACCAACCACTCGAGGAACACGCTCTCATCAAGCGGCATTGCGCCGAAGGTAAGCAGGGTGTCCGGAGGTATCGTATCCGCCGCGGCGATAGCCAGCGCCGACCAGAAACCGTCATAGAGCTGAATCGTATCTCCAACCGCTACGGGGCCTATGGGGTCCTGTCCGAAGGTGTCGTGGATGGCATAGTGACTCGAACTTGCCTGTCCCCCGGCGGCGCTTATCACATCGCTTGATATGGTCGCCCCGGCAAGGGCCGGCAGCGGGCCGGCCAGATGGGAAACCACACAGACTGCCAGCAGCAGGACCACACACAAAGACAGCTTTCCCTTCTCAGCCATAGCCTTACCTCCGTCTGACATGTATATTGTCCACCATTCCCGGTCCTATTTCAAACACCTTTATGGCTTCCCATTATTGCAGCCGGCCGCTGCGCGCCTTGACACGCATATGTGCGTCAGGGACGCCGGTTATCACATGTTCGACTCCGGCCCGGCTGCTTTCCTTTCGGGTTCGATCGCCTGCACGGCCTCCAGAGGTTCCTCATAGCCGGCGAAGCGGAGGTGTTCGTTGTCCTTCCACTTGCCAGCAACCTTGTAATCGAACGTGCCTTCCACACTCTCCGCACCTTCACCGACCAGGATCACATCGAAACCTGTCAGGCCCTTTTCGACATAGAACTGATTTGCAATGGCCGAGGTGAGCGTGACCAGCACCTTGATCGGGTGCTCTTCGCTTACGGTAATACAGTTCAGCAACAGGGGATCCAGCTCCACGTGACAGAAGCCGGAGGTTATGTTGCCGCTCCCAAAGTCCTCTATCCACGCCTCGGGGCTTTCCGGAGCCACAAGGGTCTTCTTCCCGGCGGAGGTGGCCATCACTGAGGATACAAGCCCGTCCCCATAGATTTTGTAGTGCGTGCCGCTCGAGTGCCGGTAGTTTATCCTGACGTTCTTCGCTCCCTCGTCCAGGTAGGTCCAGATAGCCGCCTGGCCCGAGTTCCCGCTTTTCTGCGCCCTTGCAAACATAGCATACATGTCCCCAGTGCCGGCCACCCCACACCCCGATGTCGGAAAGTACCCTCCAAGGCCGTTGCCCGCTCCCAGGATTGCCGTGCCGGTCGAATTGGTGTCATTGAAATAGGTCAGAAAAGCCGAATCGTCGCCTTGAAACTTGGCTGTACCGGACACGTGCAGGTTCTCGGTGGGGTTGGTCTCGTTTATACCCACAAAACCGCTGGTATGCCGGATAACAATGTCGTCTCTCTCGCTGTTCCCGCCTCTCAGCGAAGCCCAGTTGCTCCCGCTCTGGAGACTCAGCCGGTAGGAAGTGCTGCTCAAACCCAGGGTCACGATGTCCTGCCAGCTCGGGGATTCCACCTCGAGATCGGTGGCGGGATCGTCGGTCCCGATTCCCACGTTTCCGCCGGCAGATATCCGCATACGCTCGGTTAGGTCGGTCTTAAAAACCAAGGGGTGGCTGGAACTGGTTCCCACCACACCCTCGCTCACCTCAGCCCCGAAGGTCGCCGTGGCCCCACTGGCTCTTATCGACCGGAACTGGGCGTCTATGTTGGTGCTGCCCAGCACCTCGACCTGCGCAGTGGGGTTGGTTGTCCCGATACCCACGTCCCCGGCGTTATCGACATGAAGGCCCCCACCCAAGGTGGACAGTACGATGGCGCCTCCGGGCCGGTTATTGAAGATGTGCATTTGGGCCGGATAGCCGGAGTCATCATCAAAAACCGCAATACCGGCTACATCGCCGTTTTCGTTGCTGAAGGAAATCCTCTCGGTTGAATTCGCGCCGGTGTTCGGGTTCTCAATCTTGATCGAGACCAGGCTGTTGGTGTTGTCATATATGTGGAGATTGGCGCCGGCATTTGTTGTGCCGATACCCACATCGCCGTCGTCGTCCACATATACGGCATCCACAGGCGAACCGTCGGCGGCATCGAGAGAGTAGCCGTCGCCTACACCACCCACATCATCGGTGCCGTCGGCGAAGCCGGCCGGCACGCTCTTGAGCCTGGTCCAGGTAACCGGATTCGCCGCATCATTCACGGAGCCGCCGCTATTCAGTTCGGTTTCCGTGTAGTACCTGTCGTCATGGTTATGGCCATCCTGGGAATAGCCTCCGGCGGCCACTCCCCCCAGACTGTCCGAGCCGGCGGAGTGATCCGCTTCCATGGCCCGGAAGGCATATGGTACACTCACAATCTCCCGACGCGGCGACAGCGCTTCTCCATCGACGTCGGCCTCGAGCCACATGGAGCCGTCGAAATCGATATCGATGGGGGTGATGCTCCCCAGAATGACGGAAACCACGCCGGTCTCGTCCGCTGTCGGCCGATGGGTCTCGTCCCAGACGGCCACACCGCCGGACTCCTGGTCAAAGATGCGGAAGATTACGTCGTGTTCGCCCGGCTCCGGTTCACCGGTCACCGAGTCCGTGATCCGCATCTGGTAGTTGATCTTCTGCGGGACTTGTGATGACCCCACTGCTACCAGTAGAAGCACACCGGCCACCAACACAACTGCTGTAATTACAGAAGCCATACGTCCCGACATAGTCAGACCCTCCTTCACCACAGAATCTTCCGGAAGCCTCATCCTCACAGATCCGCATCTCCTCCCAACAAGGAACACTTGCATCTTATCACCAGCACCCCCGGCAAGTCAAACTCTGCATTACCAGACGCTCCCTCTGTGGCATCGGAGGGCCGGCCCCGACGAATCTGCGCGGCATGAGTCGAGATGCTCCGGCATCCTGCCCCACCGTAGCGTCCGGCCACCCGCCTTTTGACACATCCGGACAAGTGGTGTAGGCTCAAAGCGGTCCTAGGGCCTACTGAAAGAGTGTGCCATGTTCAGAGACATTCACCTTGAAACAGACCGGTTGACTATCCGGCCCTTTACCATGGATGACCTCTACCCGTTCCACGCCATCCTCAGCCAGAAGGCGGTCATGGATTATCTACCCGAGAGAGTGCCTTCGCTGGAAGAAGTCGAAGAGATCCTCGACTTTTTCACCGATTGCTATCCGAGGAATACCCCGGACAACATAATCAAGTTTACCATGGCGGTTGTCGACAAGACGACGGGTGGTCTCATCGGATGGGTAGGCCTGGGGCCCCTCGAGTTCGATCCTGCCCGGATCGAACTCTACTATGGCCTCGCGGAAACCCGATGGGGCAGGGGGCTGGCGACGGAGGCCGGAAGGGCCATGCTGGACTTCGGCTTCCGGACCCTTGACCTCCCGGAGGTTGTAGCCGTGGCAAACCCGGAGAACAAGGCCTCGGCCCGTGTGCTCGAGAAGATCGGTATGAAATACCGGAGATTGGTCCGCGACCTTCCGCCCGATCAGATCTACTACACCGGCTATGCTTACTATTCGATTTCGAGAAATGAATTCGACGGGCGAGCCCTAAGGCCGGACATGAATCTTGCTGAAAAGGGGATCAAACGTGATACCATGGAAAGACCTGGATCATCTAACCATACATAAGGTAGACAGGCGTCCGGAGGAGGTTCGCCGTTTCCCGCTTGGGTGCGTAATCGCCCGGTGCGGGTCCGGCAGAGCACCCCGGTGAAAGGAGCGTGCAAATGCTAGGCGATAGGACTGCCCAGGCCATGAAGACGGCCATCGAAATGGAGAAATCCGGGCACAGGTTCTTCACCGAAGCTTCCAACAAGGTCAAGCATGAGGTCGGCCGCAAGCTTTTCAGCCGGCTCGCAGCCGAAGAGATCGACCACATGCGGACTTTCGAGAAGATCTTCAATGAGGTATCCGGCGGCGCCGACTGGAAGCAAGCCATGAAGGCCGTTGAGCCCGCGAAGAAGGTGCCGTACTTCGATGAAGCCCGCAAGGAATTCAGGGTCGAGGATATGTCGGTCGAACTGGATTATCTCAAGAAGGCCCTGGATCTCGAGCGAAATGCCATGCGGTTCTTCGAGAGGGCCATACAGGACGCCGAATCTCCCGAAGCCAAGCAGATCTTCAAGCGCATTCACGACGAGGAGAAGGGTCATTATGATCTGATCCAGTCGGAGATCGACAGTATCAACGGCAACGGTTTCTGGTTCGATGTGCAGGAGTTTCACATGGACGGCAAGTTCTAATCGACATCTAGCGGCAGGTTCATGAGGGACCGGTATGGCTATACAAAAACCTGTTAAGTTGTTCACCCTTAGCACATGCGGCCACTGCAAAGCCGCGAAGGCGTTGATGAAGGAGCTCAGGGTCGAATACGAATACACGGATGTGGATCTCCTCCAGGGTGAAGAGAGACAGCAGATGATAAACAGACTCAAGAAGATAAATCAGAGACTGTCCTTCCCTACCATCGTGATTGGAGACACGGTCATCGTGGGCAACAACCCGGATGAGATCAGAAAGGCCCTTGGGTTATCGTAATGGAAGCGGAGAAGCTCTACGAGGCGCTCAGGAGAGCGCAGGAAAGCAAGGGCTACTATTTTAACAAAGACAGGGCCCGAACCCTGGATCTCCTCGAGGCCTTGATGAAGAACAAGGAGCGCTACGGATATATGGCTTGCCCTTGCAGACTGGCTTCGGGCGACCGCGAGCAGGACGCCGATATCATATGCCCCTGCGCCTACCGTGAGGCCGATGTCGCCGAGTATGGTTCCTGCTACTGCAACCTCTACGTCTCCAGGCGATGGAACGAAGGCAAGATGGAGCCTCGCTATGTCCCGGAGCGGCGCCCCCCGGAGAAGATGGTTTTCTGAACCTCGCTGCCACCCTCAAACCTATGGACCGTTTCCGGGGATTCGATCCATGTCCATTGACGGACCGCCGACAGCCAGCACGGTGACGCGCCCTATGGTGGTCCCGGCGGAAACGCCCATATGTACTCGGGCATCACAAAGCAAGAGCCATAGCATGGCTCGACACCTGGGAGGTGGGAAGATGGGTATGAGGATTCTGCGGTTGGTTATCTTGTTGACTGTGCTTTCGGTCGCGTTTCAGTCCACCATGCCGGCGGTTTCGCAGGCGGGCCCGGGATGCGGATCCCAAGCAAGTGGAGTGTGTGGAGGTCAGACAAAGGCCGGCACCTCCTGCCCGGCCGTGACCTGCGGGGAGAGCAGCGAGGAGAAGAGATTCTTGAGAAAGGAATCGGGTGAATACGTGAAAGACTCAAAGAAGGTGAAGAAATCGGATGAGCAATGGAAGGCGCAGCTCACGCCTGAGCAATACCAGGTCACTCGCTGCGGGGGCACCGAGGCGCCCTTCACGGGGAAGTACTGGGACAACAAGCGCGACGGCATCTACCGCTGCGTCGCCTGTGGGCAGCCGCTCTTCGGCTCCGGCAACAAGTTCGACTCGGGCTCGGGATGGCCGAGTTTCACAGCGCCGGTGGAAGAGGTCAGTGTGGAGAGAAGCCGCGACACCAGCCACGGCATGGACCGAACGGAAGTGATCTGCAGCCGGTGCGGCGCTCATCTGGGGCATGTTTTTAACGATGGGCCCGCACCTACCGGCCTCCGGTACTGTATCAATTCGGTGGCACTCGATTTCGTCGAGGACCGAAAGAGCGACGAGAAGCAGGAAAACCCGTGCCGCGACGGTTCCGTATACAGGGAATGACCTTGTGGACTTGACCCGACCTTCGGAGGAACCACAGGGCCGGGCGCAAGCCGGATTGGGGTCGGTCGATCAGGCTCCGGTCCGAAGGGGTAAGAACACTGTGAAGGTGGAGCCGGCCTCTTCTTCAGACGAGACTTCTATATTACCGTTGTGGTCGGCCACGATGTCCGCGCAGTTGACAAGTCCGTAACCATGGCCGGTCGCTTTGGTGGTGAGTCGTGATTTGAAGAGCTTCTCTCTGACCTCGGGGGCAATCCCGACGCCATTATCCGAGACCCGGAGCACGACCCGACCATTGTCCTCGCTGGTCATTATGGTGATCAGGCCGTCAGCAATCCCGGCCCCGTGAATGGCATCGGCAGCATTGTGCAGAAGGTTCAGCAACAGCTGAGCTATCTGGTCGGGATCAAAAGCGAACTCGGGTATGTCGTCCGCCAGCCGTGATTCGATATGGATTCCCTTGAACCTCTTCTGCGCCGCGAGGAATGAAAGCACATCTTCTATGGTGGAGTTGAGACTGCCGGGCCGTTTGGCCGTATCCGGAGTCGCAAAGTCAACGAGCCCTCTCGTGAAGCGTTCCATGTTGCCCACATTGCCCTTCAGCTTCGCGAGAGTTGCCGTCGCTTTCTCTATGTTCCCTGCCTCGACGGCGAATTCGGTGAGCTCGACTCCTCCGAGGACGAGTGCCAGGAAGTTGTTCAGCTCGTGGGCGACCGAGGAAGCCAAAAGGCCTTTGTCCGCGAACTTCTGCAGATCGAAGAGACGTTGCTCGTTTTCCTTCTGAACGGTCACGTCATCGAGGGTTATTATCAGCGCCGTGCCGATCTCGGCATTCTCCACGCTTCCGGTCACGCCGAGACTATAGACACGTTCATCTGCGCCGGCACCGGCCACGATGTTGTTCCCGGTGGCCGACTTGACGGTTTTGGCTTCCATGAACTTCTGCGCCCAGCCATGGAATGCCGGTTCGGGGAAGATCTCATGTATCGGTTTGCCTTCAACATCCTTGAGCCCCGGCTGGTCATCCCGGAAGGCCCGGAGAATGCCTAAGCCCGCTGAATTGATCTTCCTAAGCACAAAGTGCCTGTCGAACACGAAGACACCCTGACACACATTGTCCAGTATGTCCAGGTACCACGCGTTGAGGCCTGCGATATCCCAAAACAGATAAGAGTTCGCGACCAGCGGCGTGACCGTGTTTATCACGGTGTTCAGAAGATCGATGTCCTCGTCGGTATAGCCCGTCCCGGTCACCCGTTTCCCCAACCCAATGATCCCGAAGAACTTGTCACTGTGTATGAGCGGACATATAATACTGACGCCCACCCCGGCCAGGATGCCGATCTGATCCGTGGTTTCGTCCGTTCGATCGAATTCATCCACTTTCCGTACGCGCCTCTCGGCCAGTGCTCGCTCCCAGTCTTCACGTTCGACCCGGAGAGACGGTATCATCATGTCTTTTCTGAACTTGCCCGTTGCGAAGAACGACTTGTTGAGACTTTGGGCACTCGGCTTCTTCAGCAACGCGAAGGAGTCGGCTACCGAGAACTGGCCGCACAGAGTCATCAACAGAATGTCCATCAGTTGTTCGAAGTCCGGGTGCTCGCAGAACTGCCTGGTGAGCTTGGAGAGAGCATCGAAGGCCAGAACATGCCGCTCCATGGGTTCCTTCACATCACAGGCGCATACTCGGGGATACGTCGTTCGTCCCAAAGTCCCACTCATGGCTCAGTCCCTCGACGGACAGACATTCATAGCAGCTCCCTCATTCTCCACTATGGTCAGAAAGTCGCAGAGATCCAGTATTTCGAAGATATGTCGTATCTTTTCCGAGGCGTGGCAGAGTATTATGTCTCCGCCCATTTCTCTTGATGATCCTACCGAACCGAGAATCGATCCCACGCCCGCCGAAGATATGAAATCCAATGCTGAGAGATTCATGATAATGTACTTGTAGCCTTCGGATTGGGCCTGGCTTATGGTCTCACTCATTTCGTGTGCGTTGTTGTTATCAAGCACCTTTTCCGGAAAGATGATCAAGACGTTCTCATCGACTTGCTTCCGGGTGATCATTTCACTACCTCCGTGCGGGGGGCGAGCCTCTTCCTCAGGGTTACGACGTTATACTTATTGTCGACCCTTTCATAGGATATGGAATCAACCATCCTCTGGATCATCACCAGGCCGATCCCCCGGCTCTGCCTGCGCCTTATGGCAAGGCGCGGATCGAACTCCGGTGTGTTTCCGGTAGGATCGAACCGCTCGCCGGCGTCGGTAAACTCGAAGGAGATCTCATCCTTGCTGAGGCCGGCGACGAACCTGATTCTGCGATGCTGCTCCAGCCCGCTGTGCCGACATATGTTGGTCGCGACTTCATAGAACACCGTTTCGAGATCGAAGGTGCCGATTTCGGCCAGACCCAGTCGCTCGAGATAGGCGTGCAGTTCCATCATGACACCGGTGACGGCGTCAATCCTGGCCTCGAGCTCCACCTCGAACCCTTCCGACCGCAAGCCCTGCGCCGGTGCGCGTGGCACCTTGTTCTCTCCGTCGCTCTCATATTCAACCGTGAAGAGCTCCGCAAGGTCAAGCACACTTAGCACCCGCCGCAAGCCATACGTCACTGCAGTCAAGCGCATGGGGATGCCGGCGCTCCCACATAGTGTCAGGGCATCCCAGAGGGAATTGATATGTCTCGAGGTCGCATGTTCCAAACGCGAGCAGTCAAGCGCGATCTCCGGCGGCTCGTCTCCTATGGCAAGATTCAGCTCGTCAAAGAACGCTTGCAGACTCTCATCGTCAAAATCTGCGGGCACTGATATCAGACGACACTTTTTGGTGTCAAGCGACATTGGTCTGCTCCATAGGTCTTCTAGTATGTATATCGGCAGCTTTCCCTGACCATTTAACCGCAATCAGAGTGATATCGTCGAACTGGGGCGCGGCTCCGACGAAAGCCGAATGCCCCTTGAGAACCTCCGACACCAGGTCGCCGGACGGAAGCCCACGGTTGGCGACAAGCATGTCGAGGAAACGTTCCATGCCGAATTCCTCTCCCCCGGCATCCTGGGCTTCGTTGATCCCGTCGGTGAAGAGCACAAGCCAATCGTCCGCGGCCAGGTTCACCTGCCCGTTTTCGATTCGCCTCCCATAGGGCTCCGGCCCTACCATGCCGAGAGGGAACCCTTTGGTCTTGATCAGATCCGGTTCGGCCCGGCCGGCTCTGAGCAGAACCAAAGGATTGTGGCCCGCGGAAGCGAATCGGAACAGGCCGCTTTCGGTATCGAGGATCCCGAACAACATCGTCACGAACGTACCTCTCTTGATGTTGCTGAGCACTTCGGTGTTCACCGCAGCCAAGAGCTGCGCCGGATCCTCAAATGATCCGGCCAGGCGTTTAACGATGTCACGGGTGAGCAGCATCACCAGCATGCCGGGCAATGACTTGCCCGACACATCGGCGATCAGGATGCCAAGATTGCCGTTTGCGAACTCGATGAAGTCGTAGTAATCGCCTCCCACCTCGAGAGCGCTGCGATATGTGCTCGCAAGCTTGAAGGTCGAACCTTGAGGATAAGCCTTGGGAAGGATGTTGGCCTGGATCTCGCGCGCGATTTCCAGATCGCGACTCATTCTCTCACTATCGATCAGTTCCTTCTGCGCAAGGTTAAGCTTCGAGCCCATGACCCGGATTGTCTCTGCAAGAAAACCGAATTCGTTCTCACTCCTGAACGGCACATCGAGTGAAATCCGTTCGAAGTCCACCTTCTTGAGATGCTCGGTAATCAGACCTATTGGGCGGAGTTTGCGCCGGAGAACCAGGATCGTGACGGGAATACCGACCAGGATCATGATCGCGGTTATCGATGCCACCGTCATTACCGACGATGTACGCGCTTTTCCTATGGGCTCCGCAGATGCCGCGACTACCAGTCTGCCCAGAGCGACACCACTCTCTTCGATCGGGACCGACGTGTATACGGTATCACCTATGACGGCGAACCTCTCGCCGGCCCTCAGCATCTCGGGGAACCGGCCCGCCGTTACCGGCGTCCAGCGGGCTCCGGCGACAACCTGTCTGATGTCCGTGTGGGCTATGAACCTGGCGTCGTCTCCGGTGATACCCGCCCAGAACACGCCGGTGTTGTCGCCGGCAATCCGTTTGCACATGTTGTTCAACGAGAGCACATCCGGCTCTTCCCCGGATATGATCATCTTGCCTGCCGGACCGGAGTACGACCTGGTTTGTACGAGGATCTTATCGACCACATCGACGGTGACGGTCCTGACATACTGGCTGGATATCACATATCCCGTGACCAGCATCAAGACAAGTATGATACCCGAAACATAGAGAGTGAACTCGAGACGAATCGATCTCCTGAATTGCGAGGGCTCGGGCCAATCGGAAGAAAGCATGGTGTGCTTAACGGAAGTCATATGAGATCTCCTGCAGCCTTGATATCTCTCCTTGCGTCCGCCTTATATAGTTGGCTATCTCGCTGCTGTCGGGATCCAGCGCGGCCGCCTTTTTCCATATTTCCACGGCGCCCTCGAGGCGGTTCTGGGTATAGAGCTCGACGCCCAAGAACTTGTAGGCATCAACAAGATATCCGCGGACCGACCTATAGCCCGGCGCCAATGTCTCGACCTTCTCCCACCGGGTCACCGCATCTGTGAGCTTGCCGGCCTCAAAGAGCTTCTGGCCATCCTTGTATGCCTCCTCGACCTCTCTCGTGAGCTCTCCGCTCAACTGCCGGGGCACCACTTCCTCCTGCCCACCGCCGGTGGCCGCTGCGACTTCACGATTCATCGTCTCCTGAATCCGGTTGCCGAGCGCCAGGCCCCAAGGGTGCTTCGGGAAACGCGCCATGGCCGAGTCCACGGCCGCCCGCGCCGATCCGTAGTCCGATCTGGAAAAGGCGACCTCGGCTGCCTCTTTCCACAGGCCGAACTCGGCTTTCCTGATTGTCATTTGGACTCTGTCATCTCCTGGGACCACCTCTTCAAGTGCCTTCGAGACAGCCAGCGCCTCATTGAACTTGCCGTAACTTGTGAGCGAATCCGCCCGCCGGATGCTGTTCTCAATTGCGATCTCACCCGCAGCGCTCTGATCGATTCTCTCGTCGATCTTTTCCAATACATCTCTTGCGGCCTCCGAATCCGGGAATCCTGAAAGAGCGCGGACAGCGAAGTACCGGGCGTCGAGGTATGCTCCGGCACTCAACCTCGTCCACGCGGAGTCCATGTGGGCCTCAAACTCCCGCTTGCGCCTGACCTCCATAAGCGCCCGATGCTCCTTCTGGGCTGCCATATAGATAGCCGACGTGTCAAGCCCGCTGCCCTCGGCAAGGAACAGCGCACGGTCAAGGGCCACCCCGGCCTCGTCGAAAGATCCCAGATCTACAAGCTGCCTGCCCCTGTCGACCAGACTCGAGACCATTTCAAGATTCCGCTCCGACAGACTCCGGCCTATGAGTTCGTTGAACTCCGTCTCCCGCCGGGCCTCGCGGAACCGCCGCTTCGCGCTGATGGGGACCCCAAAAGCCGTACTTATGCTGAACATATGCAGGCTGCCCATATCACGGTCCACCAGGGCATAATCGAAGCTTATCGACCGGTAGGACAGCCCGGCGCCGAAAGAGGCTTTTCCGTCCCTTACCCCCCCGCGAAGGTGAAGCAGTCTTTCGATATCATACTCGATACCGGCCGTCAGTCCGGCATCGATCCCCTCCACCTTGGATACCCCGGCCGAGAGCGTAAGCACATGCCCCCACGCCGGATTGGGGATAAGTCCGACCGATACCGCCGCGTCGATCTCGGAGGGGAACTTGACCGATTCACTGACCAGCTTCATGCGAGGTCTTACCAAGTTGCGCACCGACCCACCGGCGGTTATGCCGGCGATCCTTCGGGAGGATAACCCAAATCTGCGTTCGATCGAGAGGTTGACCCCAGGCGAGGACGTGGCACTGTAGTCACCGAGGGAGTGATGTTCGAGTGATAACGCCAGACCGACATCGTAACCTGAAATCGACCTGCCATAACCCACATACATGGCCATTCTGCTGTCCTCGAACTCTCCATGCGAGACGTTGGCGGCATCGCGCTCCTCTATACCATCGACACCCAACCTGAACAGGCCGAAGCCGAAGCCCCCGGCGTCCATGGTCGGCACAGCGGTCCCAAGGTACTGGTAAGCCACGCCTGACTCGAAAAGCCGACTTTGAAATCCCCCCAGGCTGATCCGCTCGACGCGGGCCAGGGCTGAGGGATTCCAGTAGACGGCTGTCACCGGATCGGGAGCGCTGAGCCCCGACCCGCCCAGAGCAAGATCGCGGGCACCGGCTCCCAGGCTGAATGGGGATTGTGTACCGCCCTCACCGGCCAGGACGGGCTGTCCGACTACAAGAAGCAGGGCGATCATGATTGACTGTATTGGTTTCATCGTATCACCGCCACTCGTCTTGTCGCTTCTTCAGACCTGCCGGACTGATATTCGGCCTTGATCCTGCAGAAATAGGTCCCGGGTAGAACCACGTACCCCCTGTCGTTCTTGCCTGTCCATATGTCGTCCTGGTTGGAACCCGCCGGCCTGGAAGTATCCACGGCGAGCCTCCTCACCAATTCGCCGGTTATGTTGAATACCTCTATGTCCACACGGGCAGCCTCCGGAAGTACGAAACCCAGGGTGGTGGTCTCCTTGTCCGGGTTGAACGGATTAGGCCAGTTTACGAAAGAGCCCGATAGGCTGCCGGCCGTAACCGATATGTCCGCCGTCAGAAGCGGGTAGGTCGCTCCCGCCAGCACGGGACTCACAGCGGTCTTAAGATCATGATCCAGCAATGACATGAACGTGGAATCGTCGAAAGAGACCAGGTAATTGCCCTGACGGACATCCGGTCTCACGTCGCAGGTGAGTGCAACAGTCTTGACCGCTCCGCGGGAGAGGATATATTCGGAATCAAGCACCAGTGAGACCGTGTTCCCGGCAAGTACGGTGTCTATCGCGACAGGAATGTCGTCGATCAGGAGACGCACTGCGTCGAACACCTCCGCGGCCGGGAAGGCAGCCAACCCGCCGGCGGTCCTGCTGAGCACCTGCCCTTCGAGTCCGCCAAAGACGAGATCCGCCTGCGGCCCTGTGCTTTTGTATGATAGCTCGCTCCGGAAGAATGCGAGCCCTGTCTGGCCGGGATAGGCGATGCGGCTTTCCATCGCATACCGTTTGACTACCGGAGATCCCGCCGGCAAATAGATCCCGGCGAGTCCCGTGGCAAAAGGCAACCCGGCAGGGCACGCCGGATCCGTGCGAACGCCGAGCCGGCGTTGCCTGTCCGTGTTGTCGGCTAAAGCCAACCCGTTCTCCGCGTGCATTCTCAGCATGAAGCGATCGAACGGTGTCTCGGCTTCCACGTCCGCGACAAGCCTTATGTGTGAAGTCATGCCCGCTTCAACGACAAGACCGGCATCACCCACATCGAAAACGGCGTATCCGCCTTCAACGGTAGTGAACTCCTGGTACTCTACGGGGCCTTCGTCAATCTTGACACCGATGCGGTCGAATAGCAGCCGCGGATCCAGCGGGACGCCGATGGAGTCCGTGACAGCAACGCGGACCTTGTCCAACCAAAGGGAGGACTGCTCATTACCTCCCGGATGGTGGACGGCTATCTCGATCATGCCGATGCTATCGCTTCCCGCAATAATGGACGCCGGCAATCTCGATTCCGGGCAGACCTCGGGTTCGCCTGCCGGCAGCATGAGACTTGCGGCACCCGACCACATGGGGAAGACGCCGCCGACGACGGGAGCACCGTCATCGCTCACCGCCCGGACCAGGGCGCCGGAACTCAAGTCGCGAAGCACAAACCACGTGCTGTCTTGGATCTCCATGCCGAAACTCGGCTCCATCGCATCCGGCCTGACCGAAACCCGCACCTTCACCGTATCGGTCTCACCCGGGCTCATGACAGGCGGGGCCGTGAACCTCGCGGTAAGGACGCCCGGTCCCATCTCGCCCGAAACCAGCTCGCCCACGACCGCTTGCTGTCTCACCAGTTTGATAGACTCAAAGACGTCGCAAGCGCTTATGGCATGGCGTGCGGCGTCCACAAACATAAGCGATAGTCCGGTGAATTGGATCTGGGACTCACTCGCTCTACCGGGATGTCTAAGGATCAGTCGGATGACATCGACATCCTGCTGGCCGCGGTTGACTGCCTCAGCCAGGCTGGGCAGACATGAAACCGCAAGCGACCGGGACGGATCGCTGATCCGGCACGAGGCGGTCTTGAGCGGGAAGGTCACGGCCGGGTCTATCGGAACAGGTGCGGAGGTATTGCAGTCGATGAATCTAAGGTCGGCCTCACTGTCGAGCGCCAGTGCAAAGGACTGCGCCGTTGCGGAGCTGTCGATGTCGACCCGCAACGAAAGCACTTGCTCCGGGCCCGGCGGCAGAAGAGCGGGGGCTGTGAAGACCAGCAAGACAGATGACTCATGGGGCGGTGTATCGACGATAACCAGGTTCGTATAGCCTGTCGCAAGAACCAGGCGCGAGAACACCCTGTCGGCCGGTTGCGGGGCGCCCGACTCATCTTCAACATTGATCCGCAGGCTGTCGAGTCGCACTGCCGCCGCAAGCGGCGAGTCCTCCGAATGGCGGTATCTTATGCTGAACGGGAACACACGCGTCTGTCCTCTGGTGACCGCAGT
Organism: uncultured bacterium; assembly: GCA_964598025.1. Classification (GTDB taxonomy): domain Bacteria; phylum Arandabacterota; class Arandabacteria; order Arandabacterales; family Arandabacteraceae; genus JALGWN01. The sequence goes on from CAZRAU010000019.1 coordinate 32,407, forward strand.
GGGGATGGAGCTGACCATCTCCAATCCGATACGTACCGGCACCGACTGTATGACCACAGACTCGGTGAAGATCACACCGGAGGATTCCTGAGGATCGGAAGAGAACGCCCGGATCTCCCAGCACGCCTCACCCTCAGAAACGGCGGTGTAATCGACATGGAATTCGACGGTCTCGTTGGGGCCCAAGGTCGACGGACCGCAAGAGGCGCTGTCGAGATGCAAGAGGTCCTGACCGGCCGCGGGCACGATGTCACACGTTACACCGGAGGCCGGAACCGCTAGCAGGTTGGTGACCCACACCTTCAGGCTTATGCCTTGGCCCACGGAATACTTCGGATTGAGCTTGTCATAGGCCACCTTGAGGACCGAGCTCGATATCGCGAGGGTCTGTTCGCTTACTACCGGCTCATCCCGAGGGCCGTCGTTCGAAGATACATACCGGCAGCCGCCGACGGGGACAGCCGCCCTGATCGTCCTGTCACTTGCGGCGGCTTCCGATATGTCCGCGGTCACAAGGAGGGCTGTGTTTCCCACACCGACGTCGAGCGCGAGGTTCGCGAATTGCCAACTCCCGCCCAGATATGTTGCGTCGCCCAGAAACACGTCATCGGGTTGCCACCGACCATCCTCGCCTGTGTCGAGATATAACCTCAGCGAGGAGATATCGGCCGCGTCGGCATCACCGAGGTTCATCACGATAAGTGAATCCAGAACATCGGTGCGGTCACCGTTTACCGCAGGTCTGAAAGCAAGAACCGGGACCGACTCGTCTCCCGGCGAGAGGGTATGAGACTCCACGCCGATAAGGTCGTATTGAATCCTGACCGATCCGTCAATCACCAGGGCCCCACCCCTCGAGACGGGGAAGTTCCCGTTTATGTTGACGGCCTGCACAAAGTTGAAGTCCGAGGTTTCCTCGATTGTCACGGCAAGGATATCGGAGTCGATCACATCGACAGGGAGACCCGCTGTGACGAAGAAGTAAGCCAGGGACTCTGCCGCCAGCGAAATGTCAAGCCCGCTGAGATTGAGTGTGCCGCTATCGAAATAGCCTGCGGCCAACAACGAATCATCGTCGAAGGTACGGCTGGAATTGTGATCGTAGTACAGCGAGACCTGGCCCAGCTCGAAGTCGGCAAACTCGGCCGACGCCAGCGTTTGAGTGCTGTTTGTCAGCCTTACGTCCCTGAGCACGTGGGTCTCATCCGGATAACCGTTGTACAGGGCAAAGGTCAGGACCTGTGCTGAAGACGCGCCGGGAGCCACGGTCGAGAACTCTCTTGGAATGGGAATCACAGTTATGCGGTTGGCGGGAAAGAGAAAATGCGACTCGGCGTTACCTACGCGGTGATCATCCGGCCCGTCCATCCCCGAGGCATACTCCGCTCCCTGCAATGGCACTTCGAATCTGGCCGTGCCTCCCTCGGAACCGTGAGTGGCCACGTCGGCTGTCACCATGAATCTCCTGCCGCCCTCCGGCACCACCACCGATAAGCCGTCGATCTCCCATAGCCCGCCTTCCCGATGTTCAAACTCACCGAGCGGGATGTCATCTCCGGAGAAGCCTTCGGCTCCCGCGTCGGCCCACAGCCTTACCGCCGCCAGTACACTTTTCTCCGCCGTAGTGCCGACGTTTACCACGCGGAGGGCACTGAGCTCGTCATCGGCATAGCCGTTCCTCGGAAGGACAAAGTCAAGGAATAGCCTGTCGGTCTGCAGCCCGAACAAGGTGGCCCCGGGAACGGGAAAAACCTCCATGGCGGCAGCCGGGAACGCGTTGATTGTGAAGTAATCCTGAGCGGTCAGCGGGAAATCGCCCGATATCGCGACGGCGGACCCAAAGCGTATGTCGTCCGGGGCCGGGACAGTGAAACTCACCATGTTGCCGTTCTTGCTTAGCGTTAGATCGAGATCGCACTCTACGAAAAGCCCTGTGACGTCTCCGCCGGGAGGCAGGACCAAACCGGCAGTCGGGAATGAGACCGCACCGTCCGTGAGTTGCGCGGACGCTATCAGACTGTCCGACATGCTGTGGTCGGCATAGTCCTCGTCCAGGTTGATCCAGAGGCTGACGGCCTCTACCTGGCCGTCAAGCGTTTCCTGGGCTGCCCCGGCAGGGTCTTGGAAACCGGACTCCACCCTGAGCGTATCCAGAAACACGGGGACTGCGTATCCGTTTGAGAGCTCTATTGCCAATGCCGGGCCGGTGCTCTCTCCAGGGATGACCTCTCCGGCCCCGATGTCAACCACCCTTGCCGAGACCATCTCGGGCGCCGTTATGCTTATGGTCTCTATGGGTAGGACTGCGGCGTCTATGGGACCGTCATTGCCCGAGGCCATCTCGAGACCATGCAGCGGTACCCCGAATGCAAGTGTCCGGCCATTGGAGGCGTGCTGCGATATCTTGGCGCCTATATAGAACCTCGTCACCTGGGCGGCCAGATCCTCAGAGAGACCGCTCACCTGCCACTGATCCCCGGTGAAGGAGAGCCTGCCTACTCTCGACTCGTCACCAGGCACGGACCATACGCCGTCCCCCCCGTCGCGGTAGAGTACGAGCGAATCGATATCGGCCGCACCGGCCGATCCGGCGTTGAAGACCGAGAGGATCTTGAGCATGTCCTCACTGTAGCCGTTTCGGGGAAGATCGATGGCGAGAATGCCCGTCACATCGTCTTGAGGTGCGATTGCCGCTACCCCTGTGGGCGCCAGGTCAACCTGGGCGGCCACCAAACCGTCCACTATGTCGTATCCAAGCGAGTTCACTACATCGGCACCGGCGACTACGGTCCCGCCGGCCATCTCTATGTCCGTTGCGGGCAAGAGATACAGGTCAAGCGAATCGCCATCCCGGGGAAATCGACTGATCCCGACAGAGACAAAGAACATCCGATTCGCACCCGGCCCTACGGTTACAGGAGGGAATGAGAGTGTCACACTGTCAGTTGTCAGCGATGCACTGCAAAGCAGGGCATCGGAAGCGCTCAAGCTGAGACTCTCGTCGGCATCCATGTACAGCGTCAGGGTATCGAGGCTCGAAGCGATCTCCTGCTGGGTGCCCGCCCCCCTTGAGGCATCTCGTACGGTTACACTTTCCACTGTCTCGCGGCCGTCGAAAGCATTGGAGATCCTGAAGCAGAGTATCGGGATGTCCCTGTCACCTGCGTGGACGTATCTCTGGCCGATCGCAATTTCGTGGATGGTTGGCATCTGGACCACTATCATGTCGGTGGTGTCGCTGGTGCCGCTGAAACTTGTCGCGGCGATCCTTCCTACGCCGGGTGTCGTCGCGGTGAACCGCCCCGAATCATCGATGGCGCCTATGTCACCCACCACCTCCCATGTCAGCGGCCCGACTTCGACCGGGTTGAATGAGGCGTCAAAGCCGTGCGCGGAGAACTCGACTTGCCCGGATATTTTCACGCTGGCCGTATCGGGATCGATTACCAGCAGGTCCAGGTTGCTCGGGTTCACTATGACGACCCTGTTGGTATCAGTCACACCGCCCATATTGCTTGTGGCGCTTATGCGCCCGGTCCCGGCCGCAAGCGCCGTGAATGAACCTGAATCATCTATCCGGCCTATTTCACCGATCACATTCCATGTGAGGTCTCCGGCGTCCGTGGCGTTGCCATAGGCGTCCGAGCCGCTTGCCGTGAAGGCAACAGTGCCTCCAAGGCCGACTTCAACCGAATCCGGTTCCACCTCGAGAGCGCTGAGGATGCCGGGCACCACATTGATGGTCCCCGTAGTATCGTGAAGACCCGCCCCCGAGCAGGTAAGGCGTCCCGTGCCTGCCGCCGTCGCGGTGAAGAGACCGGTCGCAGATACATCCCCTATCCCACCGATTACACCCCACCCATCGATCGAAACCGGGGCGGTCGGATTAGTGTCGGCATCGAAGGGCTGCACGGTGAACTGTGTCGTCTCC
>CAZRAU010000020.1:0-35254 GCA_964598025.1 uncultured bacterium
GCGAAAAGCGCTCATCTGCCTTGTTACACTCGGCCCGCCTCGCTGCGGCGTATGCAACCATACGCCTCGCTCCTCGAGCCTTCGGGTGCCTCGCATCTGAGCACCTTTGGCCAGCCTGGCTCTCTGGATGAATGGTTTGGCGAAAAGCGCTCATCTGCCTTGTTACACTCGGCCCGCCTCGCTGCGGCGTATGCCTGTAGCGTCGGGTCTCCGTGCCCGACGGCCTTCGTCGTGGGTGGAACCACGACGCTACCCAACACTCCGAATCCGAACGATCTTAGGATGTGCGCAATTCGGCTAACCGTCACCATAATCGTCGGCCGGGTTGTACGATTATCATTTGGTATTGGGGGCAAATGGTCTTAGACTAAGCTGTGCAGTATTGCCGCACACGTGGCGGCGGTCAATCCAAAAGGACCTTGTTCGAGTCGGTTTTTCAGAGCGAGGAGGAAAGAGACATGAGATTCCTGTTGGCAATCACGCTTGCGGCGATACTCCTTGTCCAGGGTTGTGGGAAGGAGACGGGGAAGGACACGACGGTCATAACCGTATGGGAGACCTACAGTGCCGAGGAACGCACTATCTTCCTTGCCTGGGTGGATAAGTTCGAGCAGGCACACCCCGGGATATCGGTCGAGGTGACCAACATACCCTTCGACGGGATGGAGCCCAAGATTCTCACGTCGCTCGCCACCGAAACCGCTCCGGACATAGGCCGCGTGGATGTGGCGTTTCTCCCCAAGCTGGCCATCCGTGGTGCGCTTCAAGCCCTTGACGCGTTCGACATCGCCGGACTCGGGACAGAACTGAGGCCGGTGGCTTTGAGCTCCTGCGTCGTTGATGGCAAGACGTACGGGTTGCCCGATCAGGTCAATGGTCTTTGCCTCTTTTACAACCGCGATCTCTTCACGCAGGCAGGCCTGGACCCCGATGATCCTCCGGGCAACTGGGAGGAATTCGTGACGTATGCCGTGGCGCTTACGGATCCCGAGAAAGGGGTATACGGGTTTGGAATGCGCAATTCCCTGTGGTGGTCGCTTCCGTTCATTTATTCTTTCGGAGGGCGGATCCTCACCGACGATAACAGGGAGTGCGCCCTGGCCACCGAAGCCGCCGTGGCAGGCTTCCAATTCAAGGCGGATCTCTACTCGAAATACAAGGTGGAAGGGGGAGCGTGGAGAAGCGGCGGGATACGTGATGATCTGGGTTTCCAGAATCGCAAGTACGCCATGATTCTTAACGGCCCCTGGGCGGTCGGAGGTCTGGAGGGAGGGGGCATCAACTTCGGTGTGGCTTTGATCCCGGAGGGGCCGGCAGGAAGGGCCACGAATGTGGGCGGGAACAATCTTGTGGTGTTCAGCACTTCTAAGCACCCTCGAGAGGCCTGTGAGCTCCTGAAGTTCGTAGCCTCCAAGGAGGCCCAGGCTGAATGGGCCAACGCCCTGGGACAGATCCCTGTGAATACCGCGGCGGACGGGATGATCGACTTCGAGAAGCACCCGTATCTCAAGGTCTTCATGCAGCAAATGGACTACGCTATACCCAGACCGGGAATCGGCAGCTATCCCGAAATAGAAAACGCTGTCAACCCCGAGATGCAGGCGGCGCTTGATGGGAAGAAGAGCGTCCGCAAAGCCATGGAGAGCGCCTGTAGCGAGGTCAACAAGATCATGGCCGAGGAGGAGATTCTGAAGGCGCGTCTCGCGAAGTAGCACGATGTCCGGAAGGCCGTCCATCGGCCGGCCGGGTGCTCTTCGCCGAGCCCGGCCGGGAGTGGTGGGTCCGTCTGTCCGGCCGGATTGAGGAACTCATGATTGACATAACGGCGAGAGACACGCTTGGTTTTGTGATCTCAATCGCCGCGGCCACTCTGCTCGCAGTCGTTCTGTACATACGCACGTCTCCTACGCTGCCGCTGCGTACGAGGATCATAATGGGCGTCCTAAGGTGGTTCGCCGCTGCGGTCGTGCTCCTTCTGGTGGCCGATCCAGTGGCGCATGTGGTGAGGACCCAATACAGGAAGCCGGTTCTTGCGGTGCTCGTCGATGACTCCAGAAGCATGGCCTATCCGCAGGCTGAGGCCAAGATCGACAGGGTGAAACAGGCATTCTCCCCGGATTTCATCGACCGTCTGGAATCCAAGGCGGATCTCAGGTTCTATGCCTTCTCGGAACGCGCGGCCGAAATCACTCCGGAAGAGATGAACTCGCTCGAACCGACAGGTTCGAGAACCGACTTGGGGCAGGGTATCCGTACCGTTCTTGATGAGTTCAACATGCCCCCATCGGCATTCATTGTGGTGAGCGACGGTTCTGTGAATTTCGGGGAAGATGTAGTGAACATGGCCTCCACGCTGCGGTGCCCGATACACGTGCTGGCAGTGACGCAGGACACATCGACCGCGGACATCTCGCTGGATAGAATCGTGGTAACCGAGACGGCATATGCCAACAGCGAAGTGCCGGTATCGCTGCTTGTGAGCGCCAGGCATACAGGGCCTATCGAAGTGAAGCTATCGATCAGGGATTCGACCGGGACGGTACTCTCAAGGCAGATAACCCTTGCTGGAACAGGGGCAAAGACCAAGGTCGATGCGCGGATAGACGCGGGGGAGATCGGCACCCACCGCTTCATAGTGGAGGTCGATACCCTGCGCGCGGAGCCGGTCACCTCGAACAACGCCGGCGTTTTTGTGCTGGATGTGGTCAAAGGCAAGATCAGGGTGGTCCTGATCGCCTCCCGTCCGTCGTGGGATTTCGCGTTCGCTAGGCGTAGCCTGGAGGCGGACCCCAACATAGAGGTCTTCAGTTTCTTCACGGGGGCCGCAGGCGCCAAGCCGAAGATCGAAGGCATGGTCCCAGGTCTGGATGCCCTTCCCGATCTTGATGCTGCGATCGTTTTCGGAGGCGGCTTTGCGGGGGCCACGGCTTCCGAACTCAGGGAGTTGGTCCGGGGTGGTGTAGGGCTTGTGGTGCTTCCCGGACCTGACCCTGCAGGTCTCGACCCCGAGCTGAGTCCCTTCCTGGATCTCTCGGATGGGAAGGGCCGGGCCGGCGCATTTGTGAGTGTTGCTGCCACCGATGTCGGGGCCGATCACGACATACTGAGATTGTCACAAGGCGAAAGCGGGTTCTCATGGCCCGAGCTGCCTCCCGTGCCCGTACGTGCAGGCACAGGGGGAGCGAAGGCCGAGGCCACCATCCTCCTGTCCGGAGCCGGGGGCGGGATAGAGGTGCCGGTGCTTGCGATCATGAGGTATGGAGAAGGCAGAATAGTCGGTCTCTCGGCTTACGATCTCTGGCGCTGGGACCTGGTACCGAAGGGTTTCGGTCTTGAGGCCTCTCCGTTCTCGCAGATGCTGCTCAACTCGATAGGTTGGTTGACGGAGAGGAACGAAGTGCGGCGGCTCTCGGTGACTACATCGAAGAAGACTTATCTTTGGGGTGAACCCGTCGACATCTTCGCCCGCACGGTGGACGAGAACCTCAAACCCCTTGAGGGCGCCAGGCTCGAGGGTGATGTCATGGACCAGGGGACCGGTGCGATCCTGAGTCATTTCTCCATGGCCGAAAAGGGCGGTGGGAGCCACCTGGCCAAGGTCGACTTCCTCGCTCCCGGCCGCTATCGAATCCGCGTCTCAGCGCGGCTCGGCGATGAAATCTACGCCCGGGAGACCCTGGACCTCACGGTTGACCGGCGGGGCCTGGAAGACTTCGAGTTTGAGGGAGATCCGGCCCTGCTCAGCCAGGTTGCGAGGCTGACCGGAGGGAGCTACAGCGATATCGCCGATGCCGATCGGCTTGCGGCCGAGATCAACCCGGGTATGGTCATTGTGAAGGACTTCCGCGAGATCAGATTGCGACTGAGCCTTCCCGTCTTCCTCATTCTCGCCGGATTGCTTGGTGTGGAATGGCTGTTGAGAAAGCGAAGGATGCTTTTGTGATAAAGCAACTTTGCTACGTTTTTGCTTGACACTTTTTTACACACTGCGATAAATTCGGTCTCGCATATAGAGAAGCGGAATAGGGAGGACTAGTGACTAAGGCGGACATCGTCGAGGAGATAGCCTCCAAGACGGGTTTGACCAGGAAAGAGACAGCAGAGGTAGTTGCGCACTTCATAGATGCAGTGAAGCATGCCCTGAAAGAGGGCAAGCACATTGAAATCAGGGGGTTCGGCACGTTCAAGGTGGCAGTGCGGAAGCCGCGTGCTGCCCGGAACCCGCGTACCGGGGAAATCGTTCCACTCTTAGAGCGCAAGGTGCCGGTTTTCAAGGTATCGAGGGAGCTTAAGGACAGGGTTGCTGGGCTTTAGGTTTCGTGTCGTCTTAGGCCCGGGAGGATTGGTCCGGCTCCGGGTATCTACTTGCATGCGTACGATTGGGCACGGCCGGCAAGCAAGGAGGGCGCCATGCCGAGTAAGACCGAGCTTGGGAAACGGATCAGGGAGGAACGTCTGAGGCAGACTCTGACACTCAAGGATGTTCAGAGTCGGTCCGGGGTGTCGGCAACACATATATCTCAGATTGAGAGGGGCATCACGTGGCCGACTGTAAACGCGCTTTCCAAAGTGGCCACTGCTCTTGAGAAGCATATGAGTTTCTTTCTTGAAGATGTGGAAATTCCCGAGATCTGCGTGAGTACAGTCAGAAATCCCATGATACTGATGGAGCAGCCGCGGGTTGCGATGAGACCCCTGACCAACGGTATCCCGGGCGGCAAGATCCACTTCTACAAGCTTGTGGCGGATCCCGGCAATGGGGTCGACAAATTCGTGCCCGGCCATGTACATGAAGGCGATGAATGCGGCTGGGTCCTAAGCGGACAGATACAGGTGAAAGTCGGTGACGAGGTGTTCGATCTCAAGAAGGGCGATGCGATTCACTTCAGCGGATCGAAGTTCCATGGCATCAGAAACACCGGCGACGAGGTGAGCGAGTCGGTCTGGGCGGCACTGAGTGTAGGTTTCTAATAGTGAAGAAATGTGCCGTTCCGGGCAGAAAACAGTTGACAAACCGGGGCTCCGGTGGTACCGTAAGCCCCGAAACTACAGGGAAAGCGAGGTGATCACATGAACAAGGCCGAACTGATTGAGTATGTTGCCAAGCAGACTGACATGACCAAACGCAGTGCGGAAGACGCGGTCAATGCCACCCTGGAAGGCATCAAGAAGAGCGTCAAGAAGGGTGGCGTGCAGATTGTTGGATTTGGCAGCTTTACCGTGGCGTCACGGAAGGGCAGAATGGGGAGAAATCCTCAGACCGGAGAGCCGATCAAGATCAAGCCCAGCAAGACCGTGAAGTTCCGTCCCGGAAAAGATTTCAAGAAGATGCTTTGATCGATTGCCCTGTAATTCATAGCAGAATATGGCGCTAAGCCGTATTCTGCTTTTTTTTGGTGGGAGAGATGGTCTACTCCGCTAGCCTTAGCGTGCGAAGCACGAAGAACACGGAAATGATGGATATCACCGGCGATGTGGCGGAGGCGGTGGCCACATCGGGAATCGCCGACGGACTCGCCCTGGTCTTCACCACCCACACCACGACCGGGCTCTATATCAACGAGCACGAGGGCGGGTTGGTCGATGATGTGGAGTCGGTCCTGAACAAACTGGTTCCGCCGAGAGCAGGCTACAGGCACGACCAGGTCGATGACAATGCCGCCAGCCACATACAGGCCATACTGATGTCCCCGTCGCTGGTGATCCCTGTCGAGGGTGGAAAGCCGGTGCTGGGAACGTGGCAGGCTCTTTTCCTTGCTGAACGGGACGGTCCGCGACTCCGGACCGTCAAGATCAAGGTCATAGGTGAATAGGTTTGACTGCAAAAGAGGGGCTGCTCAGGGATCTCTATGAGAGCCTTGCGGACTGCCGTCTGTGCGGTCTCAGTGAAGGACGCACAAACATTGTCTTCGGTTCCGGTGCGGCCGATGCAGACCTTGTCCTTGTCGGAGAGGCTCCGGGATACAACGAGGATCTTCAGGCCGAGCCGTTTGTAGGTGCGGCGGGCAAGTTCTTGGATGAGTTGCTGAAGGACATCCTGGGCGTGGCCCGGGAAGATATCTACATAGCCAACGTTCTCAAATGCAGGCCTCCGGACAATCGGGATCCCGTTTCGGCTGAGATCGACACCTGCAAGCCGTTTCTCCTCCGCCAACTCGAGATAATACAGCCTGTCGTGGTCGGCAGCATGGGCAATTTCGCCACGAAGACCTTGACCGGCAGGCGGGACGGCATAACCAAGATGAAGCGAAAGGCGGTCAGGGTCGGTGGGACATTCGTGTTCCCGATCTACCACCCTGCCGCTGCCTTGCACAGGGGAAACCTCTATGATGAGGTCAGGCAGGACTTCAAGGCGCTCAAGGAATTCCTGGAATCGCCGAAGCCGGCGGCTGACGAGCCTCCCCAGATGGAACTGTTCTAGGTGATGTACAGTCTACTCCCGGGAATCCTCGTCTTTGTCTTCGGCGCCGCGCTGGGCAGTTTCCTCAATGTAGTGCGGTACCGGCTCCCCAGGCACATGGGTATGGTGGCCGGAAGATCCAAGTGCCCAAAGTGCAAGACAACAATAGCCTGGTATGACAACGTCCCTATTCTGAGTTACGTGCTGCTGGGGGGGCGATGCCGCTCCTGCCGCGGGAGGATACCGGCGACGTATGTGGTTATTGAGGCGTTGACAGGCTTGAGCTTTCTCTTGGTCTGGCGCGCCTTCGGCTGGCCCCAGGCTGTGGCATATTGGGTGCTCGCCTCTTTGCTGATAGCCTGTGCCGGTATCGACTTCGACAAACGCATAATACCCGACAAACTCACAATCCCCGGAATCATGCTGGGTGTCCTGTTTTCGATGACCCTCCTGAGGGGGGATGCGGTCGAGGCGTCTTTGCTGCGTTCGGCTCTGGGTATTCTGATCGGCGGCGGAAGCCTGTTGGCAGTCGGGTTCCTCTACAAGCTGGTGAGAAAGGTGGAGGGGATGGGTGGCGGCGATGTGAAGCTGATGGCCATGGTCGGGGCGTTTCTCGGTTTCAAGCTGGCGCTGGTGACCATCTTCTTGGGATCGATACTCGGTGGGGTTGTGGGATTGGTGGTTATGCGCAAGACCTCTGATGGGATGCGGGCAAGCGTGCCGTTCGGGGTGTTCCTGTCGCCGGCGGCGATTGTCTGCATGATATGGGGTAACGACCTGATTGCCGCCTATCTTGATCTGCTCCGGTAGCACCGGCCGGTCTGCCGGAACGCACCCATCTGCTGCGTTGCGCTCGCATTCACCTTGAGTGTATTCGCGGATCATCAAGTCCGGAAGGGCAATGGGTGTCTGCATGCGAGGCAGACGATGGGCCGGGGAACGAGGCGTACTTCTGTGTACGCCGCAGTGAGGGACGACGAGCATAACACGGCAGATGAACCCTCTCTGCCGCCCTGGGCAAAAAAAGGATTCCCTGCGGTAGGTTCGCTGGTCTGCGGTTTACCTAGCCCTCGCCGATGACCCGGCACCCAAACCGATCCAGCCAGAGCTGAAGATTCGCCTACCATCAGGGAATCCCACGAAAGGAGGACCCTGTCTCAGGCCCGTGTCCTCAGAATGCATGAGGCGTGCCACAACGGGCAGGTACGGGACAATGGTCTAACTCCCGGCAATATAATGAGTTATGGCTGTCTCGGCCTTCTGGAGGCCGTCTGGTCCGGTTTGGCCCGGTCGCACAACGCAACTGGTCCGTGCAATCTGCAATGATGTCATGGGCTCTGTTTCCGCGGTTTTTCCTCTTTTTCACCCTTGCAAACTGCGGACCAATTCATTAGGATTTATTCCGCTGGGTTTCTAAGGAGGATGTGCCGGCGGAATCCGTCGGGTCCGGCCGGCTTCGAGCAGGAGGAAAGACCTGACACTGGGGCCGTGACGTTCCCATCTTTCTTGAATCAATATAGTATGCATATGTGCGGAGTTTTTGTATCCGGCCCGCACAAACCGTGTTGACTTTGGATGAACTCTGACTATAATTCTCTACTCACATGGGTAGTGGTCATGCTGCGCCGAAGGGGGTGATGTTGCAAGGGAACGAATCCCTGGGCTTATAATCAAGGTATCTTGATGTGGGCGTATGTACGTGGTGAAAGGAGGTAGGAAGATGCCTGCTAAGAAGACAGGAATCCAGCCACTCGGCAACAGAGTCCTGATCGTGAGGCTCGAAGAGGAACAGCAGACGAAGGGCGGGATCATCGTTCCCGATACGGCTAAAGAGAAGCCGCAGCAGGGGAAGGTGATCGAAGTCGGCCCCGGTCGAATAAGCGATGACGGCAAGCGCATCCCAATGGGAGTGAAGAAAGGCAACAAGGTCCTTTTCGGCAAGTATTCGGGCACCGAAGTCAGCATCGCAGACCGGGAGTACTTGATCATAGAAGAAGACCAGATACTCGCGATTATAGGTTGAGTTTGACCCGGATGGAGCAATCACTGATCTGTGGATTTTGGAGGTGAGGTAGATGACTGCCAAGCAACTTCGTTTTGATGAGGAAGCGCGGCGAGCGCTTGAGAGAGGTGTGAACAGGCTCGCCGACGCTGTACGGGTGACCCTCGGTCCGAGGGGAAGAACCGTGGTGCTGGAGAAGAAATGGGGCGCCCCCACGGTCACCAACGACGGCGTTACTATTGCCAAGGAGATCGATCTCGAGGATCCCTACGAGAACATGGGCGCCCAGATGGTCAAAGAGGTAGCTACCAAGACGAGCGATGTGGCCGGCGACGGCACCACCACCGCCACCATATTGGCGCAGAGCATACTCAGGGAAGGTCTCAGGAACGTGGTTGCCGGCGCCAATCCCATTGAGCTCAAACGGGGAATCGAAAAGGCGGTCGAGGCTGTCATTGCGGATCTTCGGAAGATGGCCAAGCCGGTGAAGAGCTCCAAGGAAATCGCCCAGGTCGGGGCCATATCGGCCCACGGCGATACGACCATAGGCAAGCTTCTCGCCGACGCGATGGAAAAGGTCGGCAGGGAAGGTGTGATAACGGTCGATGAGGCCAAGGGTATGGAGACCACCCTGGATGTGGTCGAGGGGATGCAGTTCGACAGGGGTTACCTCTCTCCTTATTTCATTACCGATCCCGAAGCCATGTCCGCCGAGCTGGAGGATCCATACATTCTCATCCATGAGAAGAAGATCAGCGTGATGAAGGATCTCCTGCCTCTGCTGGAGAAGATCTCGCGATCGGGCAGGTCTCTTCTGATCATCGCGGAAGACGTCGAGGGCGAGGCCCTAGCCACCCTGGTAGTAAACAAGCTCAGAGGCGTACTCAAGTGCGCGGCCGTCAAGGCGCCAGGATACGGTGACAGAAGAAAGGCGATGCTTGAAGACGTTGCGGTTCTCACCGGGGGCAAACTGATTGCCGAAGAGGTGGGACTCAAGCTGGAAAACGTGGGTCTGGAGGACCTCGGTACCGCAAAGCGCGTGATGATAGATAAGGAAAACACCACGCTTGTCGGCGGCAAGGGCATGAAGAAGGATATCGAAGGCCGTGTGGCCCAGATCAGAAGGGCCATCGAAGAGACCACCTCCGACTACGACCGTGAGAAGCTTCAGGAGCGTCTCGCCAAGTTGGCCGGTGGTGTGGCAGTCGTAAAAGTGGGAGCCGCCACAGAGGTGGAGATGAAGGCGCGTAAGGCGATGGTGGAAGATGCACTTCATGCCACCAAGGCCGCAGTGGAGGAAGGGATAGTACCCGGTGGTGGGGTTGCGCTTCTCAGGTCGCTTCGGGCCCTGGTCGCTCTCAAAGGCGTCACCGGCGACGAGGCGGTCGGTGTGAACATCGTCCGGCGTGCGCTGGAAGAGCCGGCGAGGCAGATAGTGGAGAACGCAGGCCTTGAAGGTTCCATTATCGTGGAGCAGATCAAGGAGAAGAAGGAGATAACAGAAGGTTATGATGCCAGCACCTTGACCTTCGTCGATATGATCAAGGCAGGTATCATAGACCCGCTGAAGGTTACCAGGTCGGCGCTGCAGAATGCATCTTCCGTGGCATCTCTCATGCTTACGACCGAGGCTCTGGTAACCGAGATCCCGGAAAAGGAAAAGGCCCCGGCCGCCCCCCCTGGAGGCGGGTACGGGGAAGGCATGTACTAACGAAGGGTGCTGCCGTTCGGGGGAACTTCAGTGAAGACGAATAAGCGGCGAAAAGACGCAGAGGACCGGAGGAATCCGCGGCGTCGGGCTCTCCGGAGTATTGAGGACAGAGAGTGGAGTGAAGAGTCTAAGCACTTGGACGATGACTTGTCCGAGTGGCCTGAAGACGATGGGATAGCCGAAGACACGGAAGACGATTGGCTTCCCTGAGGGCAAAGCCGGCCCGGGTGTCGGCTCGGCGGGTGCCGCACGCTGTTTGCACCCGCGGGGATCTTAATAGAAAGGCGATGGCTATAGGTATTGCCGATTTCACATTGAGGCAGGGTAACCGCGTGAGCGGCGCCCTGCCTCAATACGTGTTTTGGGGCCGGTGACGCGAATACCCGGCCGATCCGGGTGTCGCCCCCGGCATTGTAGAGGCCGGAGCAGAGCAGTGCAGAGTGGGAGCGATCGGCGCGGTATCGGCTGACCGTTTGACAGTCCGGCGAGACCCTACCTGGTGGGCCCGGGGTGCCGTGAGCGTGATTATGAATATGGAATCTTCGGGGCAGAGGGATTTCCTAGGTCTTTCAGGTGATCTGTGTTCCAGAGACAAGAGTTACTTCCAGGTGATCCCAGTGCCCTATGATGCCACATCCACATATGGGACCGGTTCCCGGATGGGACCCAGGGCCATGATAGATGCCTCTCTGAACATCGAGCTCTACGATCATGAGTTGGACATGGAACCTGCTCATGCTGGAGTGTTCACGCATCCGGAGATGCCGGTCTCGGTCGGCGATCCTATGCTCATGCTTGATAGAATAGACCGGGCGGTGGAGGATGTGGTCTCGAGGGGCAAGTTCCCGATTGTCCTTGGAGGGGAGCATACGGTGTCCCTGGGAGCCGTCCGGGCGCTGGCTCGTCGTGAGAAATTCGCAGTCGTAAGCCTCGATGCCCATGCCGACCTCAGGGATTCATATCAGGATAGCCCATATAGCCATGCGTGTTTCCTCAGAAGGGCGATGGAATCGGCCGAGTGTTGTGTCTTTGGAGTACGAAGCATCTCCAAGGAAGAAATGGACTTTGTCCGCGAGGTGGATTTCCCGATCTTCTTCGCCGACCGGATTGTGCGCGGAGATGCAATCGACTTCGGTTTCCTGCCCGACAAGATCTACCTGAGCGTGGACATCGACGTTCTCGATCCGTCGGCCATGCCATCGACCGGGACGCCCGAGCCGGGAGGGCTATCGTGGTATCAAACGACGGCGCTTATTGAGTCCCTGGTTGCCGGCCGGACGCTGGTCGGTTTCGATCTTGTGGAGCTGTGCCCTCAGCCCGGCAACCATGGTCCGGATTTCACGGCGGCGAAATTGGTTTACAGATTGATGGGGTTGGTGCTTAGGTCACTACAATAGGAGGGGGAAGAGTAGATCATCTATGGCAAAGAAGAAGCAGAAGAAGCAGCCGGCCAAGGAGACTCCGACCGGGCCGAAGCATGCGGAGATAGACCCGGCATTTCCGGTCGAGCAGCAGGTGCCGCTCAACGAGCTGCCTACGCGGTTTTCCAATGCATATGAGACGGTCGTGGCGGCGGCCCGCAGGGCAAGACAGCTGAATCTGGGACTCAGACCGCTGGTCAAGACCAAGATGTATAGGCCTGTGGATGTTGCACTGGCGGAGCTTGCTGCGGGAAAGATCGAATACACCGCCGGTGATGAGGAGGCGGTTTTTGAGGCCGCCGGCAAGAAACGCAAGTCCCGGGGGAAGTGAGTCCTAATCCGTCGCGGGTGCTGCATCCCCGATGGGAGGAAACCCTTGGCCTCAACACCGTTCTACACGGTTATCGACCACACCGCGGATGTCGGGATAGAGGTGGAGGCGGCTGACCTGGAGGGTCTCTTCACCAAAAGCGCACTGGCGATGTTCGACCTTATGTTCGGTCTCGGGTCGGTCGGTAAGCATGTAAGCAAGCCTCTGAGTGTTGCCGCTGAGAATCCAACTGAACTTCTCGTTGCCTGGCTGAACGAGCTCTTGTATTTTAATGCGGTCGAGAGAATAATATTCTCCGGTTTTGCCGATGTCGAGCTTGGGGGACGGACCTTCCGGGCAGTGGGTTGCGGAGAGCACTTCGACCCCGATAAGCATAGGTGCGATCTGGAGATCAAGGCGGCAACCTACCACGATGTTTCCCTTGCTTTTGCCGGTGGCCGGTGGAAAGCCAGAGTGATCTTCGATGTGTGAAGGGGACGGGTTCGATGGGGGAAGAGGTTAGAATCGAGAAGATAGACGACTACCGCTGGAGGATCCCTAAGACTGGTGGCATGAGGGTTCCCGGTTTGATTTATGCAGACGAGAAGCTTCTCCAGTCGGTCAGGATGGATGAGAGTCCGAAGCAGGTCAAGAACGTGGCTCACCTGCCGGGTATCCTGTCCTACTCGCTTGCGATGCCCGACATGCACTGGGGTTACGGGTTCCCCATCGGCGGGGTTGCCGCCACAAGCATCGAAGACGGCGTGATCAGCCCCGGCGGTGTCGGCTACGACATAAACTGCGGTTGCCGGCTGTTGCGGACCGACCTCAGCCGGAGTGACATCGCGGGCAAGGTGGAGAAGCTGGCCTCTGCCCTCTTTCGCGATATCCCCTGTGGGGTGGGATCTACCGGGAACATCAATCTCTCCGCTGATGAAGAACGCCGGGTCCTGGTGGAGGGCGCCGTCTGGGCTGTCAAGCATGGATACGGAGAGCCCGAGGATCCCGGGCACACCGAAGAGGGCGGGGCAATGCGGGGGGCGGACCCATCGGCAGTGAGCGATCGCGCCCTCAGACGAGGCAGAGATCAACTGGGGACCTTAGGTTCCGGGAACCACTTTCTTGAGGTGGACATAGTCGAAGAGGTATATAATCCGGGTGTTGCGGAGGTCTTCGGGTTGGAACAGGGCTTGATTACAGTCCTGATTCATTCGGGTTCGAGGGGGTTCGGCTATCAGGTATGTGATGACTACTTGAAGACCATGGGCACAGCGGTGCAAAAGTACAAGATAGACCTGCCGGACCGCCAGCTGGCCAGCGCCCCGGTGGCCTCGCCCGAGGGGCAGGCTTACTTCTCGGCCATGGCCTGCGCCGCAAACTACGCCTGGGCCAATCGCCAGTGTATGACGCACTGGACCCGGGAGGTTTTCGAAAAGACGCTTGGCATGGGACCGGCCAGGCTCAATATGCGGCTGGTATATGATGTCTGCCACAACATAGCCAAGATGGAGACCCACGAAGTGGGGGGCCGGATGCGCGAAGTCTGCGTTCACAGAAAAGGTGCAACGAGGGCGTTCCCCGCAGGGCACCCGGAGGTCCCGGAATGTTTCCGGTCGGTGGGCCAGCCGGTGCTCATACCTGGAGACATGGGGACCGGTTCGTATGTCCTTGTGGGGACCGACCTGGCCATGAAGGAGACCTTCGGAAGCACGTGCCATGGTGCCGGGAGAGTGAAGAGCAGGAGCAAGTCCATGCGTACCACCGACCCGGTCAGGCTGCTGGCCGAACTCAGGGACAAAGGAATCACGGTGATGGCAAAGGGTAAGAAGACCATAGCGGAGGAGGCCCCGGATGCTTATAAAGATATTGACCGGGTGGTAGAAGTAGTGCACCGGGCGGGCATCTCCAAGAAGGTTGCTCGCTTGAAACCTCTCTGCGTAATCAAAGGATAGGAGCGGGATATTGGCCAAGACCACCAAGACCGGGGGTAAGCGGAGTGCAAGGCCCAAGTCGAAGCCGCGGGCCCGGAAGAAGCCCCGGACCGGGAGTGAGCGCGACAAAGCGGTGGGTGCGGTGAAGAAGGGCCGATCAGGCGGGGGCGCCAAGAGCAAACCCGACAAAAAGACGGCGACCGGAGCGCGGCGGAAACCCGAGCGGAAACCGGTCCGGAAGCGGACCGCGAGGCCGGGTGCCCGTAGGAAATCGAAACAGAAAGCAGAGATCCCGAGACTGCCTTCGGAGCTTGGGATCATCCCTTTGCGGGATACCGTGATTTTTCCATACATGATCGCTCCGCTGGTGATCGGGAGAGCCAAGTCCCTTCATCTTGTTGACGAGGCCGCCAACACAGACAGGATTATCGGTCTGGCCACCCAGATGAAGCCGGATACCGAGGATCCCGGTACGGCGGACCTCAACAACGTGGGGACCGCAGCCACGATACTCAAGATGTTGAAGTTCCCGGATGGGAGCACACGAGTTCTTGTACAGGGGGCTTCGAGGATACGGCTGAAGGCCTTCACGCAGGAAGATCCGTACTTCAAGGCGCGGATCGAGCCCGTCCCGGAGGTCGCGGACGCCAGTGTCGAAACGCAGGCGCTTTTGAGGAGCGTCTCGGATATCTTCGGGCGAATCGTCGGTCTTTCCCCGCACCTGCCCGACGAGCTTCAGGTGGCCGTTATGAATATCGACAACGCCAGTCGGGCTGCCGATCTGATTGCATCCAACATCAACCTGTCGACCGACGAGAAGCAGGAGATGTTGGAGACCTTCGACACAAAGAAGAGGCTCCAGATGCTCATCGGCTTCCTCAACCGGGAGCTCCAGGTGCTCGAACTGGGCAGCAAGATCCAGTCTCAGGTCAAGACCGAGTTGGACAAGTCTCAGCGTGAGTACTATCTCCGGGAGCAGCTGAAGGCGATACGGCGAGAGTTGGGCGAGACCGATGAGCGAACGATCGAGATCGAAGAGCTTCGCCAGAAGATAGACTCAGCCAAGATGTCCAAGGACGCTTTCGCTGTCGCGGAGAAGGAGCTGGATCGCCTGAGCAAGATGCCGCCTCAGGCGGCTGAGTACACCGTCTCCCGAACATATCTGGATTGGCTGATCAGTCTGCCCTGGTCCAAGAGCACAAAGGACGTCGTCGATGTCGGCAAGGCCAAGGACATACTGGACGAAGACCACTATGACCTGGACAAGGTGAAAGAGAGGATCCTCGAATATCTCGCGGTCCGGAAGCTCAAGGACAACATGAAGGGTCCGATCATCTGTTTTGTCGGTCCGCCGGGTGTGGGCAAGACCTCTCTCGGCAGATCGATTGCGCGTGCCCTCGGAAGGAAGTTCACGCGTATATCCCTCGGGGGCATAAGGGATGAAGCCGAGATAAGAGGACACAGGAGAACATATGTTGGGGCTCTGCCGGGCCGCATCGTCCAGGGAATCAGAAAAGCGGGTTCCAATAACCCGCTCTTCATGCTGGACGAGGTGGATAAGATCGGGGCGGACTTCCGGGGCGACCCGTCGGCGGCCCTGATGGAAGTGCTCGACCCCGAGCAGAACTCGGAGTTCTCGGATCACTATCTCGAGATCCCATTCGATCTTTCCAGGGTGATGTTCGTTACAACGGCCAACATGCTGGTAACGGTCCCGCCGGCGCTCCTGGACAGGATGGAAGTGATAGAGCTTCCTGGCTATACGGACGATGAAAAGATGGAGATCGCCGCTCAGTATCTAATACCGCGCCAGCTCGATGCTCATGGTCTCAACAATGACAACATCGAGTTCAAGGAATCCGCCATACGTCTGCTCATCTCCGAGTATACCAGAGAGGCAGGCTTGAGGAATCTGGAAAGGGAGATAGGGAACATTGCCAGGAAGGTCGCCCGGAGAGTGGCGGAGGGCGAAGTCAGGAAGATCAACATAACCAAAGAGAAGGTCGTGAATTACCTGGGGCCCCGGAAGTACTATCGTGAAGTTGCCGAGAGAACCATGCTTCCCGGCGTGGCGACCGGGCTTGCCTGGACCGAGGCCGGCGGCAATATCATCTTCGTCGAAACCAGCATGATGAAGGGGGGTAAGAGCCTGACGCTCACCGGCCGCCTGGGGGATGTCATGAGGGAGTCGGCACAGGCGTCCCTCACCTATGTCAGGGCCAATGCCGAGGAGATCGGTATCGACGCGGGTTTCTATGAGGATCGCGATGTCCACGTGCATGTTCCCCACGGCGGAGTCCCCAAGGACGGGCCGTCGGCTGGAGTAACCATAGCCACCAGCCTGGTCTCGTTGCTTACAGGCAGGCCGGTAAGGGCGGACGTTGCCATGACTGGTGAGATAACCCTGAAGGGCAAGGTTCTACCGGTGGGTGGCGTCAAAGAGAAGATCTTGGCCGCGCGCAGAGCGGGCATCAAGAAAGTCATTCTGCCCAGGCAGAATGAGAAAGACCTTGTCGAAGTCCCCGACGTTGTCAAGAAGGGCATGAAATTCATATTCGTGGACGCCCTCGCCGAAGTCTTCAAGAACGCACTTGTATAGGCGGCATGCAAGGAGGATATTGCCTTGTCATCTGTGTCCGGGCACCAATCGATAAGGTGCTGGGAATGGCTTTCATGCGACGAGAATGCGTGTGGGGCCTATGGGACCGAGGATCTCCGATGCTGGCTTACCGGTGATAATCGCTGCTTCTCAAACGGCATCTCTCTGGCAGAGAGGTTGGCGGAAAGGTGTTTGGGGTGCCCGGTTTTCACTGCGAATCGTTCACGGGCTGTGGGAAAGAGGTATTCCGACGGCGCGGTGCTCGACACGCTCGATGCGCTTTTTGCGGAGTCCGTGGACCTGGCGAAACAGGTCAGGGAACTGGGGGCACAGGCCCGGGGCAAGGCCTGTCAGGTGGAGCTTCTGAGCGAAGTCGGCAAGGCCCTCCAGAGCACCATGGAGATCGACCGGCTCTTGCATGTCATCCTCACCGCAGTGACCGCGGGAAATGGACTGGGGTTCAACCGTGCCTTTCTAATGCTCGTGGATGAAGGCGAGAACACCGTGAGGGGAAGGATGGCGGTCGGACCGGCGGAGGTCGGAGAAGCCGATATCATCTGGAAGGCCATGGAGAAGGAGGGGAAGAGTCTTGGAAGCATGCTGTCCAGACTCTCAGGGCAAGAGGATCGGCAGGGCCGGCGCATCACAGAGATTGCGGAACGGCTGATTCTGCCCCTTGACGGTGGCAACAAGGTGGCTGGGGCTCTTTCAGAGGTCCGGTCTTTCATTGTAAGGGAGGCCTCGGGAGACCCCGAGGCGCGCGGAATCGCCCAGGTGCTTGGAAGCGAGCACTTCATCATCGTGCCCCTCGTCGCGGAAGGAAAGAAGCTGGGAGCCATCGTCGCGGACAATTTCGTTACCGGACGCGACATAACGGAAACCGACCGGAGGATTCTGGAAACCTTTGCGAGCCAGGCAGCGCTGGCCATACTCAACGCATCTCTGCACAGCGATCTGCGCTCGCGGCTGCGGGAGCTTCACATCGCCCATGAGGAACTTCGTAACAACCACCTTCGGCTCCTTAAGGCCCAGACGCAGTTGGCGCTCGGAGGACTGGCCTCGACACTGATCCATGATATCAAGGCACCTCTTGTGTCCATAGGCTTGATGGCCCGTGCGGCGGCCGCCGATCTGGAAGAAGGACACAGCCTGAGATCGAGGCTCGAGCAGATTGCCGAGAAAGCCCTCGGGGTCGAGCAACGTCTGGAGGCTGCAGGCAGGGCGGCCCGGAAGGATACATGTCGTGGGGAAGACGTTGACATAGAGTGGCTTGTCCGGGACTCGCTCGGGCTTCTAAGGGGCCTGATGATGGGGTTGGGGGTTGCAAGCGTGGTGAAGTCCAATGCGGGGGACGCCGTCTTGAAGGGAAATATGATAGAACTCAGACAGCTCATACTCAATCTGCTTCAAAACGCTGTCGAAGCTATGCCGGGCGGCGGGACCGTCACCGTCGAGACGATACGGGAAAGAGGTATGCTCAGGATCGACGTCCGGGATACGGGATCGGGGATACCTGAGGAAGTGAGGCCCAAGATATTCTCGGCCTTCTTCACCACAAAACCCGAGGGATTGGGGCTGGGGCTCTTCAGCGCCAAAAGCATAGTCCATGAGTACGGCGGCAGGATCGAGATGCATTCGGAGGAGGGAACCGGTACCTGTTTCACTGTGCTGCTTCCGACCGGGAAGTAGACCTGTGGAAGGGTGAATCCTTAACCCAGTGGCTATTACAATCCTTCAAATCGCGTTTCTGGGTGTACTGCTGCTGCTTTCCTCGATCTTCTCCGGCTCTGAGACCGCACTCTTCTCACTGAAGTCATACCAGCTGAGGAAGCTCCAGAGGCGGCCGTCGCGGAGCTCCATAACCGTCGGTTCGCTTCTCAAGGATCCCTATCACCTCTTGGTGACAATCCTGGTGGGGAACACGCTGGTCAACGTGGCGGCGTCGAGTATCGGGACGAACGTGGTCGGCCGTTTCTTTGAAGAAGGTGTGGTGGGAATAAGCGTGGTGGTCATGACCGTGCTGATCCTTATCTTTGGGGAGATCGTCCCCAAGACCATGGCGGTGAACAATCCGGTCGGCGTATCCATGAGGACGGCAGGCATCATATCGCGGGCGGTGCGGGTACTGGCCCCGCTCAAGCGGGTTCTGGAATCCGCCATGTCTCTGGCCGACCGCATGGGTGTAGTAAGGCCGACCGGTAAGGTGCATCGATACCATGACCATGTAGCCGAGGCGATCGCCGTGGGCCATTCGGAGGGTATCCTGGACCGGTTCGAAGGCGAAGTGCTCGGCGGGATCTTCAGGATCATGCATCTGTCGGTTCAGAACATCATGACGCCCCGGACCGAGGTGTTCATGCTGGGGTCGACTGTCACGCTTCGAGATGCGGTCACGATGGTGAAGGCGTCAGGCTATTCGCGCACCCCTGTGTTCGATGCGGAGGAGAGGGACAGCATCAGGGGGGTCCTCTATGCCAAAGACCTGTTGCAGCGCCAGTATAGCTCGGATCTGCGCGTCGCCGAGATCGCCAGGAGGCCGGTATTCGTTCCCGAGTCGAAGGCGCTTGTGGATCTTCTGCGCGAGTTCGTTTCCGGCGCGGCCCACTTCGCCGTCGTCATAGACGAGCACGGCAGCTTCACGGGAATAGTAACCCTCGATGACATACTGGAAGAGATAGTGGGGTCGGAAGGTGACAGTCAACGCGAGAAGTATTTCTACCGGCGCAGGGGCCGATCGACGTGGGAGGTTTCCGGAAGGATGGAGTTGGACTACTTCAATGCCCTTGTCGGAGCATCGATCCCCGCCGAGCGGGTCGAGACCGTCGCCGGTTTCGTGATCGACAAGATAGGCAGGATACCCGCTGTTGGAGAAGAGATCCGTGTCTCCAATCTGCGATTCGAAGTGCTCGAGGCCGACAACCGGAGAATCGTGCGGCTCCAGGTCGATAGGTTGAGGAAATGAGGGAAGCGAGGTCGGCACAGGTAGATGTTCCTTAATGTGATCCACATAGTGGCGATAGCCTGCTCGGTCGCGGGAGTGGCCTTCTTCGCAGGCAGTGAGACCTCATTTGTGTCCAGCAACAGATTCCGGGTGCGGAGCCTGGCGAAGAGGCGTGCCAAGGGGGCCTCCATCGCGCAGAAGCTGCTCGAGAACCCCGCAACGCTCCTGAGCGTCACCCTGGTGGGCACGAACATCTTAGTGGTTCTGTCGTCATCGCTGGCTACGGCGCTGCTTGTCGACGCCCTCGGCCCGTATGCGGTTGTGGTATCAACGCTGGCTATGACCGCTGTAATCCTCATCTTCGGGGAGATAATCCCCAAAGCCCTGGCCCGAACCGATCCGGAGGCTTTCCTTCTGCGCGCGGCACCGGGCCTTGGCGCGGCTTACCTCCTGCTTTATCCCATTGCCCGCGTGACATCCTTCATAGCCTCAGTCTTCGTAACCAAGGCTTCCGGGGAGAAGGCCGGCATCGTCACACGAGATGAGATCCGGGCCTTGGTCAAAGAGGTCGCCCAATCCGGCTACGGCTATTCCACCCAAGGCTATGCCCATCGGGTCCTGGACCTCTCCAGAATGAAGGTGACCGGCGTTATGGTGCCGATGGATGAAGTTGTGTGTATTGATGAGAAGTCCCCGGTGAACGAGGCTCTTGCGGCGGCATCGCGTAGCGGCCATTCAAGATATCCCGTCTACAGGAAGGCCCCCGACAATATCGTCGGCATCCTCAACCTTAAGCACCTGTTGGGCGCGCCGGATGATTCGGAGGTGAGGATGTTTGTGCAGAGCGCCCATTTCATTCCGGAGACCAAGACCGTCAAGGCGGCTATCGGAGAGATGCGGGGCGATCTCCGGCACATGGGCGTGGTGACCGATGAGTACGGCCGTCCTATCGGCATTGTCACCTTCGAGGATCTGGTAGAAGAGATAATGGGCGAGATAAGCGATGAGTATGATCAGGAGGATGGCAAGGGTGTGGGCTGGGGCAAGATCATAAGCGGCAGCACCCCTATCGCAGCCATAAACGAAGGTCTGGATGTAAACATTCCCGAAGGGGCCTATGACACGATTGCAGGCTTCGTTCTGGACCGTGCAGGTGCGATGTGTGAGGTGGGGGCTGTCGTTGAATACGGTGATTTCTATGTCCAGGTAGTGGAGGTCAAGGGCAAGAGAATACGCAGAGTGAGGATAACAAGACGTGAAAATCAAAGCGAGTAGGCAGCCGGTCGTCGCAGTCGATCTGGGCGGCACCAACCTGAGATTCGGACTGGTCACAAGT
The DNA here is from genome assembly GCA_964598025.1 of uncultured bacterium. Taxonomy (GTDB): domain Bacteria; phylum Arandabacterota; class Arandabacteria; order Arandabacterales; family Arandabacteraceae; genus JALGWN01. The sequence goes on from CAZRAU010000020.1 coordinate 20,652, forward strand.
CAGGGGGGCGTGGTGGCCCGCAGCCGTTCGAAGATGGGAGGTGTGACCGGGAATGACGCACTCTGCGACCTGCTGGCGGAGAAAGTCAGTGCCTTCATCCGACGCGCCGGGAAAGGCCTGGCTCCGGGATCTGTGGCTGTCGGTTTCGCGGGTCCGACAGACTCCGCTTCCGGACGGGTCTACTTCGCGCCTAACGTGGGGGGCCTTGGCGATCTTCGTCTGGCCGATGGGTTGGAGTCCAGGCTCGGAATGCGGGTTGTAGTGGCCAACGATGCAGACTGCGCGGCCCTCGGTGAGTACTGGCAGGGGGCCGGGAAGGGTGCGACCAGCCTGTTTCTGTTCACCCTGGGCACCGGTATGGGCGGTGCTCTGGTGATTGAGGGCAGGCTCTGGGAAGGTAGTGCCGGAATAGCCGGGGAGATCGGGCATACGGTGGTTGACATCGATGGGCCGAGATGTGCCTGCGGGAGGCGAGGCTGCCTGGAGGCGCTTGTATCAGCAACCGCCATCATAAGAGAATACCGCAAGCACGGACCCGGGCACAAAGACATCACCGGGGTCACCGCGAAGTGGGTTTTCCAACAGGCCAAAGCAGGCGATCGCCTCGCGGCTCGGGTCGTTGCAGATGCGGCGAGAGCCCTGGGGATTGGTATCGCCAACGTCTATCTTCTCTTGAATCCCGAGATGATCCTCATAGGCGGGGGAGTCGCGCGGGCCGGCACGATGCTCATTGGTCCCGCCACCACGCATGCCCGGGCCGAGATCTTCCCGGTGTTGAGAGACAGGCTCAAGGTGAAGCGGGCGAGCCTCGGCGATGATGCGGGGCTGGTCGGGGCGGCCTACCTGGCTTACCAACGCCTCTAATCCCAGGCCGGTGAAAACCACGCGTCTGCTCTGTTGGGCTCGTAGAAGCACTCACGGTGACAGCCGACCTGATTCAAAACGAATTGGGTCAACTGTCACCTTGATCGCTCACCTTGATTGCCGGGTGGCGAGCCGGGTTTTCCCGGTTGACCGGGCCCTCTGATTATGCTAATTAACATGGTTGACGGGAGGTGCGCGTTTGGATCTCTTCAAGAAACTCAAGGCAGGCAGCCACGAGCAGATGGTGTTCTTCAGGGAGCAGATCTCACATCTAAGGGCCATAGTGGCCATTCACGACACGACCCTCGGGCCGGCCATAGGCGGAGTGCGGATGTGGCCATATGAAAGCGAGGAGGCTGCTGTCGAGGATGCCCTGAGGCTATCCAGGGCTATGACGTACAAGGCTGCCGGTGCAGGCCTGAATTTCGGTGGCGGTCAGACGGTGGTCATCGGCGACCCCAGAACCGACAAGACCGAGTCGCTGTTCAGGGCGCTCGGGAGATTCATAGACAGCCTCGGCGGCAGGTACATTGCCGCAGAGGGTGTGGGGACCTCTTTCCATGACATGGACTACATAAGAATGGAAACCCGCTATGTCATGGGCATACCGAGTTCCCGGGGCGGAAGCGGCGATCCCTCTCCTTTTTGCGCAGAAGGCATCCTGCGGGGGCTTGAAGCCTGCCGGGTGTTTCTTACCGGTAGCGAAAGCCTGGAAGGTCTCTCAATCGCCGTTCAGGGCGTCGGGCGAGTGGGGAGCAGGCTTGTCGAAGGCCTTGTTGCCGAGGGTGCCTCCGTGACCGTCGCGGATATCGACCCGGAGGCTCTGAGCAAGGTGACCTCCGAACACGATGTCAAGGTTGTCGATCCCGACGACATATATTCAGTAAAGTGTGATGTGTTCTCGCCCTGCGCTCTGGGCGGGGTTCTCAATGCACGCTCCATACAGCGGCTGAGGTGCAAGGTTGTAGCCGGGGCGGCGAATAACCAGCTCGAGCATGAGCACGACGGAGACGATCTTCATCGCCGGGGCATTCTCTATGCACCCGACTACATCATAAATGCCGGCGGTCTCATAAACGTCGCCGACGAGATCTACGGCTATGATGAAGAGCGTGCGAAGCGGAAAACAGCTGCCATAAAGGACTTGCTTCTGGAGGTCCTGGCAACCGCCCGCAAGGAGGGTATCCCTACGCATGCCGCTGCCGACCGGTTCGCGGAACAACGAATCGAGCAGGTGGGCAGGGTCAGGCGCTCCTACGATTCGGCCTAAAGGAATGGGGATGCAGACTCCGGCCGAAGCCCATCTCATTCACAGGCTGTGTGACTTTCTCTTTCAAGAACGGCGCGAGGGCCATGAGCCTCTTATCCTCAACGTCGGGGCTGGACGGAGTGTTGCGATCGAGAGCCGGCTGATCGAGTATGGATGCAGGTTCGCCTGTGACCGGATCGACATCGAGGACTGCGCCGTGGATTCTCCCGCCGTGAGACACTCGCGGCAATGCTCGGTGGAGGACATGAAACCCCTCGAATCCGCCCAATACGAGGCGGCTTTCGCCAACTACGTTCTCGAACACGTGTCGAACCTCGACAGGGCCGCCTCGGAGATCTTCCGGGTTCTCAAGCCGGGCGGCATGTTCGTAACCTCGGTCCCGAATCTCACTGCGCCGGAATTCGTGATCGCCAAACATGCCCCAGGGCGGTTTCAGAAGACCATGACGCAAGGGAAGGGATTCCACACCTGCTACGCCTGGAACACCATCGACGATCTTACGGGCATCTTCGGAGCAAATGGCTTCATGGTAGTTGATGTGCGGTTCTGGGCTTTCACAGAGGGATACCTGTGGCGATACCCCGCGGTCAACTTGCTCAGCAGGCTCTATGACAAGATCGTTTCCGGGACCGGTATCAGATCCCTTATGGGAAACGTCTGCATGACGCTCACAAAACCCGAAAGGGTCGCCTGACCCATCTCACATCAGAGGCACCAGTATGTCCTTTGAGATACTCGTCAGGTTGACAACGGTCCCATCCTCACGGATCGCGATGTCGTCTTCCAGCCGGACGCCTATCTCGCGGTCGGGGTAATAAAGCCCCGGCTCAACCGTGAAAACGTGCCCGGGGGCAAGCCTCTCTTCCGTCTTTGAGAAGGTGGAGAGGCGGGGCCGCTCGTGCACGTCAAGCCCTATGCCGTGACCGAGCGAATGGACGTACCCTTCGGTTTTTGCCGTACCTTTCAGGGGTGTTGCGTGACCGTGCTCGTCGAAGAACTCATTTGTCATCCTGTCATACGATGAACAAAGACCTCCGACCTTGAGCGCGTCCACTATCTTGAGCTCGATCTCGAGCACTTGGCCGTATATCTCCATTACATCATCGGGCACGTACCCCAGGCACCAGGTGCGGGTTATGTCGCAGAAGTAGCCGGGGCCGGCCTCCTGGGGGCAATAGTCGAAGACGATGGTCTTGCCCGGGACCAGCACCGCCGGGTCATCTCCGCAGCTATGCGGAATGGCCGAGTCGCGGCCCTGGGAAAAGATGACCGGATCCTCGAGCACCATCCCACGTGCCTCGGTCTCCAGCCGTATCATCTCTCTGACTCGGCCTATCGTGACCTCTTTGCCTTCGGGATCCACTATTCCGCCGCCGCCTGCGCTACAGGACCTCAGGAAATCGCGCACCGCCGTCATGACCTCCTGTGCCCGGCGGCTCACGCTGTCGATCCTATCGATCTCTTCATTGTCCTTGGTCATCCGCGCCTCACTGAGTAATGAATCGAAGGCCTCGACATGAACCTTGACGCGGCCTTCCCTTTCGACCTCGCTCAGGAAGGCATGGTAATAAGGGATATCCCCGCTACCATAGAAGGACACCGTCCCAACCACATCGAGCATGTCGCATATTCTCAGGAATGCCTTGACACCCGACTCGAGCGGGTTCCCGGCACTCCGGGCTATCTCCAGAAGATTGAAGTCCGTTTCGGTCATGATCCTGAGGCCGCTCTTGGCGGCTTCGTCGCGCTCCATGGAGCCGGCAACCAGGATCGGTTCCTCGCCGATCTTCTTGATGAGGCTGCCTCTCGAGATGGCGACCGGACCGGTGAAGTAGAAGAGGTCCCTGCTTGACCTGGGCGTTCCGCTTATGGCGAGCGCATCGATGCGGCGTTCTTGCATCAGGCTATCGAGATCCCGTTTCATCCAAGGCTCCTTTCAATGCAGTCGATTGGGCTGAGTGATATACTGTCTCTCTACCGCCCGCTCTCCACAGGATTGCAAAGCGTCCCGATGTTCTCGACGGTCACTTCCACGACGTCGCCGTCCTTGAGGAAGACCTGGGGATCCCTGAAGACGCCGACACCGCCGGGGGTGCCCGTGGAGATGACGTCGCCGGGTTCCAGGGTGATGGTCCGTGCGGCGAATACTATTATGTCTACGGGGGTGAATATCAGCATGCTGGTGGATTCCGACTGCATCACCTCTGAATTCACTTTGGTGCTTATCCTGAGGTCCAGGGGATCGCCGATCTCATCGGAGGTCACGATCCAGGGCCCCATCGGGGCAAAGGTGTCCATGCTTTTGCTTCTGAACCACTGCTTCTCGCCGAACTGGGCCTCCCTCTCGGTGACATCGTTGAGACACGTGTAGCCGAAGATGGCCTGCGCGGCCTCCTTCTTGGTGGGATTCTTAACGGTCTTTCCCATGATGAATGCCAGTTCGCCTTCGAAATCGACCTTGGTCGAACCCCCGGGGATCACTATGGGGTCGCCCGGGTTTATGACTGCGGTTGAAGCCTTGGAGAACAGGAGCGGATTCTCGGGAGGCTTGGCGCCCTGCTCCTCGATGTGGTCTCCATAATTGCGGCCCAGGCATATGAGTTTGGGGGGGCGCGGTATTGGGGCACAGATCTGCACCTCATCGAGGCCGATACAGCATTGAAGCGGCAGGTCGTCGCCGTTCCGGCGGCTTTCCAGGATGTGCTCGTACAGCACTCTCAACGGGGCTTCATTCTCAAGGGCCAAGAGGTCGAGCATGCTCGCAGGCAGGCCGTCCATGGCGAAATAGGTGCTGCAGGCGGCGATGTCGTATACATATTGCTCTAGCAGGAATCCCACCCTTTCTTCCCGGGCTCTTGCATAAGTCAGTACTCTCACGGCGTCATCCTCCGTTTTTTCAAGATTGAAGTGAATCCGATTCTCGATTAGAATATCTGGCGTTGCCGTATGTTTCAAGGCCAAACGTGGGGTGAGTGGCTAATGGAGTTGATTGATGAGGGAATGTGTTTCATCTGCGGTAAGCGCAATCCCATAGGGCTCAAGGTGGAATTCGAAGTCGACGGTGAGAACCTCAGGTTGACGGGCTACTTCACTCCGAGGCAAGAGCACGAGGGTTACAAAGGCATCATGCATGGAGGGCTGGCCTCCGCGCTCCTGGATGAGGCCATGGTGAAGCTCCTCTGGGAGGTGGGGATACCGGCCGTGAGCGCATCGCTCAACATACGTCTTATTAAGCCCGTCAAAGTGGGGGAGCAGGTGATCATAAAGGGCTGGGTTCAGTCGGACAAAGGACGGATAGTAAACACCTCTGCCGAGCTCAGGGACACGACCGGCACCTTGCTGGCACAGGCCGACGGCAAATGCGTCAGAGTGAAATCCAAGGAGGAGAGCAGTGAAACGCGACACCGGCAGGAAGACTAAGACGGTTCGTTTCGATGACATCATCAGACTGGCCAAGAAGGTATCCAAACGGCATAGGTCGAGGGTGGCTGTGGCCGGGGCCCATGCGCCCATCGTGCTGGATGTGCTGTGTGACGCCGCCCATCAGGGTTTTGCCGAGCCGGTGCTTTTCGGGGATGAGGCCAAGATCAGGGAGATAGCTTCCAAGCAACGCCTGGATCTTGCCAGGTGTGATATCATCAACGTTACGGACCCGACCACTGCTGCCCGGCGTGCCGCAGAGACGGCCCGCGCGGGCGATGCCGATGTCCTTATGAAGGGCAACGTGACGACTGCGACCATCATGAAGGCCGCCCTCGACGAAGAGATCGGGATAAAGACCGAGCGTCTGATGAGCCATGTCGCGGTATTCGAGGTCGGAGGCTACGACAGGGTAATGTTCATGTCCGATGGGGGCATCGTGATCGAGCCCGATCTTGCTCAGAAAGTCGAGATCGTCAAGAATGCCATCGAGGTGGCGCATGCCCTGGGGGTGGCCAGACCCAGGGTTGCAATACTATCTTCCATAGAAATCGTCAACACCAAGATGAAGTCCGCGGTAGATGCGGCCGTCATTGCCAAGATGGCCGACCGGGGACAGATAACCGGGGCCATAGTGGATGGGCCATTCGGTCTGGACAATGCGATATCCCTGGAGGCCGCCGCCCAGAAAGGGGTCAAGAGCCCGGTCGCCGGCCGAGCCGATGTCCTTATTGTCGGCCACGCGGATGTCGGCAATGTGCTTTATAAGAGCCTGTCCTATTTCGTGGGCGAGAAATGCAGTATGGCGGGGGTCATCGTGGGGGCGAAGGTCCCGATGGTGGTGGTCTCCCGAGCAGATACCTACGATGCCAGGCTCAATTCCATAGCGATTGCCTGTGTACTGTCCCGGAACTGTGTGTGACCATATCGGGGCAGTCACGGGAGACCCGATTCACGTCGCGCTGCCCCGGCGCCACAGGTGCGGACCACGCCGAGCGGGTGGAGCGCTGCTTGGCTTGGTAGGCTCAGCCCCGATTTCCGGCAACCATGTCTCAAGGGCTTTCGTCCTTGACCTTCTACAGGGTTCAACTTAGGATGGATTGGTGCCAAGAGAGGGTAGGATCGGTCCCTTATATGGGTAATCACACCTTGAAATCAGTCAGAGTGCTCCTATCGGTATGGTTGGTGCTTGCTCTTGGCGGAGCTCCGGGTGCACTTCTTGCCGAGGGGACCTCGCCTTCCGAAGCACCTCCGGCCATGCGGACTTTCGAGCCGGCGCAGGGATCACTGGAGGGCACGCTCGATCCATACGTCTATGTCCTGGGACCGGGGGACGTCATCCAGATAGGTTTCTGGGGCGATGTCAACCGGCAGGAGCCTGTCACGGTCAACCCGATGGGGGAGATCCTCTTACCGCCTGTGGGGCCGGTCGAAGTTGCCGGGAAGACCCTTGCCGAGGCCCGGGATCTTGTCAAGAGCGTCTTGTCCGAGTACTACCGCCCTGGTATTCTATCGGTCTCCCTGGTTTCGCTGCGAACCTTCCAGGTGCATGTGGTGGGCTTCGTGGAAGTGCCCGGGGCGGTAGAGGTAAATGGTGTGACTCGCGTTTCCCAGGCCGTTGCATCGGCGGAGGGTATCCTGGACGGCGGATCGACGCGTAACATAGTGATCCGGCGGCATGGTGAGATCCTGAGGGCTGATCTGACAGGTTACCTCAATATCGGGGATAACATCTATAATCCGTTCCTCAGAGATGGGGATGCGATATACGTCCCTGCACGGGGCGGGGTTGTCCGCGTGTTCGGCAGCGTCGGCCGGCCGGGCACCTATGAGTTTGTGGAGGGGGAGAGCCTGGCCGGACTGCTGAGGCTTGCCGGAGGTTTCAGGCCTGAAGCATACAGGGATGAGATCGAAATCGAGAGGTTTGACCCGGCGGACAGCGACATATCCAAGCCCATCGTGCTTGAAGGTGAACCCGCGCTGCTTTCGGGCTTCGAGATGAGAATGGGGGACAGGGTGTTCGTAAGGTCGATTCCGGGTTGGCAGGAGGGCGCCACTGTCGAGATCGTGGGCGAGGTGAAGTTCCCCGGCGTCTATGTGATAGACGAGGGTCTTGAAACCCTATCGGGGATCATATCGAAGGCGGGCGGTCTCACCCGTGACGCCTCACTTGCTGAGGCCCGCCTCACAAGGACCTCGTATGCGCTTGCCAGGCACCCAATCGAGGGTGAGCTGAATGTGCTGGGCGCCATGCAGAGCTCCTACGATGATAGGGAGAAGGACCTTCTCAAGACCATGGGTCGGGAGTCCGAGGGCCGGGTGGCCGTCAGTTTCGAGGACATATTCCTCGGACGGGATGAATCAGAGGACGCCCTGGTCTATAGCGGTGACATCATCGAAATACCCCGGGCCTCGAACTACATAAGGGTCGCCGGCCAGGTCAAGAACCCCGGTCTGGTCGCCGTTGTGGAAGGCCGGGACTGGTCATACTATGTCAAGGCGGCCGGAGGGTTTGCACCCGACGCGGACCGTAGGTCCGCCACCCTGATTCGCGGGGCAAGCGGTGTGAAGGTCGACCCCTGGGGTGAGAAGATTGCCGCAGGGGACGTGATCTGGGTCCCGGTCAGGCCGGAGCGTGATTGGTGGCAAATCACCAAGGATGTGTTTTCGATAGGCGCGCAGCTCGCCACAATCTGGCTTGTCATCGACAGCACAAAGGCAAAATGAGATGAATGAAGAAAGGGTGAACCTGTTGGAGGTCTTGCGCATCCTGTCAAAGGAGCGGCGCATCGTCATTGTCTCCACTGTAGCCGCTCTCTTGATCTCTGGAGTCGTCTCACTGGTTCTGCCTAAGTGGTACAAGGCGCGGGCCACCATACTGCCGCCGGAATCCGGTACCTCCCAGACTGATGTCGTTGGTCTGATGAGGTTCGCGGGTTACCAGCCGGCATTGCTTCCCACAGTCACATCACCCTCGGAGATCTATACCGCTATTCTGGGTAGCAGCCGGGTGACCAATGCGGTAATCGACTCCCTCGATCTCATGACCGAGTACGGTACGGACTCGCGCCTGAAAGTTCTGGACAGGGTCATCAAGCATGTTGAAGTCGGCGTTACCAGGGAATCCCTGGTCAGGGTCGAATACGAGGACAAAGACCGGGAGCGCTCCGCCCGCGTCGCCAACGCCTTCGTCGGCGAGCTGGACCGGTTCAACCGTGAGACGCGGACCACATCCGCTCGCAGGCTGCGGGAATTCATAGAGGACCGTATCAAGCAGGCTGAAACTGATCTTGAGGTCGCGGAGATGGATCTCAAAGAGTTCAAGGACGAGACCGGCGTGGTCTTCATCTCCGAGCAGGCCAAGGCCTCCATAGAAACCGCTGCGGATCTGTACGGACGCATAGTCGGGCTGGAGGTGAGTCTGGAGCGGTTGAGCCAGTTCGCGACCGACAGGAGCCCGGAGGTTGTGGACATCAAGTCCCAGATCAGGGCTTTGGACAAGAGCCTTGCGGAGATGGGTTATGTGACGGCCGAGCACGGCGAGGTGACCAAGGGCAAGCTGTTCCCCGACTTCAGCAATGCTCCGGAGTGGGAAATGCGGCTGGCCGATCTGATGAGAGAGGTTGAAATCAAGAGGTCGGTTTACAAGGTGCTGAGCGAGCAGTATGAGGAGGCGAGGATCCAGGAGATGAGAGACACGCCCACCCTGCATGTGCTCGATTGGGCGGAACCGCCGCTGGTGAGGTCGAAGCCGAAGCGCAAGATCATGGTGGGCATAAGCGGTGCTTTCGCCTTTGTGCTCTCCTCCTTTGTGGTGATACATCGCAATAGGGTGCCGACCGGCCGGAACAAGGAGACAGACGGCAGATCGGGCCAGGTGTGATAGACGGCCGGTCGCAGTAGGGAATCTCGCGGCGGCCCGGACTGAAGTGGGGTTGTTGGGTGGACCTGTCCCCGCGGTAACGCGGATGTCACCAAATGGACACGCCCTGAGACGGTTGGATGCAGGTACCACGGGTCCGGTCGCGGGGTGTTCCATCGAGACGGCATGCAAGCCATACGATTGCAGTCTGACATGAGCCGGCTTACCGTGCCGGCGGTGGCTGCCCTCGCTGCGGTGGTCGGTATCGCCTGCGGCATGGGTTGGACCGGTCTGCTGGTGAGACTTGGAGCGCCGGTATTTCTCCTCTTGCTCGTCTGGGACATCAGGATCGCAGTCCCGCTCCTGCTTTTCATCATTCCGTTCGGGCCGAAGTATGCAATGCCGTTCGGCAATCTCTATCTCGCGACGGTCATCGTGGGTGCCGCAGTCGGGGCGTGGATATGGAGAAACCCACTTCTGCCACGTCCTTTCACCCTTCCGCGCACCCCGATCCTGCTCGGCCTGGCAGCCCTGTTTGTCGCGATGGGGCTATCGGCGATCCAGGGTATATATCATCTTCTGGCCAATTCCTCCGAGCTCATGAGGTTTGTCCAGTTCTTCCTGTATGCATGGCTTTTTGTGATCGTCATCCAGATGCGGTTGTCAAGGGACATGATACGGGTCTTCCTTCTACTGGCCGTAGTCGCAGGTGTGGTGGAAGGACTGGTCGGCATACTTCAGTGGTTGGCCGCGCCCGGTTTTTATCTGTCCGGCACGTTTGATGACACACATAACAACTTCGCCATATATGTGATCTTCATGGCCTTTCTTCTTCTGGGAGTCGCCCTGGAGTCCAGGCGGTCCTGGGGTGGAGCTCTTGCCGTCGCGGGCCTTGTGCCCCTGCTCGTGTCCGCGGTGTTCTCATTCAGCAGGGGCGGATACGTGGCTATGGCGGCGGCCCTGCCGGTCTTCTTCCTCCTGCCGATAAGAAAATCCAGGAAACTCGAGCTTCTGGGTGCGTCCGTGGTCGTCGTTCTGCTGGCCTACTTCGTTGTGCCGGTGGATGTCAGGCTGAGGGCCCAGAGCATACTCATGAATGTGACCGGTCGTGACGTGGGTATCTCCGCGGCGGGCAGATTCGATATGTGGCGGGCCGGCTTCCGGGACTTTCTCGAGAGTCCCATCTTCGGCAAAGGGACCTGGAGCTACAGGCTGCGGGACAACTTCTACATGAAGATACTGGGCGAGGCCGGAATCTTGGGCTTCACGGCATTCATCTTCCTGATGTACACCGTCTTCAAAGAGGAAATCAAAGCCGTGTTGGTGCCGATAGAAGACGATTTCGTGCGCGGCCTGTGCGTGGGACTGGTGCCCGCCTCGGTCGCATGCTTGCCGATTTCCAACCTTACGGGCGACTACATGCTGGTTCACCGCTTCATGGGTGTTTTCTGGATCGTATTGGCGCTCATCCTCAAGTATAGCTGGAGCATCGGGGCGCCGCGGGTGAGTCATGTCGAATAAGCCTGTACGCATAATGTACGTGGACACATGCATGGAGATGGCCGGGGGGCAGTACAGCCTGCTGACGCTGCTCAAGCGCTTGGATAGAGCGGAATACGTGCCGATCCTCTACTCACCGGGTGGAAGCGGGCTGGAGGCCCGGTGCAGGGACCTGGGCATAGAGACCCACAAGCTGCCTTTCCGATCGGTGCACCTGGTCTCTCACTCGAAGGCCCGGCTGTTTGCCTGGCCGGAAGACGTCATAAGATCCGTTTTCGGCATCTTCTTCCTGGTCTGGAGCGTGGCCCGCATGCATGTCGATGTGGTGCACGCCAACACCTTCAAAGCCGCCCTGGTCGGGAGCCTCGCCTGCATGTTGGCTCGCAGGCCCCTGGTTTTTCATGACAGGATAACCATCCGCCACGGGTTGTTTGAAAGGATGGTTGCAAGGCTCGCAGGCAAGATAGTAGTGGTCTCCTCGGCCCTTGCTGCCAAGCACGGCGAAACGTTGAGAAGTAAGGTGACCCTGATCTATGACGGTGTGGATACCGACTTCATGTCGCCGGGACAGATCTCCAGCGAGCCTCATGGGAGCGAACCCGGAGCCGTCTGCTATCTGGGGAGAATAAGCTGGGAGAAGGGGGTGGACAGACTCATAGAGGCCGCAGGGCTCGTGACCGCTAAATTGCCCGGCACCATGTTCCTGGTCGGCGGCTCGCCCTATACTCCGGATGATGTCTCTTACCACCGGAGGCTCCTTGGGCTTGTCGATAGTCTCGATCTGGCCCGGACCGTCCGTTTCGCCGGCCATGTCGATGACGCCAGGGCGTTCCTGGCAAAGGCCCGGGTGGTTGTACTCCCATCGAGGCGGGAGTCTTTGGGGTTGGTGCTCCTGGAGGCTATGGCGCTTGAAAAGGCGGTGGTTGCCTTCGCTGTCGATGGCCCCAGGGAGATCATAACTGACAGGAAGGACGGTCTGCTGGTGGAGCCCGGCAGCGTCGAGCATCTGGCCGAGGCCATAGTCACCATGCTCGGGGACGGCGACTTCGCCCGCGAGGCCGGCAGGATGGGAAGGGAGACGGTCATCTCAAGATTCTCGGCGAAGACCTTTGTGGACAGGATTTCCAGGGTCTATGACGATATGGTTGGTTCACCTGCAAACGGTAGTACCGGCTGAATGTCTGAACGATCATCACAGCCCGCGTCTTCCCAAGCGCCCTCAGCGGCCCGTCCTCCGGTCTGCATCATCGTTCTGAACCGCAACGGGGAAAGCGACGTCCTGGAATGCCTGGAAAGCGTGTTCGCTTGCGCGTATCCGGATTTCCGCGTCATCCTCGTCGATAACGCATCCGAGGACGCCTCCCTGGACAGGGTCAGAGCCTGGGTAGCCGGGGATCTGTCCTCGCGCCCCGATTGTGAGCCCGGAGAGCCCGCCCGCCCGCGGTCAATCGAGGAAATCGCAATCGACACACCCGGCGACCCGGACACAGGGAGTGGGAAGTGGGGCCGGGATACCGCCCGATGGCCAAGGCTCACGGTCGTTCGAAGCGGGGCCAATCTGGGCTTTGCGGGGGGGCACAATCTCGGCATCCGCATGGCGCTTGATGCCGAATTCGCATTCGTGCTGCTGCTCAATTCCGACGTAGTTGTGGCTCGGGGCTTTCTGGACGCTCTGGTTGGGGAGAGCCGTGAACGCGATGTGGGGGCGTCGGGTCCCCTGGTTCTTGTTCACTCGGATCCGGAACGGGTATGGCAGGCAGGGGCGCGGGTGAGCCTGTGGCGGGGCTGGGTCGAGGCCATGGGCAGGAACAGCAAGGTCGGCGACTTAGACCGCGCACCCAGGGAAGTGGATGCGTTGGTGGGGTGCGCCGTGCTCCTTAAGACAACTGCGTTAAGGCAGGTGGGCCTCATAGACGCCGACTACTTCCTCTACCTTGAAGAGAGCGACTGGTTCGTGCGAGCTCGGAAGCTGGGATGGAGGGTCCTTCTGGTGCCCGCGTCGACAGTGCTGCACAAGGAAAGCGCGCTCAGTGTCCAGGCCAAGGCGGGCTACGCGTCGTACTATTTTGCGAGAAACAGACTCTATCTTGTTCGGAAGAACTATCCCGCCTATCTGCCCCTCGCGCTGGTCTGGAGCATACGATATGGGATTCTCAACCATGTCTTTAGACGAAGGTGGCAGCTCGTTGCCATGTCGCTGAAGGGGATCCGCGATTTTCTTGCCGGGAGAATGGGGAAATGCGAAAGCCTGAAGCACGGCGGGTCGGCCCTTCCGGGGTTCATGGTCTTCAGCATAGACTACAAACCGCAGGCGGGAGGCATTGCCGAACATGCTCACGGGGTTGCGCTCCAACTCGGCCGGCAGGGGGCGCCCGTATGCGTGCTCGCTCCCAGGCGCGGAGCCTACAAGGAGTTCGACAGCCGGCAGCCCTTCCGGACGTATCGCGTGCCCGCCTGGCCCGGGATCGACTGGCTGTTCTACTTCCTCTACGCCTCCTATCTTGTGGTGAAGATGCGGATCGGGGTGGTCTACTGTGCCACTTCTCATCCTTGCGGCTTGATTTGCAGGATTCTGAGGCTGTTGGTGTATTTCAGATACACGATCACCATACATGCTCATGAAGTGGTCTATGGCCGCCGGGGTTGGAGACAGGGCGTCAAGCGGCTCCTCAGGCCATTGCAGATAGGCATCATCGGGGCCGCGGACCGGGTCTTCGCAGTCAGTGATTTCACACGCCGCGCGCTGGTGGCAGCAGGTGTGGCCGAGTCAAAGACAATCACTGTGCCGAACGGCATCGATCTTGAAGACCTTAAGAACGCTCCCAGGGACCCCGGCATAGTGCTTGAGCTCGGACTCCGTGGAAGGCCCGTCATACTGACTGTGGCGAGGCTCGATACGCATAAGGGTCACGATATGGTGATCCGTGCGCTTCCCGCCATCCTGGTGGAGGTGCCGGATGCAGTCTACGTGATAGCTGGGGATGGGCCCATGCGCCGCGACCTCGAGGAGCTGAGCATCGCCTGCGGTGTCTCCGACCACGTTGTCCTCACGGGTCATATTCCCCGCCCGCAGATACTTGCTCTCTATGAGGCCTGCAATGTGTTCGTCATGATAAGCCGCATAGAGAACGGGAGTGCGGAGGGTTTCGGGATCGTCTTTCTGGAGGCAGGCGCCTTCTCCAAGCCTGTGGTGGGCGGCAGATCCGGCGGCATCCCCGATGCAGTCGCGGACGGCTGCTCCGGTTTGCTGGTCGATCCCTTGAACCCCGATGAGGTCGCCCGTGCGGTCTCCGGCATTCTCACCGATTCCGACCTTGCAGCCGGGCTCGGTAGGGCCGGGTATCTGCGGGTTGCTTCGGAGTTCTCCTGGGACAGAGCTATAGGCATCGTTCTGACAAGTCTGAAATCCCCCTGACGGGTCCGGCAAGGTGCTTGCGGATGGTGAAAGACAGGCGTATGCGGCCCATGGTCGAACATCATGACCTGTCTGTGACGCGAGCGCAGCGTTGCCACGCCCGTCCCGGAGGCCTCTTCGCCACCTCTGATTCGACCCTTTGCGCTTGACCCCCTCTCAGGCCCTTGGTTATATTAGGTTTACACAATCGCGAATTTGATAGAGCGAGAGTGGCGGAACTGGCAGACGCGCTGGACTTAGGATCCAGTGGGGTTTCTCGTGGGGGTTCAAAT
>CAZRAU010000021.1:0-34807 GCA_964598025.1 uncultured bacterium
CGATGCAATGAAGAGAGCATAGAATTGGTGCGTCGGGGGGTTGTTGATGCTCTTATCAATTCCAACCAAAAGTAAGTAGTAGAATCCCCCGAATGTGTCATACAAACCACTCACAAAGAACACAATTGCCAAAGCCTTCAGTGATTTAGACCAAGTCATGGAGACCTCCTTTTTCATTTAATGACAATTTCGATAATTCAATTTGGCGCACGGTGTGCCTAAGCGGCGTAGCCGCAGGGTGGCGCGGCGCTTGCCCCTGCAAGCGACGTGACAGTCGGCGGAGTCCGCTCGAGCCACTGGTTAGAAGCGCGCTTGTCACATTGCACCTAACGTGTAACCCAGGCCCAGCAAAAGTGCGAAACCCGACCGAAATGGAGTCACCGCGTCGCGATCTCCAAGAAGCCAGTAGTACCAGAGTCCCGCCTGGAGTGTGAACTGGCTCGCGACTTGGCACTGCCAGCCTAGCCCGGGGGCCACGGTTGCAGGTGCGTGCAGGTGAATCGACAGGTCGTCGGAGTAGCTGTATGGATACGGGGCGTGCGTTGAAAATGTCGATAGTCCTGCACAAACGTCGACGACCACCCGCGATGGCTTGTGCCAGAATAACTGCCGCTGATAATCGAACAGAAAACACTGCATCCGAAATGACCTGCCGATACCGTCGATTTCATGGATGGTCTGGTGGGTGGTGTAACGAAACCCGATGCGCCCATTATGGCGATACCCAAAATCGTTGAAAAACACCCCCAGCGAGTACAGGGGCTGCCCGCTCGGCAGCCGGCCTCCAGTCTCGGGACCGCGCCAATCAGGCGTCTTCTCTACGAGCCCGTGCCACCCGACCCCCAGATCTAGCCCTTGTGCGCAGACCCAGTTCACGTTAGCCAAGATCGCCACGGCCACCAGGGAAGCTACTACCAATCTAGAAGCCATCATAGGCTCTCACAGTCCTGTCGCCCGCCCACGAGCGGGAATGCGCTGCTTCTAACGGCGTTCATCACCGCGGCGCGGAGCCCCGGTAGATGCACATGTTATGCTTTCCTACCTCTTAAGCATCATGTACTCAGTCTCACTAATCCTCTTAGATTCTAGCGACGGGGCGCCAACAACGGGTATGAGCTGGAGCTTTGTTGAACCTTTGTCGCGAAGCTCTTGGTATGTCGCCAGCATATCGGCATTGATATCGAAACGAAGAGCGCCCTGGTATCGAGCTCTATCCTCATAATTCACCCAAATCAGAACCTCGGCCACGTACGCTCCTGTGGATATGGGGAGCTCCTCGTCGTTCGATTACAGGAAGTTAACTGTGCGAGCCTCCCACTGACCAGAACATAGGAAGATGGGCATCTGTTCCTCAGAGTCACGATATACTCCTTCCCGATCCACGGTTCGGAAGCCCATCGGAAGCAAGAGGTACTTATCCTCCCGGGTCTCCTGACGATCGAGAGTGAGAACCAGATTAGTGACCAAGCCGGACCTCGGAGACTCATTCTGGAAAGCGAGATCCACGTAAAGGCCGAGGTTGCCCTTGTGCTGAATCTGGACGTAAGGGCTTATCCAAAACCGCAATGAGAACGGTTTCAGGGCTGTGCCATATGCCACAATGCCACTGATGACCAAAGCCAAGATTGAGATGACGATCGGCGCCCACGTGGCTAAAGCAGCCCGTCCACGCTTGCTGGGATTACCCAGGTACTCCGAATTCATGCTGCACCTCACTATAGATCATAACTACGGCATACACTGATCCTGATGTCCACGCTTTCTAGGCCCGCTTGCCAGAACGAAGCTCAGCAGCCCACTCTCTTCAGTTACCGCAAGATCAAGGACTTGTCAACCAATTTGCCAATGGACTGCGCGCTATATGGTTTCCGCTTAACCACACACCTGCCGCGATGATATAGAGTCCATTGGACTCCGGACACCTTCGCCGCCGCGGTTCGGTGCATGAGTGTACACCATGGTTGTTCGGACGTCCTTGTGACCGAGCAACTCCTGGACAGTCCGGATGTCACAGCCATCCTCAAGCAGATGGGTGGCAAATGAATGCCGCAACACATGGCACGACACCCGCTTCGTGAGTCCGGCCTCTTCCACCGCGACCTTCACTGCTTTCCGAACGATCGATTCATCCAAGTGGTGCCCCCCCTGCTTCCCCATCTGCCGATTAACCCAGCGGTTCCTTTGCAAAAACACATACTCCCACCGCCATTGGCGGCCAGCGGCAGCACGGTCACACGATCTTTGAAACCCCTGCCGCTACGGACAACAACCTGGTTCGCGCCGAAGTCAATGTCCTGGGCCCGCAGTTCCACACACTCCATGAGCCTGAGGCCATCTGCATACATGAGGCTGCACACGAGCCACACCCGGCCATCAAGGTGATTCAAGAAGTCTGTCACCTCGTCCCTTGTCATTACGATTGGTAGATGTTTGGGCCTTCTGGGTCGTATCACATCACCCAAATTCCTGACCTCTTCTTGAGTATGTCTTTACAGAGAAACAGAATAGCGCTCAAGGCTTGGTTCTGTGTGGACGTACTGACCTTCCTTCTTGCGGAAAAAGCACAGCACTCATTGCATTCGCAAAGCTGTTGACAACAGGCTGGCTCTCTGGTAGTTGAAGAGGGTGGGCTGCTGAGGTTTATCCTTAGGGGCGGATGTACATTGTGCATAGTGTAGTTATCCGGGTCCAAGTACATGGTAGTTGGGCCGAAAGGGAGGCTGCAGCATGAAGTTCTCGGTCGGTGACAGGGTCTCCTTGGGAGCCATCCTGGTCCTCGTGCTGGGGCATGCGTTGCACGCCGTCCCGGGCTGGGCATACACCGGCGGAGCCATCCGAGCTCAAGTCGTGGGACTTGAACCTGGGACCGGCAGAGTGTTCTACTACCGTACCTTCCACGATGAATCTGGGGCCGGTCCCGAGGTATGGTTTTTCGATCTGAACGGAGAGAATCCAGAGCAGCCCAAGCGGGCACCGGCACTCGATGGTCCCGATGACGGCTGCCGACACGGGGGAGAGAATATCAATGAGGCGTGGCGATCGCTCTCGCCGAAACTGAGGCCGCTGTCGAGTTGCACTCAGTTCGATCTTCGGATCAGTTTGAGCTCTGACAGTGTCGGCACGGACTCGCTCTGGCAGTCTCCCATCTTCGAAGGTCATCTCGCGATTGAGGGGCGGGGCATCGGCCAATCTTGCAACCTGACGATATTCTGCGAGCCTATGATTGTCATTCGCGTTCTCTATGCGATACCCGACCGGACCGAAGCCATCGCGGTAGTCTCATACATAGGTCGTGCATATGGATGCGAGGAGGTTGAGCAACCGATCCTGCTCACAGACGTCCACTCGAACACCCGGGCCAGCCGGTCCGAGCTGGAGATCGCGGTGCCTAGGTCCTACCGGCAGGCGTCGTTCACCTTCGGTCAGAGACCGCTGCGTGGTTGCTGCGCCGGCCAGTTCACTGGTTACTTCGGCGAGGTGGGATCGCCGGAGGCTCCTATCTTCAGGTATCTAGTTTGGGACAAGGTGATGATGACCCCGCCTCAGGTATGGTTGGTTAGTCTCAACTCGGACAGTCAGAGGCAGCCGATCCGTTACAGCCCCGAGGGCGAGGACTCCTTGTACAGCGGGTGGGACTATTCGGGCGCAGTCAACCGACTGAAAGGCCGACGCGGAAACCTTATCGCCGCGGAGCCAGTCGATCTTGCCTTGCATCTCAGAGCGGACAGCGTTGGCGTGGATTCAGTCTGTGGTGTCACACGCTACGCCTGTGAGGTTGTCGCCAGCACGCCTATCGGCAGCGGGGCTGTGAATCTCGCCATGTTCTGCAACACACTGATTCAGGTGCGCGGGGTGTTCCCACTGCCCAGGCGTCGTGACTTGGTTATAGTCACTTACTCCGGCTACCCGTCCGGGTGCAAGGAGAAAGACGCCCCCATAGTGATTCATCCGAGGTGAAGTCTGACTATCTGCTATCCCGAATTCTACGGCTCGAACGGAGGCCTGCTCGGGTGTCACGTCGCTTGCATGGCGCAAGCGCCGCGCCGCCGACGCCGGCCGCTCAGCCACACATTAGATGTCCATCCTCCCATAAAGAGAGCGGTCCTTTGAATTCGGCCCTGCCATCGCGTGCGAGGAGGCAGGTCAGCACAGTCTACTCTGTGAGCCAGGCTTCAATGACGTCCAGTATATCAGCAAGGTCATCAGTGATGATGCACTCGGAAGCCGCTTCTGCCGCCGCGTCCGAGCAGTTGATGGCAATCGACCTCCCACACGCTTTGAAGACTTCAATGTCTGATTCACTGTCACCAACCGCTACACAATGCTCCATGGGAATGCCATTCTTCGCACAGAAACCCCGCAGACAGCTCAGTTTTCCACCGCTTCCCAGGTGATGCGTAATCCGGCCGGTGAATTTCGCGTCATTCACTTCATACTGGCTGCCGTAGACATCGTCAAAACCGAATCTTGCCCCAAGGACATTGGCGACCTGAGTGGGTCCAGCCGTTATCAGCACGGTGCGAATTCGCCTTGTCTTCAAGTAGGCCAACACGGGCTCTATGTTGTCAATCAGTTCCATGCCGTGTCCGAATTCGCTTTCCACCCATGCGACGTCAAGACCCTCGATCAGACGTGCTTTGAGATGATCCGCATCAATCCATGAGATCTGCCCATCGTTCTCGATGTCCTCGATTTCCTCCAATGCTTCCAGATTGCCGTTGAGCCCACAGAGGTACTTGACAGAATCGGTGTTTCTGATGAGCGTTCCATCCATGTCGAAGCATACGGATTCCATCTTCATCGGCGGCTAGCCCTCTTCATGAAAACCCAACGGCCATCCAACGAATCTGTAAAACGACCCATCCAAGAGAACCGATGCTGTGCCCGCTTTCAATCGGGATACCCCAGCTCAACCTCGTCTTCGCACGCGGCCCATTCTATCACCCGACACCCGCACTGACTGTCATCACCTTTTGTCACACCACCCATCACGCATACCTCGGGCTGTACCGCAATACCTTCTGAACCACCGGCTCTCGTACCTCTTGGTAATACCGCTTTCGTGTGTTCATGACCCCAGCCTCTCACGAAATGGAGTCTCCGGCAATCCCGGGGCGGTTCACATGATCATCTGCGTGTACGAGCAGGGCCTGAAGCGGGCGGAGGCGGGGCTGTTGTCCGCCATCACCGCAAGAGCCATGACGCCGACAGCAGCTCCGCTCCAACCACTTGTCAGGCCTCGTGCCGACACTGCCCTCAGAGCCGTGCCAGAATACGCTCGGCCACCTCGCGGCGTCTTGTCTCGAACTTCCCACCTCTGCTCCGGCGCTTAAGCATGCGCTCCAATGCTGGAGCTGCATACTCGATCTCCGCGGACACAGCCTTCCCGCCCATCTCGCTGAGCGCAAGCAGAGTATAGTGGAATGGGAAGCGATGCCAGCGCCCTTCTCCATCTCGGTACTCCTTGAGAAACTTGAGTCCACCGGCGAGGCGCTCCCTCCTTCTGGATAGCCCCCCCGCAGCCAGATGGCGCCAGACCGACGCCGTGCAGGCACCGCATCAGAAAAAGCCACGCCGACCCCGGCCCGATTCCGACTGGCTCAGACGTTTGTCCATCGACCGAGTCGCCCGGGCCAGTGCTTCCCTTGCCGCCGGGACATCAGCGTCCAGCAGAAGGAGTGCCCGGCAGGCTTCCTCCCCAAGTATATGACCTGTCGCTGCGCCTGATGAGATACGCTCGCCTGTGAACAGCCTGATGCCGTGTGCGCAGTCCCTAGGCGTAGGGGCAAACATGCCGGCATAGGATCCTGGGAGCCCCTGCCTGGCGGCCAGCCACTCGGCAATCCGGCGAGCCTCGTTCCTGGGAATGCGTCTGCCAAAGAAGAGCGCATCACTGACCGCATCAATCGTGCCGGCAAGGCTCCGTGTATTAAGTGCTTTCATGCTGCTTCGCCCCCCTCACAGCTAGGCCTAACGGTAGAGCTAAAGCGCGCGGTTTGCCGCATCGCCTTGATCTCCATGTACTCAAAGAGGTGTGTCCTCTTTGCCCTGGTCAGGCGAGACGACGCGACGATATCTCCTCGTGACCACGGCATAAAGCCTGTTCGGGTCAATCTTTCTCATTGACGACACGCTGACCCTCCCAAAGTTGCCATGCACAGCCTTTAGCACTTGTGTCGTTGTAATACAAGCAAAATGACTTGTCCACAGGTCCACGTTCCTTCGTATGGGCCCTCCCTGAAACACACAAATCGCCCTACCATCGCCGGAACGGCGCAGCATAACCGCAGACAGAAGCCAAACGTAGGGCCAAGCCAGACACCAGACGCGCACCAAAAACGAACACAAGGCAACCAGCCGCAGGCGTGCGCCCTGACGCTTGCGCAGAGCTTTGATGCGCCGGTGAAGAGCCCCGCTGCTCATTCTCCTTCCGAGCCAACGATGTGATTGAGTGGCGTCTTTGCAGGCCGCTCACGCCGCATGTTATCTTCTCTCTGCAGATCTACCCCACTCATCCTCCAAGATTGACATGCTGTACCAACTGACGTAGTCAGAGCCGACCTTGGTGGCCTCTCGCATCAACCCCTCAACCTGGAAGCCGACCTTCCGGTAGCACGCGATTGCCTCGGCATTGTCCTCGTCAACAAACAGCTGAGCACGGTGCAGGCGCAATTCGTTGAAACACACATCCAGGATCAACTTCAGGCACGCCGCACCAATCCCGGCACCCCGAAGCGGGGGATCGACAATGATCTGCCCTATGTGTGCGAGGTTGTTCTTCCAATCGATCGTAGCGTGAACCACACCAACAGTCTCCGCATCAGACACACGCACGATGCGATATCCAAGTGATGTCGGTCTCCCGTCGCCATGTGATGTCAGCAAGGCAGTGAGCTGCTCGTCATCAACTGGCGCATGGAAGATGCGAAAGATCTTGGGGTCAATCCAGGGGCCGATGCGCTCGAAATCCTCGCGCGTGAGGTCCTCAAGCCGGATCTCAGCGCTCTTTTTGCCCAGCGCCCCTCCTTCGGGTTCCACATCAGAACCTCCAGAATCTCATGTCATGACCTGAGCCTATGTGAAGATAACGGTCAGCCGTCAACCGTGCCATCTTCGTCGCCGGCTGTAAGGCTTTGTTGGCCGCTCCTTGTCAGAGGCATTCGAAGCTCTATGGCACCGCTCTGCCACATTTCGGCATACTCTTTTTCCACTTTGAATCCTCGCCTCTCATAGAAGTCAAGCGTGCTCCTGAAGGCCGCCCTTGAGGCGGGCGGCACAGTGAAAGTCACGATTTCAGCGAACCCCAGTTTCCTGGCGTGCACCACAAGGTGGTCGATCAGGCTGGAGCCATATCCCAGTCCCTGACACTCGGGGAGCGTGCCCATCAGTGTGATCAGGATCGCGCCGTCATGACTTGTGAACATCACGAACGCACAAATTCGGCTGTCCGATCTCACGCAGAGGACATCCTGAAAGAGCAAGTCCCGTCGCGTGGCAGGCGCTACATCGGCAGTGAACCACTCGCCGGTAAGGCTCTCCGCGATTGACACAATCTCATCGGCAATGGGGCCGGCCGGGCGTCTGTGCATCTCGATCTTCATTGCCTTTAGTTTCCAGCCAACGGCGGGGGGATCAGCTGCGAAGCGGTGGCCCCGTCCGTCTCGCCGGCGGGGGCACAGGGCGGCACCTCAGCTTGCAGTACGGGTGCCGCCCTGAGCTTCGTCAGCTGCATCTCCTTGTTCGGCAACGTGCTACGCCCCCGCACCCTAGCGCGTGAGGCGGTGACCAGCAGTGCCACGGCCCCGATGAGTAGCAACGGTGAGGAGTAGACTCCCGGAGCTAGTTTGCCCCAGTACACTGACGCCCCAAGGTGACCGAGCGCATTGCCGGTCATGGTCACGCCGAGAATGACCGAGACGACACGGATCCACGGGGCTCCGCGCGATACGACGGGTGTCAGGGCCAGCAAGAGCAGTACCCCGACGATGAGCCCGCCCAACCAGACCTGAAATGTGAACCTCGGGAGAGGTACCCATGGATGGTCTGCCCGCATTCCCTCCGCCACCTGGTCGTAGAGGGGGAGGAAGCCGGTCAACGCCTCATCGGTGACGTGCAGCCCCAGAGCGACTGCGAGGCCTACCCAGGCGGCTCTCCACTGGGCCATCCGACTTGCCATGGTCGCCTCCATTCACTCTTCGAGATGGTGCCCAACTACGGCATATGCTGATCCGGTGAATTACGTTTTCTGTTAGATTCCGTCCACCTAAGCACAGGTGTCACATGGCCCATGGTTATCGCACTTTAAGGCATATGTCAACAAATTTGCCGGCGTAGAACGTGTTATGGTGATGTCCCGAACCCGGAGGCGGTGCGCAAGGTCCTATGCCTGGCGATCCAGCGGATATCCAAGAGATGGAAGCGGCCGATCAAGGACTGGGGGGCAGCCCTCAACCACTTTTCGGTCGTCTTCGAAGGAAGGACCCCGGAGTAGGCAATGAGTCATTTATGCAAGAATCTGGGCAGTCTCGATTCAGGGTGGTTCGTTGATTCACGGCTTGGTCTGCCTGTCTTTCTGTAAACAGGACCGGAGTGCCTCGGCGGTCGCTTGACAATATAAGCAGAAGGCATTATTCTCACTTCAGAAGGTTTGCTTCTTCGCAGTACTCTCCCGTGCCTCCCCTCTGAATCAAGGCTCACATCTACCGGAAACACCACGATCCACCTCCCCGAGGCTCGACCAGCATATTGATCCCGTACTTCCATTTCAGATCGCGAATTCTCTGCCCGGCATGGCTGGCGGACAGATTCATGCCGGCGGCATCGGAAACAAGATGAGAGAAAGGAGTCATCTATGACCACCCCGGAAAATGAAGCGTCCCGGACTATGATGCAGATGATAGCGGCCAAGTGGGTCAGCGGTCCGATACATGTGGCGGCAAGCCTCGGGATCGCCGATATCCTTGCGGGCGGCCCCCAGACAATAGAGGAGATCGCCGGTGAAACCGGCGCCTACGCGCCTTACCTCTATCGTGTCATGCGGGCACTGGCCTGTGTGGGGATATTCATCGAGCAAGATAACCGGACCTTCGGCCTTACCCCGTTGGCCGGATGCCTGCAGACCGGGGCCATGCGGTCCATCGCCCTCTTCTTGCTCTCCGATTGGCACGACCAGGCCTGGGGGAGACTCGCAGAGTGTGTGAAAACCGGCAAGATCCCCTTCGAGCAGGCCCATGGCATGCCCTGCTTCGAGTGGCTCGAGGGGCACCCGGAGGCAGCGAGAGTGTTCCATGAGGCAAATGCGGTCAAGGCGGCCGGCTCCCATAGCGCTATTGTCGAGGCCTACGATTTCGCGGGGATCGAGACCCTGACAGATGTCGGTGGAGGTTATGGAGCGCTCCTAATACGGATTCTCAAGGCTCATCCTCACGTGAAGGGCGTAGTGGCCGACCGGCCCGCCACGCTCCAATCTGCAAGGCAGGCTATCCGGGCTAAGGGGCTTGAGGACCGCTGCTCGGCAGTCGAATGCGACTTCTTCGAGGGTGTCCCGCCTGGAAGCGATGCCTACCTCCTATCGCATGTCCTCCATGACTGGGACGATGAGCGCTGCCGCAGGATCCTAGGAAACTGTCGCAAGGCGATGGGGCCCGATGGAAGACTCCTCGTAGTCGAGATGGTCGTGCCCCATGGCAACGCCTTTTCCATAGTGAAGCTGCTGGACATTGAGGTGCTTGTGATGGGGGGCGGCCGCGAGCGCACCGCGGATGAGTTCCGGGATCTGCTCGAGATGTCAGGATTTCACTTCAAGCGCATTATCCCGACAGGGGAAAGCATCAGCGTCCTTGAGTGCGTAAGGAAGTAAGACTTATGGGGCCTCGTCAAGGCCGCGGCGGGCGGCTTTGGCGATGGCACGGACCGCGGAAGCCGGATCTTTGGTCTTAAAGACTGCGGCGCCGGCAACCAGAATGTCTGCCCCGGCCCGGGCGGCAAGAGGGGCGGTCTGTAAGTTCACACCACCGTCGGCCTCGATTTCAAACTCGTAACCCTGAGCTTGCCTGAGATCGTAGAGGGCCTTTATCTTGGGGATCACATCCCGGATGAAGCCCTGGCCCCCGAAACCCGGATGGACGGTCATCATCACCACAAGGTCGGAGGCCTCCAGCACCGGCCGGGCTATATCAAGCGGCGTCTCCGGGTTTATGGCTATGCCGGCCTTGGCACCGAGTTCCCGGGCCCTGGCCAGCAAGGGCTCCGCCGCTTTCAGGGCTTCGACGTGAAAGGTGACATATGAGGCGCCGGCTTCGATGAACTTCTCCAGATAGGTTGCAGGGTCGCTTATCATCAGATGAACATCGAGCTCGCTCTTGGCCAGCTTCCGGATCGCCTTCACTATTATGGGACCGAAAGTGATATTGGGGACGAAGTGACCGTCCATGACATCCACATGAAGCAATGTTACACCTGCATCTTCCACGGTCTTGATGGCTTCGCCCAGGCTGGAGAAATCGACCGACAAAAGCGAAGGGGCGATTCGAAGATCTCTCACAGGCTTCGCTCCTCCTTTTCGCGTGAAGAGATCACGAGCAGGACCGTGTCTCCCCTGGAAACGACGAAGCCGGCCACCGGCCTCTGCAGCACCACCCGCGCCCGGAGGGCATTGAACTTCTCATCGATATTGGATTCCTTGACGAAAAGACCGAGGCGCTCCAGCCGCATCTTGACCGTCAGATAGGCATGGTCCCTGAGATCGGGAAGAATCACCTTGGGATCGGGCGCCCCGTCGTTCACCAGGATATTGACCAGACTCCCACGCACAGCCCGGCTTCCCGGCATAGGTTCGGTGGACAGCACCTCCTCCTGGTAGCCTTTCGGCGAGGGCACCCTGGCCACACTTCCCACCGTGAAACCGGCCCGCTCCAGGATTATCCTCGCGGTGCGAAGCGGTTTGCCTGCACACTGGGGGACATCATAGAACTCGCCCCCCTTACTCATCGTCACCAGCACCCTGCGGCCCTGCTTCACTATTCGGCCGGGCAGCGGGTTCTGCTCTGCAACCGTGCTCTCGGGGTACTCGACACTGAAGTGCTCCTCCGTCATCTCATATATGAGACCCAACTGATCCAGGATAGCGACGGCGCTCCGCTCGTCCAGACCGCGGAGGTCGGGCACCGTGACCTGGCGTCCTCCAACGAACACAGACATGGCAAGGTTGAGCAAGAGGGCGATCCCCGCAATCGTGCCGATCCCGATGGCCACATAGATCAAGGTCTTTCTGAGCATCAGGTCCTTTCCAGTCTTGCGGCAAACATGCCATCCACTCCGTGCACGTGAGGCAGGGTCTGCATCATACCATCCTTGTAGACGACCTCCGGCGGCACAATCCGACTTATGTCCGCCGGCTTAAGATCGCCCCGTCCCGCCATCACAGCCTCGACCACCTGCTCGTTCTCCTCCGGCTCGATGCTGCAAGTACTGTATACCACGATACCGCCGTGCTTTACAATTCCAATCGCGGCATCCAGAAGATCCTTCTGGAAGGCAGCCATCCTGGCTATGTCCTGCTCGCGCTTGGTCCATCTGAGGTCCCACCTTCTGGCAAGCACACCAAGGCCGGTGCAGGGGGCGTCCACCAGCAGAAAATCGACATCGCCAAACGCGGGCTCCCTGCCGTCGGAGACCGCATAGAGCATGCCGTCATGGCCCAGGCGCCGGGCGTTACGTCTCACGTCGAAAAGCCGCTCGAGTGAAACGTCATTGGCCGCGAGCACGCCCTTGCCTTCCATAATCTCATAAAGGTGAGTGGCCTTGCCTCCTGGCGCGCTGCAAAGATCGACCACGCTGCTTCCGGCCGCCGGGCCCACTACCCTACCCACCAGCGTGGAAGCCGCATCCTGGACCTGCACGAGACCGCGGCAGTGCGTTTGAGAGGCCTCTACCGGGCTTATGCCTCGAACATAGACATGGTCGCTTCCCAGGCTGCGCCGGACGAGAATCTCAGCCCCCTCCTCGCAGAGACTATCACCGACCTCCTCCAGAGTCGCCTTCAGGCGGTTAACCCGCAGGCCTATGGCCGGAATCCGGTTATTGGCGTCGGCCAGCCGGACGACCTCTTCAGCGTCGAACCTCTTGAGCCATCGTCTCACCAGCCACGCGGGATGGGAGTAAACCACGGATATGTGCTTCACCGGGTCCCGCCCGAGCTCCGGGAAAGGTATGCTGTCCTTCTCACGCAGATAGCGCCTCAGAATTGCATTGACGTATCCCGCCTGGTAGCGGTCGCCATACTTCTTGGCCAGGTTGACGCCTTCCGAGGTGGCGCCGTAGGCCGGCACTTTGTCCAGAAACACAAGCTGATAGAGCGAGAGCCGCAGGATATTGAGAACCGGCGGCGATACCACCCTCCCCTTGCGCGACAAGTGGCGTATGATGTAATCGATCAGGTTCCGCCACTTGATGGTCCCGCTCACGAGGTGCGTCGCCAGCGCGCGTTCCCTTCTGTCAGGGTCATGGGCGGCGAGCATCTCCTCGAGCAGGCTGTCGGGCTTGGTCCGACCCGGATACTGAGTGAGGACATTGAGTGCAATCTCACGAGCCGAGATGCTGGCCACGGTCTCCTCCACAGACGGCTACATCCTGCTCCTTAGGTTCCGGAGGTCCGGCACTTCGGGCGGCGCTGTGCTGCTTCAAGAAGAAGTTTATGGCCGCCTCAACCTTGGAGAGGTCGACACGTGTATTCCTGCATGGCCCGTGAGGTCGCTCATTGAGGACGCCGATGACCGGGATGGGGTAGGCATCCTGAAGACCGCTTGTAAGGTCCCTTTCGCACGCCACCGCCACAATCGCCTTGGGTCGCGTCTCCACTATGACCCTCCTGGCAAGCGTTCCACCCGTGGCAATCGACATCCTGACACCGTAGGAGTCGCACATGGTTATGAGATCGGCTATCTCGCACCCGCCGCATCGCCGGCAGTTTCTCACCTCCGACGTTACTCTATGCGGGCAGTCAAAGCTCTGAAGGCAGTGCGGGAGCAGCAGGAGCAGCCGGTCTCCCGACACCAGCCTTGAGGATGCTCTCACGAGGGAGTTATTGACCTCGATAAAGGACCCCCTTATATCATCTCTGGAGATGCCGAAAAACGTGCCGATGGCCAGGGCGAGCGGGAAGAGGATGCGGACCGTTATCTTCTTGGCCGATATGAGATCCCTTTGAACATGCACGCTTATGACAATCAGGCTGAAGAGGGCCACCACCGCCAGATAAGTGGCCAGGAGGACCAGCCCCACTACAGCCGGCAGGTCCACATGGACCTGGGCAAGACGCGGCTCGACCAGATACCAGAAACCGACGAAAACCAAGCCCAGGGCCACGACACCCAGGAAGGACAAAGACAAGAAGAGGTTCTTACCCCTTAAGATCCTGCTCTGTTTTCGATCCAAATCGATCGCCAACCTTGACTCTGTAACCTCTTGCGAAGTCCGCGCCACTAACCGCTTTGCGACCCTGGGCCTGGAGCTTCGCCAGCCACAGCGCTCCCCCATTACATGATACAAGGATACCCTTGTGGGAATCAATGCCAATAACCGCGCCGGGCGCATCCCGCTCCGGCTCGCCCGGATTCGATCGGAGTATCTTGACCGGGGCATCACCATACAGCACAAGGGCGCCGGGCCAGGGGGTGACCCCTCTTATCAGGTTGTGGATTTCGGCCGGGGAGCGGTCCCAGCTTATCCAGCCATCCTCCTTGGCGAGCTTGGGGGCATAAGAAGCTCCGCTTTCATCCTGTTTATGGCGCAGGGCCTTGCCCTCTGCAATCAGATCGCAGGTGTCCGCCACGACCTCCGCCCCCAGCACCGCAAGCCTGTCCAGAACCTCGCCCGCCGTTTCATCGGCCCCGATCGCCACCCTGCTCGACAGGATCATGTCACCCGTGTCTATGCCCTGGTCCATAAATATCGTGGTGACACCTGTCTCGCGCTCGCCGTTCATCACGGCGTGGTTTACCGGAGCAATGCCCCGGTACTTCGGCAGCAGCGATGCATGCAGGTTGACACATCCGAGTCTGGGAATAGCCAGGCTCCGCCGCCCAAATATCTTGCCGTAGGCTGCAACCAGGATAACATCGGGCTCCATGCCCTCCACAAGATCGAGGAAGGACCTTGTGTTGAATTTCTCGGGCTGATGGACAGGAAGGCCGCTCCGGACAGCCAGATCCTTGACGGGCGGAGGCTTGAGCTTCAACCCGCGTCCGGCCGGACGATCCGGCTGGGTTATTACGCCTATGATGTCATGATGCGTTCGAAGAAGCCGCTCCAGACTTGGGACGGCAAAGGCCGGACTGCCTGCAAACACGATCCTCATTGCGGCGATCTCAGCATTTCCGCGGCCTGCTTCCTGATCTCGTTGAGTCTCCTCTTGAGCAGACTCCGCTTCACCATGCTGATACGGTCGGTAAAGAGTATCCCGTCGAGGTGATCGATCTCATGGGCGAATGCACGCGCCATCAGGCCCTTGGCCTCGATGCTCACGTCACGGCCCGATGGGTCCCGGCCTCTCAGGGCCACACTCTGGGGCCTTCTTACCTTGGCGAAGATGCCGGGTATGCTGAGACATCCCTCTTCATTGGTATCCTCCCCGCAGGCCGAGACAATCTCGGGGTTTATGACCACATGGTGCTGTCTATGGCCGTCGCCGTCAGGCTCGACTACAACGATCACCCTTTTCGAGATCCCGATCTGAGGGGCGGCAAGCCCCAATCCCTCTGCATCATCCACTGTGGCAACAAGCCCGGCCACGAGATCCCGTATGCCATCGTCTATCTCTTCGACCGGCGCACTGTGCTGCCTCAGAACAGGATCCCCGTAAAGCCTTATCTGCCTGACTGCCATCTGCTATTCCTTCGAGACTATGCTTGATATCGCCGACTTGGCGAACTCCACCTTGACCTCGTCTGCGATCTTCAGGACCACGACATTGTCTTTCACGCCTATCACGGTGCCGTACATGCCCCCTGAAGTCACAACCCTGTCACCCTTCTTGATCGACTCCAACATATTTTGATGCTGCTTCTGCTTTTTCTGTTGCGGCCGGATAAGAAGGAAGTAGAATATCACGAAGATCAAGGCTATCATCCACAGCCCCGACAGCGGCGAACCGCCTCCACCCTCCCCGGCCTTGGGTGCGCACTGTCCCAGAAGACCCACCAACGCCCCGTAGGTACTTGCCAGAAAAACCATCTTGCCACCTCCAATCAGACCTCTCGGTCGTTCTCCTTCAACTTGGAAAGAAAGGCATTATGCCACTGCGAGAATCTATCATCAAGTATCGCCTTACGCATCTCCTTCATGATTCTCTGGTAGAACGTGATGTTATGCAAGGTCGCCAGGTACGGGGCCAGGAGCTCGCCGGCGTTGAAAAGATGCCTGAGATACGCCCTGGAAAACTGTCTACAGGTGTAGCAATCGCATTCCGGATCGACAGGAGAGAAATCCTGTGAGTAGATGGCATTCTTCACAACCACTCTACCCCGGGAAGTGAAAAGCGAGCCGTTTCTGGCATTCCTCGTGGGCATGACACAGTCGAACATGTCCACCCCGCGGGCGACACACCCGGCTATGTCCTCGGGGAAACCCACACCCATGAGATACCTTGGCCTATCCTCCGGCAGCGCCTCGGCCGATAGGGCCGCCATCTCGAACATGGCCGTTTTCGGTTCTCCCACTGAAAGTCCCCCGATCGCATATCCGTCGAAGCCGATCTCAGCCAGCTCCTCTACACACCTGAGCCGGAGAGTCTCATAGGTGCTCCCCTGGACTATTCCGAACATCGCCTGGCTCGCATCCAGGCCGAGCCGGGCAAACTCGGTCCGGCAACGGCGGGCCCAATCCAGAGTCAGCTCCGCCGACTTTCTGGCTTTGTCATAGGATAACGGATAGGAGGTGCACTCATCAAGAACCATAATCATGTCGGCGCCGATCTTGCCCTGGATGCTCACCACGTCCTCCGGCGTAAGGAAGTGTCTGGACCCGTCCAGATGGGACCTGAAGGTGACCCCATCGGGGCCTATCTCCGTGAGATCCGCCATGCTGAAGATCTGGAAGCCACCGCTGTCGGTAAGCGTGAGACCGTCCCAGGACATGAAATCCGCCAGACCGCCCGCCCGGGCAACGATCTCGGCCCCCGGGCGCAAATACAGGTGGTAGGTATTGCCGAGTATGATCTTGACGCCCGCTTCCCTCAAGTCCCGGGGAGATACCGCCTTGACGGTGCCCTGGGTCCCGACCGTCATGAAGGTCGGAGTCGAGGCTTCCCCACTGGGGGTCCTGAGAACACCCGCCCGGGCGCCCGTCCCGCTGTCCGCATGAACCACCTCGAAATCCAATCGCCCCCCTAAAGAATGAGCATTGCATCACCGTAACTGAAGAACCTGTAGCCTTGCCTTATGGCTTCCTCGTAAGCCCCCATTATAAGGTCTCTGCCGGCAAATGCACAAACCAACATGAGCAGCGTCGACCTGGGAAGATGGAAGTTGGTCACAACACCATCGACCACCCGGAATCCGTACGGCGGCAGTATGAACTTGTGGGTCCAGCCGCTCTGCGGCTTGAGCGCTCCATCGCCCGAGCGCTCGGCCACCGTCTCAAGCGTGCGGACCACTGTGGTACCCACCGCTATGACCCGCCCCCCGGCGGCGCGGGTATCGTCAAGCGTCCGGCAACAACCTTCACCCACCTCGAAGTGCTCGGGCTCCAGGGTATGTTGCCGGGGGTCCTCCGCTTTTACCGGTAGAAAAGTGCCCATACCCACATGGAGCGTCAGCGCCGCCGTCGCGATCGATTTCCGTCCTAGCTCCTCGAGCAGGCCTTCCGAGAAATGCAGGCCCGCAGTGGGCGCAGCCACTGAGCCTTCTCTCGCCGCATAGACGGTCTGATACCTTTCGCTGTCAAAGTCCTCAGGCTCCCTCTTTATATAGGGGGGCAAAGGGACCGTACCCACGTCCGCCACGATCCCGGCAACCTCATCGGAGAACTCGACAAGCCGCTTGGCCCCTTCCAGCCGCTCCCGGACACGGCAGGCATACTTCCCTCCTATCTCAACCTCCGTTCCCGCATGTATGCGCCTTGAGGGTGAGACAAGGGCCTCCCACTTGCGATCTTCTATTTCCCTCAACAAGAGCAGCTCGACGGCGCCGCCGGTGGGTTTCTTGTGCCCCTTGAGCCTCGCCTTTATGACCTTGGTGTCGTTTACGACCACAAGATCGCCGGCGCGGAGGAAACGGGGCAGCTCCCGGAAGCGAACGTGGCCGATCGTTCCGGCGGACCTATCCAGCACCATGAGCCTGGAGGCTTCCCGCTCGGGGGCCGGTGCGTAGGCGACCAGCTCCTTCGGGAGATCGTAGTCGAAGTCGTCGGTTCTTAGCTCGGTCATATACATAAGGATGCTATCGCGTGAGTGGCGCTAGAAGAGACCCGACTGATCACAGGGAGGCCGGGATCGGCCGAAATGCTTATGGGCGAGATCAGTGACCTCTCTTCCCCTGGGGGTCCGCTCCAGGAAACCTTCCTGAACAAGATAGGGCTCGTACACTTCCTCAATGGTCTCGGCTTCTTCGCCTACGGCGGTCGCCAGCGTACTGATCCCCACCGGCCCGCCGCCGAACTTCTCCATTATGGTCTTCAGTATCCGTTTGTCCATGTCGTCGAGCCCGCGCTTATCCACCTCGAGGGCCTCGAGACCCATGTCGGCTATTTCCTTCGTCACCTTGCCCTCGCCCTTGACCTGGGCGAAATCCCGAATCCGCCTGAGCAGCCTGTTGGCGATTCGCGGCGTGCACCTGCTTCGTCTGGCGATCTCCTCTGCGCCATCCTTGTCGATGCCCACGCCCAGAATCTTCGCGGATCGTTCCACGATGAACTTGAGCTCCTCGGCGGTGTAAAATCCGATCCGGTTCACAACCCCGAACCTCGCCCGCATCGGCGAAGTGATCATGCCCGCCCGCGTGGTCGCTCCTATCAGAGTGAAATGATTCAGGTTGAGCTTTATCGACCGGGCGCTCGGACCCTTGTCTATCATTATGTCCAAGGTGAAGTCTTCCATCGCAGGATACAGATACTCCTCAACCACATGGTTGAGCCTGTGGATTTCATCGATAAACAGCACCGAGCCTTCTCTCAGGTTGGTGAGGAGCCCGGCCAGATCGCCCGGCCTCTCAATGACCGGACCGGAGGTCGATGTCATACCGACGCTCATCTCGTTTGCGATTATGTTCGCCAACGTGGTCTTTCCCAGCCCGGGCGGGCCATAGAAGAGAACGTGATCGAGTGCTTCACCACGCATCTTGGCTGCTTCGATGAAGACCTTGAGATTGTCCTTGAGCCGCTCATGCCCTACGAATTCATCGAAGGTCTGGGGCCGCAGGCTCTTATCGAATTCCTTCTCATCATCCACGGCCTCAGGGTTTGTGATCCTGGGAACCGCGGCACTCGGATCGACGGTCCTGGGTCTTCGCTTAGGTATGTCTGAGGGCACCTCTAATCAACTCCTCGATTCCGACATCTCCTTCGGCCTCGTCCACACACTTCTCCACGGCCCTTCGTGCCGCAAGCCTCGTGAAGCCGAGGGCCATGAGCGCCCGGACCGCCTCCGACATCGCATCCTGCGCGGAGATCATTCCGGTTGCCACACCCACCTCCACCTCAAGCTCGGACACTCTTCCCTTGAGCTCTACTATAAGCCTCTCCGCCGTCTTTCTGCCGATGCCCGATATCGCGGTCAGAAAGCTCACCTCTTCCCTTGCGATACCCCCGCAGAAATCATCCACGCTCACACCCGAAAGAATGGTCAGCGCGGATCTCGGGCCGATTCCCGATACCGATATCAGCATGTCGAAAAGCCTGCGCTCCTTCTTGGTGGCGAAACCGAAAAGCTGGTGGCTGTCTTCCCGGACATGAAAGTGGGTATAGACCAGCACCTCAGACCCTTCTTCGCCGAATGCGTCATAACTGGACAGCGGGACCAAGATCTCGTAGCCCAGGCCATGGGCTTCCACTATGAGGCGGGCGGGCGTCTTTTCAGCAAGAGTACCTTTTATATAGGATATCAAGCGGTGAATCCTCGCTCAGTCTGCGTTTGTGGATGTGGCAGAGCGCCACGGCCAGTGCATCGGCTTCGTCCTCACCCGGCACATCCGGCAGCTTAAGGAGTGCCGTGACCATGAACTTCACCTGTTCCTTTGAGGCGGAGCCGCTTCCGACTACGGCTTGCTTTATGGCACCGGGTGAGTACTCCCCGACCGGGACTTCGTGCATGGCCGCAACCAGAAGCGCCACTCCACGGATATGTCCTATCTTGAGCGCCACCCGCACGTTCTTTTTCACAAAGACATCCTCGATCGCTATCTCGTCGGGGCGGTACCTCTCGACAATGTCCACGAGACCGTCGAAGATGATTCTCAATCTCTCGTGGAAGGGATGCCGCGGCGAAGCGGAAACGGCGCCGGAGTCAACCACAAGGGCCACATCTCCGGACGCCTCGACCACCGCGTAGCCGGTCTGCCTCGTCCCTGGATCGATGCCGAGTACGACCATGGCCTACTCTTCACCAAGTCTTTCCATTATGTCATCGGGGACATCGAAGTTGGCATAGACCTTCTGGACATCATCAAGATCCTCAAGAGCATCCATGAGTTTCAGGATCTGCTCGGCGTGTTTGCCTTCAAGATTTATGACAGTCTGAGGCTCCCGGGCAAGTTCGGCGCTGGCGAATTCGATCTTGTTCCCGGTCAGCCCCTTCTTGACCTTGTCCAACAAGGTCGGGGCGGTCACCACTTCGAAGAACTCACCCTCATCCCTAACGTCTTCCGCGCCTGCCTCCAGCGCCACCGACATCAAGGTGTCCTCGTCCGCCTTGCCCTTATCCACTACGATCGTTCCCTTCTGGTCAAACATCCAAGAAACGCAGCCGACTTCACCCAAATGCCCGTTGTGCTTGCTCAGAACGTGCCGTATCTCCGCCGTCGTACGGTTCTTGTTGTCGGTAAGCGCCTCCACCATGATGGCTACACCCTGGGGTCCGTAGCCCTCGTAAGTGTACTCCTCATAGGTGATCCCCGGGAGTTCGCCGGTTCCCCGCTTGATCGCCTTGTCGATGTTCGCCGTGGGCATGTTGCTGCCTTTCGCGTTCTCAATGGCGGTCCTGAGCCTCGGGTTGCCCTCCGGATCGCCGCCGGCGTCACGCGCGGCCACAGTGATTTCCTTGATCAGCCTCGTGAAAAGCTTGCCTCGCTGCTGGTCGGCCTTTCCCTTCTTCCGCTTGATGGTACTCCACTTGGAATGTCCTGACATATGTGATCACCTCTCCAGTTCTATCCAATCTATATAGATAGCACAAGCACCGTCCCAGTTCAATCGAATTCTCCGTCCGGCGAACCGGCGCACGACGCCGGGCGTGGAAACCCGACGCTACGCAAGACATTCGGCGCCACAGGAGTGGCACCGCTACAGTGACAGACCGAAGCCTTGGAGCAGCGGGACCGCTCTTACGATGTCGGCACGCGGCACGGTGCCGGCTAGTTCCACGATCTTGATGGCGTCCGCTGGAATCCTGGTGAGAACGGACTTGATGGGGATTTCACCCGTGCCCGGCGCCCTGTGATCTCTAATGAATAGGGCATCGTGTATGTGAACCCCAATCAGACGTCGCGCAAGCGGATCGAGGATCTCGCGATGGCTCATGAAACCCAACACCTCCATAACATGGGCATGGCCGATATCATGCCAGTACCCGACGTACGGCGAGCCCAGGCGATCCAGCAAGTCCGGGATTTCCTCGGGAAGCGGAACCTGATGATAGTAATAACGGTTCTCGATTCCCAAGACGATTCCGGCCGCCTCGGCCAGCGGAAGAAGTTCACACAAGCTTCTCATGGCCGCGGCTAGGTAGGGGCCCTTCTCGGCGTCCCTGGCTGCCTTCACGCGCCGGCGCAGACCCGCCGCACGGTCCGACGCGACTCCCTCCCTCTCCACGGTATCCACCAGCTCCCCGAAATAATCGCGGGCCATGCCGGTCTCACCCATATGCAGCACAAGCGCCTTGGCCCCCAGCCTTCGCCCGAGATCCAGGGAGCGCCGCGTGAGTCTCACGGCCTCTTGCCGCTCGGCCTCATCGGGCGAGGCCAGATTACGTTTGTCCCCCCCCCTGCTTGTGGCTTCTTCACCGGCCCCAAGGGGGGTGTAATTGTGGACGCTCGACACCCGGATCGCGCCCGAGTCGACCGCACCCTCTATGCCCGCCACCGCCTCCAGGCTCACGCGGTATTCCACCTCGAGGCACCTGAAACCGAGGCTGGTGATCTGGTCTACAATCTCCCTGCCGTCCTTGAGACCGGCGCCGTTCCAGGAGGTCGAAAGGCCGAGAGGGTATTTGGCCACGGGCAACTCCAATCATCCGGCCATCGGGCACGGAGACCCGACCACCGTCGGGGATGGAACCCCGACGCTGCACACGCGTTTGTTGCTTCCGGCAGACGAGCAGCCACGCCACGCATCAAAGCAGAGGGGTCGGATCTTGTAAATCGAACGCAATCTTCAAGATCCGACCCCGGGCTTGCTCTATTTCTTCGCTTCTTCTTTTTCGGCCTTTGCGTCCGCCACTATCTTCTGGGCAATCTCGTGAGGAACCTCTTCATAATGAGAGAAAGAGCTCTCATACATACCCCTACCCTGGGTCATAGACCTCAGATTCGTGGAGTACTTGTAAAGCTCGGCAAGAGGCACCTGGGCTCTCACCACCTGCAGATGTCCTCGGGAGTCTATGCCCTGAATCCTACCCCGCTTACCTGAAAGATCGCCCATGACATCGCCGAGATTGTCATCGGGGACGGTCACGACCACATTCATGATGGGTTCGAGAAGCATCGGCTTGGCGTCCGCGAATGCCTTCTTGAAGGCCATGGAGGCGGCAATCTTGAAAGCCATGTCCGAAGAATCCACTTCGTGGAATGACCCGTCAAAGATGGTCGCCCTGAGATCCACGACCTTATGACCTGCAATCACTCCGTGTTCCATGGATTCCACAACACCCTTTTCGGCGGCGGGGACATACTTGGTGGGCACCGAGCCGCCCACGAGCTTGTTGGCGAATTCGAACCCGGCGGATCTCTCCATCGGTTCCAGCCTTAGCCAGACATCCCCATACTGCCCACGACCACCGGTCTGTTTCTTATACTTACCCTGGGCTTCCGCCGAGCCCTTTATGGTCTCCCGGTAAGCCACACGGGGCTTGATGAGGTTCACTCCGACATTGAATCTCTCCTTGAGGCGCTTGAGAAGCACGTCCAGGTGAAGCTCACCCATCCCCGAGATGATGGTCTGTTTGGTCTCGGGATCGACCTTCACGGAGAACGTGGGATCTTCCTGCAGGAGCCTGGCAAAACCGCCGGATATCTTGTCCTCATCACCCTTGGTCTGGGCCTCGATGGCATCCCGTACCACGGGTTTGGGAAACTTGATGGTGTCGAGGATTACGGGCTTGGTCTTATCGCAGAGTGTGTCGTTGGTCCCGGTATCACGGAGTTTGACGGTAGCACCAATATCGCCCGCGATCAACTTGTTGACTTCGCGCCGCTCCCGCCCCATCAGCGTATAGAGCTGCGTGAACTTCTCCGTACCGTCCCTGACCGAATTCAGGACTTCGGTTCCCTCGAGCACCTGCCCGGTCATCACCCGCATCACCGACATCTCACCCACGTGAGGCTCGGATATGGTCTTAAAGACAAGCGCCGCAAAGGGCTCGTCGGAGGAGGGCTTTCGCTCGACTTTCTGGTTGGTCTTTGGATCGACACCCTTGACCATAGGACCATCTGCGGGCGAGGGAAAAACGCCGGCTATGAGATCCAGAATCTGCTGGGTGCCGATGTTGAACTCCGAGGAAGCGTAGACCAGCGGTATGATCTTCCCGGCCGCGAGACCGTTCCTGAACGCTTCCGCCAGGGCTTCAGGCTTTATCTCCTTGCCTTCCAGATAGGCTTCAAGCAGTTCATCGCTGCACTCGGCGATGCTCTCGACCAGCTTCTCACGGGCCGCCTTCGCCCGATCGGCCAGATCGCCCGGTATCTCATGCATCATGCCCGCACCGGAACCGCTCCGGTCGTACTTGAAGTACTTCATTGATAGGAGATCCACCACACCATCGAAGGAATCCGCCGCGCCGACAGGGATCTGGGCCTCAACGATCGGTCCTTTGAGCAGGTCCTTTATCTCGCCGACCACCTTCTCGATTTCCGTATACTCTTTGTCCAAGCGATTCACCACAACCAGCCGGGGGAGCGAGTATTCATCGAGGAACTCCCAGACCTTCTCGGTGCCCACTTCCACACCGGTGTCACCCTTGACCATGACGATACCGGTGTCCACGGCCCGCACCGCCGCTTTGGTGTCGCCGTAAAAGTCCGCGTACCCCGGAGTATCTATCAGGTTGATTCTCTTGTTCTTCCAGTCGAGATGCCCCACGGCCAGGTTTATAGTGACTTTGCGCTCGACCTCATCATCGGCATAATCGAGAATCGAATTGCCCTGGTCGACCTTTCCCAGCCTGGGAGTGGCCCTGGCGGTGTGTAGCAGGCACTCCGCAAGCGAGGTCTTCCCCGTGCCGCCGTGGGCGACGAGTACGACGTTCCTAATATCAGTGCTCTTATACTCCCTCACATGCATCTCCCCCATCAAATAGTCCAGGCCTATGAAATAGGAAATCGCGAGACTTTGCGGATGCTAACACACGGCCGGGTGCATGTCAAGAATCCCAGGTCAGATCCGCACACCTAGCGGAATCTGCCCCTTCTGACGCTCTTTGGTCTCCGGACGCCTGTAGTCCGGCAAGAGCATCGGCGCAACGCGCTCTCTGGGAATCCCTGCCTTCTCCAGCTCCTTGTGATACTCATCAACATGCTTTAGCGTAAGACTCGCAATCTTGGTTTTCCGGGCCCGCTGGGCGGCGTTCTTGCCCGCCCTTCTTCCGAAGACAAGCACGTCCAGAAGCGAATTCCCCATCAATCGGTTTCGCCCGTGGACACCGCCTGAGGCCTCTCCGGCAACATACAGGTTGGGGACGTCGGTCTCGGCGTCGGCGTTTATCTTGACCCCGCCGTTCTGATAATGCTGGGTGGGGTAGATAAGGATCGGGTCCTTGGTCATGTCGATATTGCAGCGCTCATATTGCCTGACCATCGCGGGCAAGGACTTCTTTATCGAGCCGGGCCCCTGTTTCATCTCGATCATCGGCGAGTCCAGCCAGACACCTACCATGCCGGTAGGGGTCACAATACCTTTCCGCACCTCGGTACACTCCCTTATAATCGCCGATGACTCGACATCACGGGTCTCCAGAGGATAGACAAACTGCTCGCCGTCCACGTTGACCACCTGGGCTCCCATGCCCCTGACCTTTTCGGTAACAAGCAGACCCAGAATCTGCTCGGGGAAGGCCGCACCCGTCGGATGGTACTGGATCGCATCCATGTAGACGAAGGGCGCACCGGCGCGGTAGGCCATCAGCAGGCCGTCCGCGGTGGCGCCGTAATGGTTCGTGGTCGGGAAACCCTGAACGTGAAGTCTGCCCGCCCCACCGGTAGCGATGATCGTGGTCTTGGCACGGCAGATGAAGTGCTCCTCGGTCTCCATATTATAAAGCACCGCACCGGCGCACTTGCCCTCAGAGTCTTTGAGAAGTTCGATGGCCGCGGTGAATTCCAGCACTTTGATACCACGATTCTGAAACTCATCCCTCAGCGTGCGCATGATCTCGGCTCCGCTGTAGTCACGGGCCGCATGCATCCGCTTTCTCGAGGTCCCGCCGCCGTGTATGGTTATGTAGGTACCGTCATCTTCCTTGTCGAACATGGCACCCAATTCCTGCAGCCAGCGCATCACATAGGGTGCGTCCATGACCAGGGCCTTCACCAGCTCGGGGAAATTGTAGTAGCCGCCCCCGCCCATAACATCCAGGTAGTGCCTGGACGGCGTATCGGTGGCCTTGTCCGCGGCCTGGATTCCGCCCTGGGCCATCATGGTATTGGCGTCACCCAGGCGGAGCTTGGTGGCAAGCAGCACATTGGCGCCGGCCTCCTGGGCCATCAGCGCCGCCGAGGTCCCGCCGCCCCCACCGCCTATCACCAGCACGTCGACATCGAAATCCACCTTCGAAAGATCGAAGCCCTTGGGCTCGAGCCGGCTGTAGGCTTGGATAACGGACTCAACTTCCTTGAAGGTCTTCTCGCCCTTGCTGGGGCCGACCTTGATATCAACAAGCTGACCTTCTTTGTGATCGGGATGGTACTTCTTGAGAAGTCTAGCCTTCTCGTCCGCACTCAGCATGGGGTACTCCTGGGTCATCCTTTGAGCGCGGGTAGCTTCGACCTTTTTGATCGATTCACGCATATCCTCGGAATAAGGCTCAACTCCGGGCTCGATAGGCATTATCAGTCCTCCTGATTAGTCGCTAATATCTCCGGAAGAGACCGTTACCGGCTTCTCGATCTCGTCTTCAGGCTCAATGTCCCTGGAATCATAGAGTTTCTTCACGCCATCCTTGGACATCTTCATCAGATCATCCAGGTCCTTATCGAACTTGCCCTTCCTGAGTTCCTCCAGCCTGCATTCGAGATGCTCCGCTTTGGGCATCATGTACTTCGCATACAGCCTGCGACCCAGGATCCCAACATAGTACTGGACCAGCTCTCCCGGGCAGCGACTTGCGCAGAGCCCGCACATGATACAATCGAACGATAGATCGGCAAGCTTGGCGATATCGCCTCTCATGGCAGCAGCTATGTACTGCATTACCTCTATGTCCTGAGGGCAGACCTTCCTGCACGTGTTGCACTGCACGCAACGCATGATCTCAGGATAGTTCTCCACGAGTGCATCCAGCGTCGGCTGGAGCTCCTCGATCACATAGGCGGCTTTGTTCGCCGGGTAGAAGGGTATCTGGGTAAGATACATGCCGTCCTCGACGACCGTCTGGCACGCCAGCGCGACCTTGAGCTTGTAGTCGCCCTCGGTCCTATAGACCGTGCCACAGGCACCGCAGAAGCCACCACGGCAGCCACAGCCCCTTAGAAGCCTCATGCCGGCATACTCCAGCGCCTTCTGGATGGTCAGGCCGTCCGGCACCTTGTATTCCTTACCCATGATATAGATTCTGGCCATCTTGGACCCGGCTTCCGCCTGCTGCTTCGGGGCCTTGACTGCGGCAGCCCCGGTCTTGGCGCCACCCTTGGTGTCCCGTGGTTTCTTTGTCGCCATAGCTTACCTCACCTTTCGTGGGATGCTAGGATTCCTCCTCGCCTTCCAGGCTCTCCGTTAGACTCGCACCTACCATGCTTTCCAACTGGTCGTCGGTCATATTCCTCTGCTGGGCGGCACCTGTCGGGCAGGCCGCGCCACAGGCCCCGCAACCCTCACAGAGCACCTCGACCACCTTTACCTTCTTTCTTTCCGTATCCAATTCTCTGGCACCGAAGGGACATACGCCCACGCATACACCGCAGCCGCTGCAGAGGTCCTCGTCGACACCCACGATCATTGGATCGTGGTGCACTACGTCTGAAGAGAAGAGCGCGACCACCTTGGCCGCCGCGCCGCCGGCCTGGGCAACCGCCTCAGGGATGTCCTTGGGTGCCTGCCCGGCACCGGCCAGATAAAACCCCGCGGTGATGCTCTCGACCGGTCTGAGCTTCGGGTGAACCTCGCTCATGAATCCATTTATGTCGGTTTGTATCTTAAGTCGTCTGGCAAGCTCGCCGCTGCCTTCGGTCGGGATCATGGGTGCGGCCAGGACCACCAGATCCGCCGCTATCTCTATCTTCTTCCCAGTCAAGGTATCCGAACCCCAGACCACAACCTTGTCACCGTCCTGGAATACCTTGGATACCTTGCCCCGGAGATACATCGTACCGTCTTCTTCCATGCCGCGCTGGTAGAACTCCTCATAGCCCTTGCCGCCGGCACGCACGTCTATGTAAAAGATGTACGCCTGACCGTCGGGCACCTTGTGTTTGTAGAGCATGGCGTGCTTTGCAGTGTACATGCAACATATCTTGGAACAATACGGCTTGCCCCGCTCGGTGTCTCTCGACCCGGCGCACTGCACGAACACCACTTCCTTGGGCACCTTGCCGTCCGAGGGCCTTCTTACCTCACCCTGCGTGGGGCCCGACGCAGAAAGCAGGCGCTCGAAATGGAGGCCGTCTATGATGTCGGGCGTGCGGCCGTTGCCGTATTCCTTGATGTTCTCTATCGGGTAGACATCGAAACCTGTGGCGACCACGACCGCCCCGACCTTCTCCTCGATGATCTCGGGCTCCATGTCGTAGTTTATGGCCTCGACCTCACAGACCTGCTTGCACTTCTCACAGGCCAGCGGGAAGAGCCCCAGACAGGAATCGGCGTCGATCGTGTAGACCGCAGGGACCGCCTGAGGGAATGGGACGTATATCGCATGCCTGGAACTCAGGCCCCGTTCGAACTCATTGGGCACCACAACGGGACATACCTCCGCGCACTCGTTACAGCCGTTGCAGAGGGTTTCATCCACATATCTGGGCTTCTTGAGGATCTTGACATCGAAGTTGCCGAGAAAACCGCTTATCTCGAGCACCTCACTGTAGGTCATAAGCTTGATCTTGGGGTGGCGGCTCACCTCCACCATCTTCGGGGTGAGAATACACTGCGAACAATCAAGCGTGGGGAAAGTCTCCGAGAGCTGCGCCATGTGGCCCCCTATCGAGGGCTCTCTTTCCACCAGAATCACTTCATAGCCCGAGTCCGCGATATCCAGCGCCGCCTGAACCCCGCTGATGCCCGCCCCTATGACCAGCGCTCGCTTGGTCAGTGGAGCCGTTATCGGTTCCAGGGACTCGTTGCGCTTAACCTTCTCGACGATGCTTCTTATGATCTTGACGGCCTTGTCGGTAGCGGTATCGCCGTCTTCATGGACCCAGCTGCACTGCTCCCTGATATTGGCAATCTCGCACTGGTAGGCGTTGAGACCGGCCAGCTCGGAGGTCTTGCGGAATGTATTCTCGTGCAGGCTCGGCGTACATGCGCTGATCACCACAGCATCCAGGTTATGGTCCCGTATGGCTTTCTGAACGATGTTCTGCCCCGGATCGGAGCAAAGATACTTGTAGTCCTCCGCGTGCACAACACCGGGGAACTTCTTGACCGACTGCACAACCCGTTCTATGTCGAGCGTCCCTGCGATGTTAGAGCCACACCAACAAACAAAAACCCCAATCCGTTTCATCTCGGCACCTCACCTATCTTGATGCTGTTTTCGCCTTTACGACGCTCAACGGGTCTACGAAATGATGAGCACTATCGAGTGCGTATTTTCCCGCATCCAGCCCCAGAGCAACCGCCAGCAGCTGCGTGAAGTAGATGATGGGCAGTTTCCTGAAGCCGTAGTGGCCTTTTTCGATCTTGTCCTGTGCGGAGTCAAGATTGTACTGGCAGAGCGGGCATGAGAGCACGACAAGGTCGGCACCCATTCGCCCGGCGGTATCGAGTATGGTGTACGAGCATTCGTTCACCGCGTTCTTGGCATCGTCGTCAGCCCGGCCTGCGGCCGCTTCGATATCCGTACACACCGTCAAGAATGCTCCGCAGCATTCGACCTTATGAGGGAAGTCCAGCACACTCGTGCCTATCGCCTCCAGCATGTTGTCCATTATCA
Source organism: uncultured bacterium (assembly GCA_964598025.1). Lineage (GTDB taxonomy): Bacteria > Arandabacterota > Arandabacteria > Arandabacterales > Arandabacteraceae > JALGWN01. The sequence goes on from CAZRAU010000021.1 coordinate 28,724, forward strand.
TTGGGGATTCGGGATCGTCGAACTGGAGCTCCTCATGCGGTCTCAAAAGCTGGCATCCGTAATAAGGTACTACCTTTATCCTGCTGAGATCTTTCTTGACCTCACTGCGTATTCGCTCGAAACCCACCATGTCCCTTAGGAATTCCAGGTAGTGGACGACCTCAACATCTCCCTCGTATTCCATCTCTATGAAATCGGAGATCTTCTTGCGCTTCTCCTTGTCGTTCCGGACGGTGTAGTTGGCACGCTTGAGAACATTATAGCAGCCGGCACACACGGTCACGACCTGGTCACCGACCTTCCTGGCATTGGCAAGGATCCTGATAGGCGGAGCCAGTGCCATGACGTTGTCGACAGCCAGAGTGAAGGTAGCGCCACAGCATGTCCAGTCAGGCACCTCGACGAAGTCGTAGCCGAACACCTTGGCCGTATCAACCACCGAATCGTCCAGGCCTATCGCTTTGGTCTTTAGCGTGCACCCTGGAAAGTACGCTATGTCCATCTTGACCTCCTCAGTCACTGGCTGGCTACCCCGTGAGTTTCCTTAATCCGCTCACAAGACCCTGCTGAGGCAACTTGGAAAGAGTTTTGCGCGGAATGTTCTGTAGGCTGATCCGGTCCTTCTTCCCCGGCCTGAGCTTTATCGCCCTCAAGGCTTCCATCACCTTTGCCAGATCGACGCCCCTCGGACAGCGGGCATGACAGGTAAGACACGATGCACAGACCCAGGGTGTGTCCGACTCCATGGCTTCTTCCTCGAGTCCCAGCTGAACCAGCCTGATAACCTGACTCGGCAGACACTTCATTGCGAAGGTAAGTGGGCAACCCGCGGAGCACCTGCCGCACTGGTAGCAATTGAGAACGTTTTGACCGCTTATCTCGTTGACCAACCGGACAAAATCGCCGGCAACCTGCTCCCGGGACAACTTCACTCGTGTCGGGCTCATCCTCAGTCTCCGTTCGTGTTGTTTTTACCTGAATAGACAAAGGCAGTCAGGTGAACATACCAGCTCAAATGTGCTCTTGTCAATACGTTTGTTTCCCTTTGTTTTGATGCGAACCGAGCCCTGCAGTTCTTGGATACCACAGCAATTAGGACTTGACAAAAAGGCACTGCATGAATAATCTATCATAGCCCTTCGAAGCGGCGCCGGTATAAAGGCGAAGTATATACAACAGGTACCGGACCGTCATGATCAAGCTTGCCATACTTCTTAACTCCGGGATCGGAGACATACTCGTAAGTGCGGGCATAGTGGCCAAGGTCGTCCTGGCCATCCTGACCGTGCTGTCGATAGTCTCGTGGTCCATAGCAATCGACAAGATCCGATCGCTGAGGAGGTCTGCGCGCCAGACTGACAAGTTCCTGCGGACCTTGCCTCCCGATTTCTCCATTTTCGAAGCCGCCCGCTACGGCCGCCACTCCAAGGAGTCGAGGCTTCCCCATCTATTGATAGAGGCATCGACAGCTGTGGAGAAACAGCTGGCGTCGATCAAGGACGCGACCAAGGTCAAGCCCTCGGAAATCGCCGATGTCGCCAAGGGCGCCATGGAGCGGAAGGCCGCGGGTTTCATGGGGAACATGGAGAAGAACCTCATCTTCCTCGCCACGACCGCGAGTGTGTCGCCCTTCCTCGGCCTTTTCGGGACCGTATGGGGCGTGATGAATTCGTTCCTCAGCATGGGACAGATGGGATCCGCGAGCCTCGCGGTGGTGGGCTCGGGAGTCGCCGAGGCGCTTATCACTACCGTCTTCGGTCTTGGCGCGGCGATTCCCGCACTGGTCGCATACAACTATCTGGTCAACACCATACGGCGAGAGGGGACTCTGATGGAGGACTTCATGTCCCGGGTGACCGACAGCATCCAGAAGGAGATAGCGCGTGAACTGGACTCCGCAGAAATCTCTGTCTGAGATAAACGTGACCTCGCTGGTCGACGTTACGCTGGTTCTTCTGATTATCTTCATGATAACGTCCCCTCTTATGCAGATGGGTATCCAGGTCAATCTTCCCAAAGCATCGGCCAAGGCCGTGGAGACCCGGGGCAACCTCGTGGTTACCGTTAGAAAGGACGCCACCCTCATGGTCGACGACAGGGTGATCCCTCTGGCGGCCCTCCCGGACGAGCTCGACCAGGCCTTGAAGGCCGGCAAGAAAGGCGTCCTCATCAGAGCCGACAAGGCGGTGCCGTATGGAGCTGTCATCAAGGTACTCGACCTTGCCAGGAAGACGGGGATACACGATGTCGGGCTCATAACCGAGCTGGACGAGGACGCTAAGTGAGAAGGTCATTCGCCGTATCCACAGCCGTACACGTAGCCTTCCTGATTCTGGTGATATCCCCGGGATTTCAGCGAACACGCAGCCAGATCGTGGAAGTGATAGACGTCAGGCTCGTGGGCGAACAGAAGCAGGCACCCAAAGCCGAGGTCAAGACAATCAAGCCTCCCGAGCCGGCGCCCCCACCGGAACCTCAACCGGAAAAGAAAACCGAGAAGTCCGAGATGGCCTATCAGACCAACACCAGGAAGCGGGAAACCAAGGAGGAGGTCAAACCGGCGCCGGATAAGCCGAAGCAGACCGAAGCACCGAAGCCCAAGACCCCCGACACCGGGTCCGCCAAGCAGGAGGCCAAACCCCAGGGGCCGCAGCTCGCATCCGGCTCGACTTCGAACGTGCGCGTGGATGACGAGGATTTCCGATTCGCGTATTATCTCGAGATAATCAAGGAGAGGGTGAGCTTCAACTGGTCGCCACCGCCTGTATCGGGCGGGCAGAATGTCATGTGTACGGTCTATTTCAAGATAATGAGGGACGGCGGCATATCGTCGGTCAAGGTAGAGCAGGTATCGAGTTTCGACCTCTTCGACAGGGCGGCGATGAGAGCGGTGAACCTGTCCGGGCCGTTGCCGCCGCTGCCGGCGAGCTTTGACGGCAGGTGGCTCGGTGTCCACTTTGAGTTTCAGCAGACGTCTGGATAGATGATGAGAAACATCTCAAGATCAGCCGCACTGGTGCTTGTCTGCATTGCCCTGGCATCCACCGGCCTCATGGGCCAGACCGATGTGCATCTTCGCGTCACCACCGAGGGGCGCCTGCTCATACGAATCGCGTTTGTCGAGCCCAAGGAGAAACCCGACGGGGTGCTCGCCGAATACCGGGCCCGGTTCATGGAAACACTCCGCGCGGACCTCGACATGTCGGGCTACTTCGAGATCGTAGAAGACCCCACGCAGGACAATCCCCATGCCACGGTCGGGGTAACCGTCTCCGCGGGGGCCGAGGACGCCGGCTTCGACATAGATCTCAGAGACAGGACGACGGACCACGCCATATTCAGGAGGCGATACAGCGCCCCCACCGAGAGGATAAGGAATGTCGCCCATATCGTGGCGGACGACATCGTGTACGCCTTGACCGGCAGGACGGGGATCGCCAATACGCGCCTGGCCTTTGTCGCCGGCGAGAAAGGCGGGTCCAGTCTCTACACCGTGCATATAGACGGCTCGCAGCTCGTGCGTCTCACGACCACCCCGACGATAGTGATGAGCCCCACCTGGTCGCCGGACGGCGGCCGGCTCGCTTACGTTTCGTATCAGTCGGGCAGCCCCGCCATATATGTCAACGATTTGGAGCGTCAGGTCACCACGAAGTTCGCCGCTTTCGAGGGCATGAACGCCACACCTGAGTGGTCACCGGACGGCAAGAGCCTCGCGCTCACCCTGAGCAAGGACGGCAATCCGGAAATCTACATCATATCCCTTGACGGCAAGACCCGCGATCGCCTGACCAACTTCAGCGGCATAGACTGCTCCCCCACCTGGGCGCCGAACGGTTTTGAACTCGCTTTCACTTCCGATCGGACAGGCTCACCCCAGATCTTCGTCACCGATGTGGAGGGTTCCAATGCGAGACGGATCACTTACGACGGGGGGTACAATACGTCCCCCGCCTGGTCCCCCGAGGGCGATCTCATAGCGTTCGTCTCGCGGGTCAATGGGAGATTCCAGATTTGCACGGTCGATCCCTTCGGAATAACAACCACGATGCTCACCGACCAGGGCGACAACGAACATCCCGCATGGTCTCCCGACGGCATGCACATCGTTTTTTCCTCGACCGCGGGGGGCAATTCGGGTATTTACATAATGAACAGAGACGGAGGCGGCAAACGCCGGATATTCGACGGTCTCAGGAACGCCAGAGATGCTTCCTGGACGAGAGAACCTCGGCACGGAGAACCCGTGCCCGTTGAAGACTAGGATGTCAGGATGAAGGAGGCCTGGATGAAGAAGAGATATGCGAGACTGATCATGCTTGTTGTTCTGGTGGCGGCCGTGGCCATGATGATCGGCTGTGGCGGGAAGAAGATGAGATCTCTCGAGGATGAGGAAGCGGCTCAGGCGGAGGCCCGGCGGAGAGCAGTTGAGGAAGAGGAGGCCAAAAGGGCGAGGGAGGCGGAAGAAGCGATCAAACCGATCGAGTCCGCTGAGAAGGAAACGATAGAATTCGCCTCCGTCTATTTCGATTACGACAAGTACAATCTGTCCGGCAAGGCGATCTCAGCGCTTTCCGAGAATGCCGAGATCCTGATGGCTCATCCCAAGATGGATGTCATGATACAGGGGCACTGCGACGAACGCGGCACGGACGAGTACAATCTTGCACTCGGCGAGAAGCGCGCCCAGGCCGCGAGGGACTTCCTGGTCAACTTCGGTATAGCGAAGTCCAGGATATCTGTGATAAGTTATGGCGAAGAACGACCTGTGGACCCCGGACATGATGAAGAAGCCTGGGCCAAGAATCGGCGGGCCGAGTTCGTCACAAAGTAAAGGGATGGATATGATGCGCAAGGGCACAAGGGACATCTTCATTCTTGCTGCACTGGTGGTGCTTGCGCTGCCGGGCTGTTACGGAAAGAGGATTTATGATATCGAGACCGGTATGGAGAGACAGCGCCGGAGGGTAGTCAGCCTCGAGGACTCGCTCGCATACCTGCAGGCGGAGATGGCCTATCTTGATACGACTTTCGGGAGCAAGTCCGCACCGGTAAGAACCAGCAGGGCTGTGACGGAAAGCAGGATGGACGAACTCCAGACCAGACTGGAGATCCTGGAGTCACAGGTCGATGAGAACCGCTACAAGATCTCGCAGATGGACATGCGTCGGACTCCCATGACCCAGGCCGCCGATACCTCCGCCGTCCCTGCCGATACATCGATGGCCCGGGCCTCGGTTGCTACCCACCTTTACGAGACAGCGTACATAGACTTCACCAAGGGTGACTTCCAGTCGGCCGTCGCGGGGTTCAGAGATTTCGTCGCACGCTTTCCCATGACCGACTTCTCCGATGACGCCCAGTTCATGATTGCCCAGTCCTATTACATCATGGAGGACTACCCAAGGGCCATCGTAGAATTCCGGAAGGTGTTGAACAGCTATCCGTCAGGCGACAAAGTCCCGGAGGCAATGCACAAACTGGGGCATTCGTACCTCAAGATCGACGACATAGAGACCGCGAGGCAGTATTTCAAGATACTCGTAAACCGTTATCCCGGGACCGTTGAAGCCGCGCGGGCCCGGGAGATGCTGGAAGCTCTGCCGCCGGAAGGGAACTGACGCCGGCGCCGGACCGCGGGAGGAACAGGCCGCCAGGACCTGATATCGCATGGTTACGCTCGGCAAGGTAAAGCAGCTGCTCGCCGGCAAGGGCATCAGCGAGGCACAGATCGAGGAAGACTACCGCCTGATCAGCGGATCCGGAAGATACCCCGCGCGCATGCCTTCCCACTATCTCGCTATTGCCATCGAGCTGATAGAGCGGGACCGCAAGAAGCACGGCGCAGTCCAGATCTACATAAGTCCCGAAGCGACAAGATACGCCCTGGGGCGGCCTTCGGTTACATTCGCGGTGCTTGCTCTCGACTGGCCGGGGCTCCTCAACAGCTGCACCGGGACCCTCCACGAGAAGGGCTTCAATATTACTTTCTGTGAAGCCGTGATCATAGACGAGCCCGATCAGAAGCTGGGTTTGGTCTTCATGGAGATAGACGTGGACATGCCGCAGGAATTCGAAAGCCTT